>NZ_ANAH02000009.1:0-300000 GCF_000335475.2 Cystobacter fuscus DSM 2262 | reverse complement strand
CACGAACTCGGTGTACTGGCCTTCCTCGCTCGTGAACTCCAGCGTGCCCCCGTGGCCCTGCACCACGATGTCGTGGCTGATGGACAGGCCCAGTCCCGTGCCCTCTCCAGAGGATTTGGTGGTGAAGAAGGGAGTGAAGATCTTCTCCCTGCTCGCCGCGCTGATGCCCGGCCCATTGTCCCGGATGCGGATTTCGAACCGGTCCCCCAGGTCACGCGTCTTCACGGCCAGCACGGGGGTAAAGGCCTCGCCCAGCGCGCTCTTCTTGAGCGCGAGCGCGTAGAGCGCGTTGTTCGTGAGGTTGAGGATGACGCGCCCGAGGTTCTCCGGCGTGACGAGCTCGTTGCCCAGGCGCTCGTCGTAATCCTCCTGGAGCACTGCTCCGAGCATGGTGGCCCCCGGCCGGGAGCCATGGCCCACGATGGTGAGGTTGACGTGCTCCCGCACGAGCTCGTTGATGCCCACCCGGCTGGGTCTGCCAACGCCCGAGCGCGCGTGCTCGAGCATCGCGCGGATGATGCGGTCGGCTCGCGAGCCATGCTCGGAGATCCTCGTCGCGGCGAGGGTCAGCTCGTCGAGCACCTCGTCCACCATCGGAGTGCCCTCCCGTGCCGGGGTGTCACGCTGGCCTTGGAGCGCCTCGCGGAGCTCGTCGATGAGACCCACCGCGGACTGGGCGAAGTTGTTGACGAAGTTGAGTGGATTCTTGAGCTCGTGGGCGATGCCCGAGGTGAGACTGCCGAGGGAGGCGAGCTTCTCCTGGAGGACTAGCTGCTTCTGCGTCTCGCGCAGGGTGCGCAGCGTGTCGGAGAGCTCGCGCGTGCGCTCCTTCACCCGGGCCTCCAGGGTGTCATAGAGCTTGGCGTTCTCGAGGGAGATGGCGCTCTGCGCGGCCAGCAGCTCGAGCACCTCGCAGCGCTCGGGCGTGAAGGCGTTGGCCAGCAGCTCGTTCTCCAGGTAGAGCAGGCCCACGCGCTTCTTCTGGTAGAGGATGGGCATGCACAGCACCGACTTGGGCTGGCGCTCGCGGATGTAGGGATCCGACTGGAAGCCCTCCGCCCGGGAGGCGTCGCCGAGCACCACCACCGATTGCGTGCGCTCCACATAGCGCATGATGGCGCGTGAGAAGCCAATCGGAAGCTGTTCCAGGTTCTCGTGGAGCGTGACCGTGTTCGCTTCGTCCTGGAGCGAGATCTGCGCCATGGCGACGAGTGGCCGCTCGCCCTCGAGCACGAGCAGGCCCGAGCGGGCCCCGGCGTTCTCGACGACGATGCGCACCAGCTTCTTGAGCAGCTCGGTGAGGACGACCTCGCCGGAGATGGCCTGCGAGGCCTTGACGACACTCACCAGATCGAGCGCATGGGAGGAATGAGAGTCCTGGGACGAGGTGGTGGTGCTGATGGCGGTGCGCGGAGCAGTGGTGGTGGATCCATTGGAGGACACCGCCACCGTGCGCAACTCCGGGAAGGTGCGATCGATATCCCGCACCTTCGCCTCGGCCCCCCACAGGTGGTAGAGGTGGCGCGCCTTGGCCATGAAGAAGCGCGCGACCTCGGATTCTCCCCTCTGCCGAAGGAAGGCGGCGAACAGCTCGGTGGCGAGCGCCTCGTCGTTGATGTACTCGTGCTCCCGGGCGAGGGAGATGGCCCGGTAGTACTCCGTGCGCGCCTGCTCCACCTCGCCGCGCACGCGGTGGCGCTCCGCTTCCAGCAAGGCATGCCTGGCCCCGTAGTTCATCGGTGCGTGGTGGGCCCAGGCCTTCATCTTCGTCACGCCCCCATCAATGCGCTCCATGGCGCGTTCACGTTCCTCCGGGGGCAGCTCCGGGTAGAGCGACAGGCGCGTGAGCGTGTCGAAGAGCTGGAACTGGGGGCCATAGGGAGTGGACGCCGCCCCGCGCAGGTAGTGCTCGGCCCTCGTGGCCTGCTCGAGCGCTTCGGCCTGGCGTCCGAACAGGAAGCAGAGCTGGAGCTTGTGGGTGAAGAACGTGGCGAGACCGAATGTGTCGTTCGCCTCGAAGTGGATGGGCAGCATCGTCCGCTCGTCGTACGCGGATCCGACGAGAAGCCAGGGCTGCTCGGACAGTCCCCTCAGGTTCTGCACGGCCTGATGCTGGATCCGCGTGTAATTCAGCGCGCTCTTCTGCTCGAGCTGTGCGATGGCCTGGACCCACCGGGCGTTTCGCTGATCGAGTTCCGAGAGCTCATGCCCAAGGAGGAAGGAGCTCATCGCGGCCCACTCCACCCCCCACCCGGCGAACTCGAGATCCCCAACCTCCAATCCCATCTGGTAGACATCCTGGAAGCCACGAAGGCAGTCACGCAGGTGTTCCTTCCAGTGCCGGATGCACATGTTCCAGATGAAGTGCGTGCGTGGAACATACTCCCGGGCCTCGTAGCGATCGAGCAGCCGCAGCGCCAGCTTTCCGAATGCATAGGCGGAGTCGATGTCTCCGAGCGCCTCGGCGAGAAGAATGCCATACGTGCCATGGCCATAGGCCAATGCTCCCGTATTGCCATACTCCACCGCGATCACGACCTGACGGAGCGTGGTGAGGGGAAAGAGCAGCGGCTCGGAGACAAATGAAGCGGAGGCGATGATCGCGAAGATCCGTGTCGCCGCGAGCATCACCGGATCCGTCATCGGGGGCAGGTCGATGAGGTCCTCGATGCGACGCTCTCCAATGGCGGCCCGGGTCTCCGCGAGCGCGGCCGCGAGATGCTCGAGGGTCGGCTGTTCCGGGAACTCGATGCCGAGCAGCGCCAGGATCCGGCGTGCGGTCAGAACCGAGTCCTTGAGCCGATTCTGGAGGATGTAGGCCTGGATCCTCATCTCGTAGACCCGGACCAGGTCGAGCGTGCCGCGAGCGTGTTGCAGGACCTCGGCGGCGTGGAGTTCCATGCGCGGGAAGTCCGTGCACAGGAAGCTCGCCTCCACCATCTGGGTGTGGAGCCCGAGCGCCAGCGTGTAACACCGCGTCCAGCGCTCGGGGCCCAGGAGCAACAGCCCCTTCTCCAGATACCCCAACGTGGCCACATGCGCGGCGGAGGACTGCGCCTTGCGCCCGGCCATGAGATTGAGCTCCGCCAGCTCGTCCCGCTCCGCCTGCCCGGTGATCAGCTCCGCACCGAGGTTGAGGTGTCCCACGATGGTGAAGAGTTCCTCGTTGCGCTCTCCCTCGCTGAGCGCCGAGCGCATCAGGCGGCCGATCCGCAGGTGGACCTCCCGCCGTCTGTCCTCGGGGATGAGGGAGTAGGCCGCCTGCTGTACGCGGTCATGCAGGAAACGGTAGACGACCCTGGCGCTCGCACCCGGCTCCTCCTGCTCGACGTAGGCCGCGGCGGCGGAGCGATCCTCGATGAACTTGTAGGCGTCTCCCACGGGCAGGACCAGCCCCTCGCGCAGCCCCGCCCAGAGCGACTCCGCTGTCTCCAGGGGCGCGCGCGCGTCGACAATGGCCAGGGTCTTGAGGTCGAAGCTGTTGCCAATGCACGCCGCCAGCCAGAGGACGCGCTGCGCATCCGCCGGAAGCTTTTGAATCTTCGTGGCCATCAGCGCCACGACGTTGTCCGTCATGGGCGTGTGGACGAGCCGGTCCATGTCCCACGCCCACCTGCCCACCCGCGCGTCGAAGTGGATCAGCCCCTCCTGGGACAGGGACAGCAGGAACTGTCCCAGGAAGAAGGGGTTGCCCTCGGTCTTGCGCAGACAGAGCTCCGCCAGGGACTCGACGTCGGCGGGGGCGCGGCCCAGGGTGTCGGCGAGCATTTCGATACAGTGCTCGCGGCCCAGCGGGCCAAGGGTGATGGTGCCCACGGTGGCACCAGCCGCCTGCATCTCCTCGAGAAGGGAGCGGAGCGGGTGCGACGTGCCCGCCTCGTTGTCGCGGTAGGCCCCCACGAGGAGCAGGTGCCGCGTGCCCGGGTCGGTCATCAACCGCTCGATCAACTTGAGCGAGGGCAGGTCGGCCCACTGCAAGTCGTCGAGGAACACCACCAGCGGGTGCTCCGGCCCGGCGAAGCTGCGCACGAAGCCCTCGAAGACGAGGTGGAAGCGGTTCTGCGCCTCGGTGGGCGGCAGCTCGGGGGCTCGTGGCTGCGCTCCGACGATGAACTCGACCTCGGGGATGACGTCGATGATGACAGAGGCGTTGGGGCCCAGGACGCCCAGCAACTTCTCCTTCCATTGAGCCAGGCGCTCCGTGGGTTCGGTCAGCAACTGCCGCATCAGCTCCCGCAGTGCCTGGATGAGGGAGTCATAGGGAATGTTCCGGTTGAACTGGTCGAACTTGCCGGAGACGAAGTGTCCACGGCGTTGCACGATGGGCTTGTGCACCTCGTGCACGAGCGCGCTCTTGCCGATGCCCGAGTAGCCGGCGACGAGCACCAGTTCCGCCCGACCCTCGGCCGCCCGGTCGAAAATGGAGAGCAGCTCGTCGATCTCCCGCTGGCGCCCGTAGAGCTTCTGGGGGAGTTGCAAGCGCTCGGACACGTCATCACGCCCGAGTTCGAAGGACGAGACATGGCCCGTGGCCTGGAGCTCGTCCTGACAACGCCGCAGGTCACGCACCAAGGCGAAGGCGCTCTGGTAGCGATCCTCGGCCCGCTTGGACAAAAGGCGCATGACGAGCTGGGAGACAGCGGCGGGCACGCCAGGCACCAGCTCGTGGGGAGGCACTGGCACCCGTGCGATGTGGCAGTGGACGAGCTCCATCGGGTCCGTGGCGGAGAAGGGGAGCCGGCCCGTGAGGAGTTGATAGAAGGTGACGCCCAGCGAGTAGAAGTCCGCGCGGTAGTCGATGGCCCGGTTCATGCGGCCCGTCGCTTCCGGCGACATGTAGGGGAGCGTTCCCTCGAGCACGTGGGGGTTGAGGACAGCGGGCGTCTCGCGCACCAACTCCGTCGCGATACCGAAGTCGATGAGCTTGAGCTCGTCGGTGTCCGGGTTCCAGACGATGTTGGAGGGGTTGATGTCCTTGTGGATGACCTGCCGTTGGTGGACGTGGCCCAGGATGTCCGCGAGCCGCGGAGCCATGCGCAGGAAGCGCGACAACCCCAGGGCTCGGCCTCCCAGCTGGAGAGCGAGCGACTGGCCGCCAAAATCCTCCAGGACGAGGGCCATGCTCGTTCCGAAACGCTCCAGGGCCAGCACCTGGATGACTCCGTCCATCGCGAGCGCCCGCGTCAAGCGGTACTCGCGATGGAATCGGGCGACGTGCTCGGTGCTGGGGAACTCCGCATTCAACACCTTCAGCACCACCGGCAGCGCATCCGCGAGCCGCGTCGCCCGATAGATGATGGACCTGGTACTGGTGAACAACGTCTGTTGAATGGAATACCCGGCAATTGGATTCATCGGCCCCAAGACCTCTACGGTACCATGGCGCTCACTGCTTCCTCGTGAGGTGAGCAGGCAAGAACAAGATGTACCCGGATTCGGATGTTATGTGGGCCCCGTCACCCCAGAAAGGGAGACATCCGCAGATGAATGACACCGCGCCAACCCCAGTCGATGCCAGTTCATCCAGCACACGGACCCTGCCCCAGAAGGCCTTCCAAGCACTCTGGCGCCACCGGATGAAAGCTTACGCGGGCATTCCTGGTCCCGCCCCTTCTCTTCCATTGGGGAACGCCCAGGACTTCATCGGAAAGCTCCCCTGGGAGGTCTGCTCCCAGTTCGCCGAGCGCTACGGTGGCATGCTCCTGGTCTGGTTCCTCGGTACACCCACGCTCATCGTCACGGATCCGGAACTCATCTGGCGGGTGCTCGAAGGGGACTTCGACAGCTACTACAAGGCCAGTCCACGCAAACAGTTCCTCCCCATCATCACCGACGCGAGTGAGTTCATCGCGAACGGCGCGCGGTGGAAGCAGAAGCGGGAGACGGACCCGGCCCGCAACGCCACCGGCCCGCGGGGGTTCGAGTTCGACGCCCACGCCGTGCGTGAAGCGCTCAGCCAGAAGGTGCGCGCCCAGGTCGAGGCGACGCGCGGCGAGCCCCTGGGCGACGTCGTGCCGGTGATCGCGCGCCTCGCCTTCGAGGCGCTCTCGATTCAAGCCGTGGGGAGGCTGCTCGAGGATGAGCTCTTCGACACGTTCCAGACCCTGGTGAAGGTGGGCACCGACCGGATCAACTCGCCCATCCCCCTGCCCTTCACCCCGGCCGGGGCGCGTGCGCGCGGGCACTGGCAAGCCCGGTTCGAGCGCCTCGTGCGAGAAGCCAGGCAGTCACCCGGAACTGGCAGGAGCGTCCTCCACGCCACGCTCCAGGTGGGAACAGCGCTCGATGATGCGACCCTGGCGACGCAACTCGGCAACATCTTCTTCGGAGGGATGACCTCGATCACGAGCGGGGTCATCCACACGCTGTACCTCCTGACGCGGCATCCGGACGTGCGGGAGCGTGTCCTCGCCGAGGTGCGCGGGCTGGCGACTCGCGAGTTGGACCCCATGCTCGAGGTGCTCGAGAGCTGCCCGGAGTTCAATCGCGTGGTGCTGGAGTCGCTCCGCGTGCTGCCTCCCGTGCCCATCTACTCGCGCTGTTCGAGCCCGGACCGGCAGGTCACCCTCGGAGGGCATGTCCTGCCACCCAACACCGACCTCCTCCTCACGTGTTGGCCCCTTCATCGCTCGGCCCGGCATTGGAAGGATCCCGAGCGCTTCGAGCCCGACCGCTGGAAGGGGAACACCCTGGCGGAGAACCCTCTCGGCAGCGGGTACTTCTTTCCCTTCGGCAGAGGCCGGCGGGCGTGTGCGGGGAGCGCGCTCGGGCTGCTCAACATCAAGCTGCTGCTCGTGTCGCTGCTGACCGCGAGCCGGCCCGAGGTGGGCGCCCACCAGGAGTACAAGGGAGAGCTCTTCTTCGGCACCATGCGCCCCAAGGGGATGAGCGTGCGCTTCCTCCCCGTGGGCTGAGCGGCTTCACACCTGACGTGTGAAGCCAGTCACAGCGCCCTCTGGAATACGGCTTCAGAGTACGCACCGAGGGCCCGTGATGCCGGAGCCCGACCACCTCCCAGCAAGAAGAGACACCCATGCCGAGACACAACGACCACCTCGAGCTGTTGTTGGTCCACGCCGACTCGAACACGCCCATGCTGGAGGAAGGTCCGCCCGTAGACGCGGCCGTCGGGCTCGAGAGCACCCGGGAGCAGCTTCAGGAGCCGCTCGACTTCTGGGAGGAAGGCGGGGACCCGAACGACCTCAAGGCCCAGCGATGGGGTCTCATCCTCCCCGAGGGCCCCCGGGGTGACCGCCTGCGCGAGCTGATCCAACCGCTGATCGCGCTCCGGCGGGAGCAGCAGGGAGGACACCCCATCAAGGAGTATCGCGTCCCGGCGGGGCCCATGACCATGGCCGGGGCCGCGCAGTGGCGCAAGAAGCACTTCGACGCGGGGGAGCACACGAACACGGACCTGCCACGGTATCAGCTCATCCTGGGCGATTTCGATCAGGTGCCGCTCGCGCTCCAGCAGATGCAGTCCACGGATGGCTATGTCGGCCGCCTCCACTTCTCCGATGAGCGGGGCTACGAGGCCTATGTCGAGAAGGTCCTGCGCGCGGAGAAGCTGCCCCGCGAGGCTTCCGGCCGGGTCATCCTTCACACGGCTCATGACGGCTCGAGAGCACTCGACGCGGGATTCAAGGCACTCATCAACCCCGGCATCGAGCTCATGCGCGGTGAGATGGGCACGGGCCTGTTTCCCACCAACGAGTGCGACATCCATGGCAAGGAGATGGAGCCGGGTCTGGATCGGTTCCTGGCGAGCGCGGCACACGCCGCTCCGGGCGTCTTGTTCAGCATGAGCCACGGCGCTGGCGCGCCCAAGGGGGGCTGGACGACGGAGGCGGATCGCCTCGCGGGCCAGGGGAGCATGAGCTTCGGCCGAGACGGACTGCTGCGCGCGGACGACCTGGCCGCGCGCACGTTCATGCCCAATGGCATCTGGTTCATGTTCGCGTGCTTCGGCGCCGGCACTCCGGACACGAGCGCGTACGAGCACTGGCTCCGCAAGCTCGTCGAGGCCGGGCGCTATCCCAGCGTGCCCGACGTGGTGAAGACCCTGGCGGGGACGGGCAGGCCCTTCGTCGCCGCCACACCGCAGAAGGTGCTCGCCAACCCGAATGGTCCGCTGGCGTTCGTCGGCCATGTCGATCTCGCGTGGACCTACAGCTTCCGCGAGGACGACTCACCCGCGAAGAAGCGTCCGGGCCGCTTCATCAACACCCTGAAGACGATGCTGAAGTCGGACCGGGTCGGCATCGGCTTCCGCGAGCTGTACCGCTACCTCGCGCTCACCGACAGCGAACTCGCCAGCCTCCACGACGAAGATGTCCAGACGAGCGCCCCGTCCTCGAACGACGAGCTGATCCGGCGTGGATATCTTTGGATGATGCGGCAGGACATCGCCGGCTACGTGCTGCTCGGGGATCCGGCGGTCCGCCTCCCGGTCGAGCCGAAGCGGTCCAAGCCCTACACGGCCGCGCCCCCCTCGCCTCTCCCGCCCGCGCCACTGCCCATCGCCGCGGACAAGCTCGAGGAGGCCATCTGCTACTTCATGTGCGGGGAGCTGAGCCCCAAGGAGCTCGCCGCGAAATACGGCATCGAACGCCGCGAACTCGAACGCCTCGCCGCCATCTACGGCAAGGCGGGCCGCGCCGCCCTCGGCATTCCCGAGTGAGACCGCGCCCCCGGGAACTCCAGACATGAACCTCGAACTGCTCCTGACCCACGCGGACGACCATCTCCCGACCTTGGAGGAAGGGCTCCCACTCGAATCGGCGTTGAACCCGCCCAGGCCCGCGGCCAGCGACATGCCGACGCACCTGTGGGACCCGGGCGGGGAGCCCAACGAGCTGCCCGCGCAGCGCTGGGGAGTGGTGGCGCCGGAGGGACCCGCCGGGGACCGGCTGTTGGCGCTCATCGCGCCTCTGCGCGAGCTACGCCAGCAGGGCCAGGGCGCGCCCGTTCGCGTCTACCGGGCACCGCCGGACATGGACGCCCCCACGGCGGCTCGGTGGAAGAGGCACGTGCTCCAGGACGAAGCGGTCGCGGAGGCGAATCGGCCCCGCTACCTGCTCATGCTCGGAGATCTGGATCAGCTCTCGCTCGAGATGCAGCAGATCCTCGGCGGTGACGGTTTCATCGGGCGGCTCGCGTTCTCCCGGGACGCGGACTACCAGGCGTATGTGGAGAAGGTGCTGCGCTGGGAGAAGAACCCCTCCGACGCCCAAGCGCGCGCTCTTTTCTACACCGCGCATGACGGGACGCGGGCGACGAGCGTGGGCTACCAGGGGCTCATCACGCCCAGCCTCCAGCGCTGCCGCGAACGCCAGGAACTGGGCGACTTCCCGGCGAAGGAGATCCTGGAGCTGGGGGATGAGGAGAACGGGTCCGTGGACAGGCTGCTGGAGCAGGCGGCCTCGCGAGAGCCGAGCGTGCTGTTCTCCTTGAGCCATGGGCTGGGCGCGCCTCGCCAGGGCTGGAAGTCCGTGGACGCGCAGCACGGGCTCCAGGGAGCCATGAGCCTGGGCGCCGGGCAGATGCTGGACGCCTCGGCACTGGCGAACCAGCCCTTCCTCCCCGGTGGCCTCTGGTTCTACCTGGCCTGCTTCGGCGCGGGGACCCCCTCGCGGAGCGCCTTCCATCCATGGCTGTCCCAGCTGCGTGCGGCGGGCCAGTTCACGGGCCCGTTGGACCGTCTGCTCGCCTCGCTGCCCCGACAGGGGGAGCGGCCCTTCGTCGCCGCGTTGCCCAAGGCGGTGCTCGCCAATCCCCAGGGGCCCCTGGCCGTCGTGGGCCACATGGATCTGGCCTGGTCGTACAGCTTCCAGGACCCGGGCACGACGGCGAAGAACCGGCCCTCCCGCTTCCAGGGCCTGCTGCGCTCCCTGGTGTCCGGGCGCCGGGCCGGAGTCGGTCTGAACGCGCTGTCACGCTTCTTCACGGATGCGAACACGGAGCTCACCACGCTCTACGAATCGCAGGAGGAGGCCCGGCGCTCGGACCGCCCGGATCCGGTGGACCCCACCCAGCGGGCACACCTCTGGATGCTGCGCCAGGATCTCGCCGGCTATGTCCTGCTGGGGGATCCCGCGGTCCGATTGCCGGTCTCCGCCGGGAGGGAGAGCAAGGCGGCGCGACCCGTATCGGCCCAGGAGCTCGCCGCTTCGTTGTTCGGCAGGCCGGTGGCGGCCCCGGAGCCCCTTCCCAGCGCCGAGAAGATGGCGGAGGCGGTGCTCGCGCTGCTCTCGGGTTCGGAGAGTCAGCGGGCCATCGCGGAACGGGTGGGCGTCTCTCTCAAGCAGCTACGCCACTGGGAGCAGGTCTACAAGGAGGCCGGGCTGGCCGCGATGGAACGGCTGCACTCGCGCGGCTGAGCCGCAAGTGAATCCTGACAGCGCAATCCCTTCACGAGGTCTTGAGATGCGGACAGTCATTCTGAGCGACCTGCACCTGGGCAATGGACAGGGCTACGACATCTTCGCGGGAGAGACGGCTCTGCCCGCGTTCCTCGACTCCCTCGCCAGCGCCCCCACCCGGGTGGTGCTGAATGGAGACACGGTCGACTTCCTGATGAACGAGGATCCGCTCGAGCTCCAGGTGGAGCGGGCGGTGCGGCAGGCGCGAGCGCTCGTCTCCATGCCCTCCACCGCGACGGTGTTCGCCTCGCTGGGGCGTCTGCTGGCCGTGGGAGGGGAAGTCCTCGTGCGCCTGGGCAACCACGACATCGAACTGGCGCTGGGCGAGGTGCAGGCCGTGCTGCGCGAGGCGCTGCGCCAGCCACCGGACATCGCCGCCAGGCTCCTGATCCATCGCGGAGACGCACCGGAGCTACTCGACGTGGGCGGGGCTCGGCTGCTGCTCACCCATGGAGACCACGGGGACAACTGGAACAAGGTGGAGTACGCCCATCTGCCCGGGCCTGGCGCTCCGGCCAGTGCGCATGCCGGGGATTACAAGTACGCCGCGGGCTCCGTGCTGGTGAAGACGCTGCTCAACCCGCTCAAGCGGCGGTATGGGATGCGCTTCGCGGACCTGCTGGTGCCGGACTTCCAGGGCGCGGTGATGGCAGCGCTGGCGGTCAATCCCTCGGCGGTGAGGCTGCTGTTCCAGAACACCACCTTCGACATCCTCTGGCAGTTGTTCCGCAAGTCGCAGGTGCCGCTCGCCTTCGACCCCAATGCACCGGTCGAGGAAGACCTGGGGCTGGCCCAGAGGGTGGACGAGGCCAACCTCACCGACGAGGAGCGGCGAGAGCTGGAGGAAGTGATGGGCCCCTCCCCCGTGAGCTTCGGTGGAGACGAGGTGGAACCGAGCCAGCAGACACGCATCAAGCTTGCCCGCGCCGCCCTGGGCGCCTACGCGCGCATGCAGCGGCTGTTCGTGGGTCAGAGCGGCCAGCGCTACCTCAGCCTGGAGCCCACCGAGGCGGAGTCGAAGGAAGCCCAGCGTCTGGCGAAGAAGTTTGGAGCGGGGGCGGTCATCATCGGTCACACCCACGCGGCGCGCTGGAAGCAGGACGCCGAGGTGCTCTACGCGAACTCCGGCAGTTGGATCTGGCTGATGCGGCTGCCGTCGCCGGAGGCGCCCGATTCGGACTGGGCCGACTTCCTCGATGAGTTGCGGAACAACCCCGGGTTGGAGCCCCAGCGGCAGCGGCTGGCGAAGCTGGAGACGCGGTTCACCGCGGTGGTCGCCGAGCCCCACCCGGACGGAGGGGCGACGGTGTCACTGGTGGAGTGGATGCCCTCGCCAGGAGCGCTCCGGCAACTGGCCACCACGCGTGTGGCGGCCGCCGCATGAGAAGGACCGGCACGTGGGTCCGGTGTGCGCACTCGGGCGCCACCGGGCGGTGCCGCCATTGACGGCTCAGATGTTGATGCTCTGGGGGAGCCGGCTCGGCAGCAGGAACGGATAGGGGCCGAAGCGGGTGTGGTTGCGCTCGGTGATCAGCGCCTCGATGTCATCGAGCTTCTTCTGGAAGCGGGCGAGCGGCTCCGCCACCTGCTTGTCCTTGAACCAGTGGGTCTCGTAGTGGCCGAGCCGGGTGTAGAACACGCCCCCCAGCATGTGCAGGAAATCCATCTGGAGCGCGGCCATCTCGAGCGGCGGCAGGTAGTCGAGGTAGTCGCTGTTCTCGGAGTCCAGCTCGGAGAGCGGGGCCGCCCGGTACGCAGCGGGCGGAGTGGCCGGCGCGTAGGTCATCAGCTCCGCCTGGGGAGTGTTCACGGCCGCGTGCTGCGCGCTGGCCGTGAAGATGATCATCGTGAGCGCCTGGCACAGGTACGCGACGGTCTGGATGCGCCCGTCCCCCGCGTCCCCGAAACCCGGGATGCGTCCGCCCTCCTGCGAGACGATCTCCGCCGCCCAGGCCTGGAGCGCCGCGTCCGCCCGCACCTGCTCGTCGGAGCCGTAGTAGAGCTTGACGTAGCTGCTCACCCACTCGTCGATCGCGTGCCAGAGCGCCAGGGCATCCTCGCGGTATGGGTAGTCGAACGAGGCACTGGTCACGCCGCGCGCCTCGAGGTCGGCGGGCAGGAAGAGTTCGTTGAAGGGTTTGGCGAGCAGGCTCTCCGCGGCGACCCTCCGGCTCTCCCAGATGGTCCCGGCGAGCGACTTGTCCACCTCATGCCCGGGCGCCACCAGCGTGGCCTGGGCCATGTCGTTGATGTTGAGCGTGCCCTCGAAATGCGGCCGCAGCAGCGTGCTCACCGGGTGCTCGTCGGGGATGCACCGGCGCGTGGCGATCACCATCGGACCGATCAGCAGGTGGGTGCGACCCAGGTGGGAGATCAGCTCGTGGTGGTTGAAGTCCGCGACGGTGACCACGAGCTTCGCCTTCCTCCAGGCGTCGCCGTCGGCCGGCGTGAAGACCGGGTGGTTGCGCGAATCCTGACCGCACTGGATGGCCACCGCATGGAGCCGCCGCGCCCTCGAGCCGCCGCGCGGGAGCGCGAACAGGGCGAGCGGGGCGAAACAGTACTTGGGGCCAGCGGGGAAGTTGCCATTCTTCACGCGCGCCAGGGCCGCGTAGTCACAGAGGAAGAGCCGACCTTCGGAGCCCGCCAGGGCCAGCGAGTCCCCCGTGTCGCCGATAGAGACGCGGAACTGCGCGTCGGTGACCGGGAACTTCTCTCCCGGCGTCGCCACCCGCTGGAGCACCAGCGGGTTGAAGCCCGCCACGCGCAGATAGGCGAAGACCTCGTCGGAGTCGTACCGGTCGGCGAACCAGGGCCGCTCGAACGTGGCGAACAAGCGCGCGTAGTCGTCGAGGGACTTGGGGCGCCCCGTCCTGTGGACATTGGCCCGATTGAGCACGAACTCGAGGATGCCGAGCGGATCGGTGACGCCCTTCTGGATGAGCTCGCGGGAGATGGTCGCGACCATCTTGAGCACGGCGAGCACGCCCGGCTTGGACTCCTCTCCGCCGAAGGACACCGGGCCCTCCTCGCCAGGGAACGCCGCCGCGAACTGCTCCGGGCTCATCTGATGGAAGTCGGCCGGAGCCATCGCCGCGGCCTCGTGTGGTTTCACCGCGTGGAGTGGAGCCGCGTCGAGGTTCACGGTGCCGAGGCCCAACTCATTGAGATCGAGTTCCGCCGTATCCACGTCCGTGTACGAGACCGCGTCATCCCAATGCAAGCGATTGTGGACGGCGCGGAGGGACAACTGAACGCACTGCATCATCCACTGGTGGCTCGGCTTCTCCGCCTTCGGCAGCGTTGCGATCATCGCGAGCGGCGCGAGCTTCTTGTAGTCGTAGCGATACAGCTGCTTCGGGTCCGCGGGGGCCGAGGAGGCGCCGAAGAGGAAGGTATCGGGCCCCGTCTTCTCCTCGACGGATGCGGGTGTATTGCTTTGGGCGGGAGTGGACACGGCGGTGACCTTTGATGAAAAGGAAGTGGGGAGTCATCCCCCAGGGACGGGCCCTTCCCAACCCTGGTATGAGAAAACATACCAGCACCTCCCGCGCCCTCGCTGTGATCCACATCACATGTCAGTCGACCCGGCGCACGTCAGGCTGACTGTCGGGTAGTCGAGTCATTCCCCGACGGCTCATCGCACACGGTGGGCTGGTCTTTTGTTCGTGCTCGAAACTTCCTGAGCGTTTCCGAGGAACCGTGTACCCGTCCCCCGCTCAGCGCCCGAGCGCGGGATCCCACCCGTAGAAGCGCTTGAGCTCCTCGTAGAGATCCGGCGTCTTCTCCCGCATCTGGTGCGGCTTCTCGAAGAAGGACTCGGTGGCCACGGCGAAGAACTCGGCCTCGTTCACCCCACCGTAGTCATCCATCACCTGCCGCTCCAGCCGCCGGCCCTCGCGCAGCTTGTGGAAGTGCTCGCCCATCACCGAGGCCCACGCCGCGTAGTGCGAGTAGCGGCGCAGCTCCGGCGTGCCGTCGAACGCCCCATCCTCCCGGTCCAGGACATGGGCGAACTCGTGCGTGGCCGTGGAGTGGCCATCATGCGGGTTGCGCAACCCCGCCAGCACCGAGCGCCACGACAGGATGACGCTCCCCCAGTTCTTCGCCTCGCCCAACACCACGCCCGTGCGATCCGGAATCCTGAAGGCGTCCGGATAGACGATGACCTCGCGCAGCCGGTCGTAATAGGAGAAGTCCAGATAGAGCACCAGGCGCACGGCCGTGGCGGACACCACCACCCGCACTTCATCGGTGATGGTGAAGCCTCCCGCCCCGATGAACTCCTTCTCCCAGGCGAAGAGCTTGAGCAGTTCCAGGAAGCGCTGGCGCGGCTCCGGCGCGAGTTCCTCGAAGAAGGGGACATGGCGCTCCAGGTGGCCGAGCCACTCAGGAGGAAAGGGCCGGCGCCGCAGACGGTGCCGATGGAGGGTGCGCAAGAGGCCGCTCATGAGGAGGCCCCACCCTACCACCCGCCGGCACCTCTCCGTAGCGGCTCAGTCCTCCACCGGCAGGGTGAAGCGAAAGGTGGAGCCGTGGCCCGGCTCGCTCTCCACCCAGATGCGGCCCCCGTGACGCTCGACAAGGTGCCGGCAGATGTAGAGCCCGAGCCCCAGCCCGCCAAAGCCAGAGATGGGGGCGTTGCGGGCCCGGAAGAAGCGCTCGAAGAGATGGGCCTGTTGATCCACCGGAATGCCGATTCCACAATCCGAGACGGAGACGAGCGCCTCCGCTCCGCACGGGGCGAGCGTGACGCGGATGGGCCCCTTCAGGGGGCTGTACTTGCGGGCGTTCTCCAGCAGGTTCGCCAGCACCTGCGCGAGCCGGCCCCTATCTCCCCGGACGACGAGCCGCCGCGCGCACTCCGCGTACTCCAGCGGGTGCTCGGGACAGTGCGGGCGGAAGTCCGCCACGACGTCACGAACGAGTTCCTGGAGCGACAGGGGCTCGCGCTCCAGCGCCAGCAGACCCGCCTGGATGCGCGAGGAGTCCAGCATGTCGGAAATCACCCCCGAGAGCCGGTCCACCTGGGCGAGTGCCTTGCGCGCGAGCTGGGGCGGCAGGGGTTGACCGGAGGCGCACCGCTGATTGAGCAACTGAAGGTGGAGCTTGAGGGGGGTGAGGGGAGTCCTCAGCTCGTGCGAGGCGATGCTGAGGAAGTCATCGCGAATCTGGATGGCCTCGTGTGCCTCGCGCAGCAGCCGCTCCCGCTCCGCCTGGGCGTGACGCTCCGCCGTCAACTCGACGACCACGGCACCAACGCCCACCAGTTTGCCGCTCGTCGTCCGCACGGGGTAGTAGCTGGCGCGCCAGTGCCGCAACTGGCCCGGGGTGGGCGGCACCTCGAGTGCCGTGTCGAATCCGATGATGGGCTCGCCGGTGTCCAGGACCTGGCGCAGCAAGGGCTCGACGGTGGCCGCCACCCGAGGAGACAGCTCATGGAGAGCCCGGCCCACTTCCTCGTGCCGGCTCTTGCCGTGGAGCGCGGCCAGCGCGTCGTTGAGCCGGATGAAGCGCAAATCAAGGCCGAAGAAGCCCAGCCCGATGGGCGCGTTGTTCAAGAAGGTGTCGAGCAGGGCGAACGACTCCTCCATCCGCTCGCGGGCATGCTGCTCGGCCGCGAACGCCCGCTCCTGCTCCGCCCGGGCCTGGCGCTCGGCCGTGATGTCGCGGTAGCTCCAGATGCGTCCGATGATGGTGCTGCCCAGCCATTGGGGCAACGTGGTGCGCTCGAGGATGCGCCCGTCGCGCAGCTCGACGATGTCGACGCCCTCCTTCTCGGGAGCCTCATACATCTCGAGGATCCGCGCGGTGAAGCGCTCCGGATCCTTGACCTGGGCCACCGCGAACGCGAGGGACTTCATGTGGTCCGGATCCCCGCTCAGCAGCTCATCGGAGAGCCCCCATAACCGCTGGAACCGCTTGTTGAAGGCGATGAGCCGCCGGTTGCTGCTCGCCACGAGCACGGCATCCGTGATGGAATCGAACGTGGCGCTCAGCAACGAGACCATCTGCTCGAGCTTGTCCCGGGCCTGGCGCTGCTCGGTGACATCCACCAGGATACCGCGCAGCTTCAGGGGATGCTCCTCCTCTCCGAGCACCGTGACGAAAGCCCGCAACCACACGACGCGTCCATCCGCGGCCACCATGCGGTACTCGAACTCATAGGGCCTGCCCTCCCGAGTCGCATTCCTGCAGTAGGCCCGGGCCCACGCACGATCCTCCGGGTGCACGTGGGCATCCCAGAAATCCGGCTCCTGGATCCATTGGAGGAAAGGAAAGCCGAGCAGGCGCTCCGCCTGTCGATTCACGAAGGTGAAACGAAAGTCCACATCGGCTTCCCAGACGATGGCGCCCAGGGTGTTGAGGAGTTCTTCGTATTGCCGCTGGGTCCGGGTGAGTTCCCGCCGCAGGGCCTCGTGGCGGGCCGACTCGGCGCGCTCGGGCTCGCATGCGCTCAAGCGTGCGCATGCCCCCAGGCAGAGGCCGCCGTCCTCGAAGACGGGAAGCACCAGGGCCCTCAGCCGCCGTCCCGGCGTGCCGCCCTCGCAGACCGTCTCCCTCCCGGCGAGCGCCGTGCGGAGGGCCTGGGTGAGCCAGGGGAGGCGGTGGAGCACTTCCTCGAAGGCCCGTCCCTCGAACGAGGCCCCGTCCCCCCACCCGGCCAGGGAAGCCAGCAGGTGGTCCATCCGGAGAATCCGCCCCAGGCTGTCGACGATCAGCGTGGCATGAAGGCTCGCGCCCACCTGGACAAGCAGTTTGGGAAAGGAGGGAACGGAAACCGCCCACCCCGCGTCACGTCCATGCCCGTCGGCCATCGTCATGGGCTCTCCTTCTTTCGTGGTGACGAAGCGCCCCTGCTCCACATCACCTGTGGAACATGTCGAGGGCCCCACAAAGTCAGCTCTCCCCCTCCCTGACCTGCCCAGCACTCCCGAGGGCATGAAGGTGCCCCTGCCATCCTGATCAGCGGAAGGTGCCGGGACGCATGCAACAGGCAACGGGAACCAGAACTGCCCTGGTCACCGCGGCCCACCGCGGGCTGGGCCTCGAGGCGTGCGCAGGGACTCCACAGTCCTTGATTTCATGGTATTCACGAATAAAGAGTGAATTCACGCATGAAGACGCGAGGAGAGAAGATGATTCCGGTTTCACGACCCGCTCAGCGCGCGCGAAGGTGCGCCCCCCTCTGCGTGCTGCTGCCGCTGCTGGCCCTGGAGTCGGCATGTGACGGCACGGCCGAAGCGCCCGTCCAGACGGACGGGGATGGCACCGCCAGCGAGGCCCCGGCCGTCACTCGCGACGCCACGCTGCAACCCTTCCGCTCGAACTCCGTCTGGAACCTGCCCATCGGCACCGGGGCGACGTACGCGGACGCGGCGGATCCCGCCACCCGGGACTTCATCGCCACGAGCATCAATGGCATGACCATCAACACCTGGGCCAACTGGGATGTCTATTCCCACCCCATCACCTTCGCCTCCTCGAGCGATCCCTGGGCCAAGGTGACGGACTACAACGACTCCTCGCGCAGCGGGTCCTATTACATTCCCGCGACGGCCGTCATCGCCAATGGCACCGACAAGCACATGCACGTCATCCAGCCGACGCGCACGACCATCGAGGAAGCCTGGAACGTGACGCGGCAATCCACCACGGCCTACCGGGCCGGGCGGCACCACGAGATCGATCTCCACGGCAGTGGCATCGGGCCGGCGAATGGCGTGCGGGCCTATGGCGGCTCGGCGATTGGCGGGCTCATCCGCGGCTGGGAGACCGACTCCACCCATCCGAAGTACACGGGGAAGATCCAACACGCCCTGGCCGTGGCCGTCGATCGCGTCCAGCTCTATTACAGCGGGGGCGCCAGCGGCTACGACGCGAACGGCTACGGCACGGCGAAGGGCTATGTCTGGCCCGCCACCGAGCAGGACTGGGGCAGCGAGACGACCTACAAGGGCCACGTGCCCATGGGGGCCTACTTCGCCATTCCCCCCTCGGTGGACATCAACGCGCTGGGCCTCTCGCCGCAAGGCAAGATGGTCGCCCAGGCCCTGCAGGACTTCGGCGCCTATGTCACGGACGCGACGGGGGCCACGGTCGCCTTCTACGTGGAGCCCACCGCCCCTTCCGCGTTCGTGTCCGCCCTGCGCAAGGATCTCCCCCTCCTCCGCTCGAAGATGCGGCGGGTGACGAACAACAGCGCCTCGACACCCAACGGCCCCGGGACGCGGCGGGTCCCGATGCTGCCGGAGCTGACGCCCGCGCCCTGAGCCGAAAAGCTTCTCCAGGACCGAGCGGAAGGCGTAACCAACGGCTGGCGCGCCCATTCAACCAGTTGGCGGGCTCGTGGAAGTCAGCCCTCACCGCCTCCGCTACAAAGCCACCACTCGCGCGGGCCCAGGCCCGCCTCGGGTGACAGGAGAAGAACATGCGGACATTCATGGGAGTGGTGGTCTCGGGGGCACTCCTCGCCTGCTCTGGCGAAGGCAATACGGTGAGCACCCAGCAGTGCGCCAATCAGACTCCGACGGCCAGCCCCTCCGCGGGGCTGACGTCCTTCGAGCAGGGTCTGGTGGGTCCTCTCCTCTCGGACGTGCGGGCGGGCGTGCAGCCCTGGGACGAGCAGAGCATCGGTATCTGCAAGGGTCAGGGCCGTGAGTGTCAGGAGTATCTCGGCGCCAGCACGGAGGATCTGCCCCCGGGTGAGTACATGATGCGCGCCGAGCTCAAGGTGCCCCAGGTGGGAAGCAAGGGCGCCTGGCGCGTGAAGCTCGAGACCGAGTGCACCACGACACGCAGGACCGAGCGCGGTGAGAGCGTCACCACCAGCACCAGCAGCAAGGAGTACGAAGTGCAGTACGCTGGAACGGAGCGCGGCTCGCGCCTGTCCCCGCTGGTCACCATCCGGAGCCCGGAGCCGAGCGGTGCCAAGCACTGCACCTATACGCTCACCTCCCTCCACCCGGACACGCCCCTGACGTGGACGGGAAGCTGGTCGGTGCCCCAGAGCTGAGCGGGAGCACCCGGCGTAGTCCTCGGGCGGCACGAGGCACGAAAAAGAGGGCCCGGGCACCGGCTGGATCCGGTCCCGGGCCCTCGTGCGTTTCAGCGCGTCAACGGCTCACTTGCACAGGGGGCTGTGCTCCGCGGTGCCCGGCGGGCAGCCCTCGCCGACACAGAACTTCACCCCGCTGTCCACCGCGCCCCGGCCGGACTGATCGTGCGGCACGTAGACGTGGCAGGTGCCCTGCGTGGGCACCCCGCCGGGAGCGGCGACCACGTACGTCACGGTGTAGACGCGGCCGTCCCCCGTGCCCTCGCGCTCGGAGCGCAGCCGCATGGACGTGGGGCCGTCGATGATCATGTCGTCGCACGTGCGGCCATCACCGTTGCCGTTGGCGTCCTCCACCTCGTCCGAGGTGATGCGCAGGATGCGCCCGTACTGCTCCAGGGGCAGCGAGCCGCCGCACGCATCCTTCGCCGGGGCGGCGCACTCCGACAGCGAGACGGGCAGGGACTCGTACTTGTGGTTGGGCGACCACAGCTCCAGGCCCCGATCCGCGCCCGGGGTGGGCGGCGTGGACGAGCCCGCGCCGCGCACCTGGACGGTGAAGAGACACGAGGCCGAGTTGCCCCAGGCGTCCGTCGCCGAGCAGGACACGGAGGTATTGCCCGCCGGGAACGAGGAGCCGGAGGCCCGCGAGCACGTGACGGGCACGGGGCCACAGTTGTCCGTGGCGGAGACCTCGAAGGAGGCCGGGGCGCTTCCCGCGCAGCTCTCCACCACCACCGGCGCCGTGGGGCAGTGCAGCACGGGCGGCGTCGAGTCCCCACGCACCTGCACCTTGAAGCCACAGGACGCGCTGTTGCCAGAGGCATCCTTCGCGGAGCAGGTGACGGACGTCTCGCCCACCGGGAAGGTGGCACCCGAGTCATACGAGCACGTGACGGCGGGCGAGCCGCAGTTGTCGGTGGCGGAGAGCTCGAAGGAGGCGGAGGCCCCCGCCAGCGAGCACGTGTCGAGCACCTGCGAGTCGGGGCAGCCCACCGCGGGCTTCGTGGCGTCCACCACGGTGACATGGCCCACGCACTGGTCGCTCGCCTCTCCATCCGACGCCGTCAGGGTCACCGGGTGGGTGCCCAGACCGAAGGACGCGGAGGGCACCTCGGTCACGGCGAGCGGCGACGGCCCGTTGTCCGGATCGTAGCTGCCACCGTTCACACTGGCGCCACCGAGGCAGGACGCGTCGGCGTTGACGGTGACGTCACGGCACAGGGCCACCGGCGGCTTGTTCGCCGGGGACACCTCGCACGACAGCTCCGCCAGCGCGGAGGCGCCGTTGTTGTCCTCGAGGCACTCGGAGGTGCTCCCCTGGCCCGTGCCGTCATCGTCCACCACGGCCCACACCTCGGCGGTGCCCGTGAAGGAGGAGGCCACCTGGAGCGTGGCGGTGGCGCTGCCTCCCACGGGCAGGGGCTCCGGTACGGCCGTCACGCCGAGCAGCGTGCCACCCGAGGCGGGACTGCCCTTGTAGAAGGCCACCTTCACGCCCGCCCCCACGGGGGCCTCGCCCTGGTTGAGCACACTCGCGCCGAGCACGAGCAGGCCCTCGCCATCACACGTGGCGGTCACGCGGGAAGCGGCGAGGTCCGGGGCGGCGTAGGGGCTGGGACCCTCGCCCAGGTAGTTAGCGACGTTGGCGCGGAAGACGTTGAGCTTCGGGTGGAGCCAATGGGGAGCCGCGTGTACCGGGATGGCGCCGTCGTCGTTGACGTTCGTGACCGAGTACGCGTGCTGGTTCCAGACGCGCCGGGTATTGGCCCAGCCCTCCCTGGCGTCGTGGAACACGCGGATGCCGTTCTGGCCCGGGTAGGCGTGGTTGTTGGACACCACGATGATCTCCGCGGCGTTGTCCCCATCCACGTCCACGACGAGCGGGTACTCGTGCGTGGTGCCCGAGCTGTTGCGCGTCTGCCAACGCACCGCGCCCGTGACGCCGTCGTAGATGCGCAGGTACGCCTCGTCCGCGAAGACGACCTCGAGCTTGCCATCGTCCTCGAAGTCGAACGTGGTGGAAGCGGTGCGGCCCGAGCTGTAGTCCTGGATGGAGCTGGACCACTTCACCGAGCCGTCGGAGCCATAGACGGTGTAGTTCCACTCGCCGGGCAGACCGATCTCGAGCTGGCCGTCGCCATCGAAGTCCGCGATCGTGGGCGGGCCACCGTGGCCAGCCGCGGAGTGGCCCGTCACATACACGTCCCGGGTCCACAACAGCGAGCAGTCATCGTCGAGCAGGCTCACCTTGCCGCGGCCCGCCACGACGATCTCCCCCGCCGCGTCGGCGTCGAAGTTGGCCACGCCCGCGAAGCCGTGCGGCACGTTCGGGTTGTTGCACCGCAAGGTGCCGTCGAAGTTGTAGACCGAGCGGCCGTTGATCACCTCCAGCTTGCCATCCTGGTCGAGGTCCACCGCGAAGGACACGGGCCCGGTGGAGTGCGCACCCCCCATGGAATCGCCGCCCACCCACGACAACTGCCCGGTGTGGCTGTAGACGCGGTTGCCATCGAGGATCTCCACGGAGCCGTCACCGTCCAGGTCCGCCAGCGAGGGGCCACCCCACTCGTTGTAGTCGTACGCGGCCTCGGCCGAGCGGAACTTGAAGGTGCCGTCGTGCTCGAAGCAGATGATGCCGCGCCCGTTCTCGGGGATGCCGCAGATCTCCACCTGCCCATCACCATCGAGGTCACCCGCCGTGATGCTGGCGCCCGGCTTCACCCGGGCCGAGGCGTCCGTCACCGTCCACAAGGCATGGCCGTCATCGCCACTGATAGCGCGCAACACGCCGTCCGCGCTGTAGTTGCCACCGGCGAAGGAGCTGAAGACGATGTCCGGAGTGCCATCCCCGTTCACGTCCACCACCGCCGGGGTCATCATCACCTGCTTGTGGTCGGGCAGCACCGCGCTGCCCGTCCACGCCCACTGAAGCTCGGGCTCGAAGTTGCCCGTGAAGGGGGGCGGCACCTCGCAGTGCTCGGCCAGGTTCCTCACGCCCTTGACGGGCTCCGGCTCCTGGGACTCCGTGGTGCCACAAGCGCTCCCCGCGGCCACCACCCACAAGGCCATCCACGTATTGCGTCTGGATTTCATGCCGTTGTCTCCTCCAGCCTCACGCAGGACCCGGCCATCACCGGCCGTCCATCGCCTGGAGAGTCTAACGTGCGAGGCGAGTGCGCCTCGCCCTCCACCGGACCCACCCCCGGAGCGTCCGGGGTGCCTCGTGGGATTCGGCATCAAGAGAGCAGACAGCGGGGCAGGTCGCTTGCAGGATGCGCGACACTCAAGGAGCGATTCCCCATGACTGATGCAGTGCGGCGTTTCGTATGTGTTCTCGGGCTCGTGTTGGGAGCGGCCGGGTGTGGTCCCACCACCGGTGAAAATCCCTCCGCTGGAGGATGTGGCGACGGCGTCGTCCAGCAGCAGGAGAGCTGTGACGATGGCCAGCAAGCCGGGGGCGATGGGTGTGACGGAGCCTGCCAGGTGGAGCGGGGATGGCAGTGCACGGGTGCGCCGAGCCGCTGTACCCGGCAGACGGGTTCATGTGCCGACGGCTCGGTGAAATGCGATGCCAATGCCCTCTGTACCGAGACGTCCGGAAGCGCCGTCTGCACCTGCAAGTCCGGCTACTCGGGCGATGGCACCATGTGCGCGGACATCGACGAGTGCGCAAGCAACACGGACAACTGCGATGCCCATGCCACCTGCACCAACACGCCGGGTGGATTCACCTGTGCCTGCGAGGCGGGGTACTCGGGCGATGGCACCACGTGCACCGACGTCGACGAGTGCGCCAGCAACACGGACACCTGCGATGCCCATGCCACCTGCACCAACACGACGGGTGGATTCACCTGTGCGTGCAATGCGGGCTACACGGGCGATGGCTCCACGTGCACCGACATCGACGAGTGCACCGAGCCGACAACCTGCGCCTCCGCGCAGACGTGCACCAACACCCCGGGCAGCTACACCTGCACCTGCGAGGCCCCCAGGACGGCCTGTGGAAACGCTTGTGTGAATACGACTTCTGATGCGGCCCACTGCGGAGGCTGCGGCAAGGCCTGCGGCGAGGGTCAGTCCTGTGTGGGGTCGAGCTGTGTGGGCGGCGGTGGCAGCCTCCAGATCAGCGCGACGTGGGGCCGCCCGGGTGATGGGGACCTGATGGTCACCACGCCCACTGGCAAGCTGATCTCGTCCGACAACATGGGCCCGAACCCGGGCACGGACGGTGGCCAGAAGGATCAGGATGACTACACGGGCCAGGGACCGGAGAACATCTTCTGGGCCTCGGGCAAGACTCCTCCCAGCGGCACCTATCACGTCTGCTTCGAGACCGCGGATTTCAATCCCTCACCCAGCCCCGACTCGCCCGTCACCGCCTCCATCACGGTGCGCAAGTCAGGCAAGGCTCCCCAGACGTTCCCGAGGTCGTACGAGAGCAGCGCCTACACGTACCCAAGAGCGTGTAGCCCGACCACGGCCGGCTACGTGACGTCCATCACCTATCCCTGAACCCCGGTGAGTCCGCGCCTGCTCCCTGAGAGGGGGCAGGCGCCTCCCGCCCCTCAGTCCAGCAGCGGCACCCCGGCCAGCAGGCCCCGCCGCGGAACGGACCAGATGTCCTCGCCCTGGACGTCCCAGCCCGCGAGCAGGTGATTGGCCGCCAGGAAGCCCGAGGTGGCCGCCCGCTCCATCAACGCCGTGGGAATGGGCAGACGCGTGAAGTCCCCCGCCAGCGCCACCCGGGACGAGGGCGTCTCCGGCCCCGGCCGCGAGGCGAAGGAGCCCGGCGCGAACGCCGGACAGTCCTGACGCCACAGCAAGCGCTCCTCCAGCACCCGCGCGTCGCGGAACTCCGGGTAGAACGCGTGCAGGCCGGCCAGCAGGTCCCTCCGGACCTCCGCATCGTCCACCCCTCGGGGCAGGCCGTAGGCATGCAGCTCGACCACCGCGCCCCCCGTGCGCGCCGCCCAGTCCCGGCTCTCGCTCTCGAACAGGTGATAGAGCGAAATGTTGTCGATCATCCCCACCCCCGTCGTCCCCGCGAACGGCGCACGCCCGGGCCGCGCCGGTCGGTCCAACCACAGCCGCCACACCGCGAACGGCGACGTCAACGCCAGCCCCTCCACCCGCGCGCGCCACGCGCGATCGAGCAGCTCCGGTGACCGGGCCACGATCCGCTGGAGCGCGGGCACCGGCGTGGCGAGCACCACCGCGTCCGCGGCGAGCGGCTCCTGCCCCTCCACCTGCAACCGGAACTTCCCATCCACCCGGGGCTCCACCGCGGTGACCGACTGGGACAGCCGGAAGTCCACCCGCAGCGACTCCAGGTAGCGGCGCAGCGGATGCCACAGCGCCAGCGAGAAGGGCTGATCGAGCACGTCGAAGACGAGGCCCTCCGGATTCCCCATGAAGTAGAAGTGGAACATCATCAACAGCTCGGCCGCCGACATCTCCTCTTCCGGGTTGAAGAAGGAGTGCGCGAAGACATTGAACAGCATGCGCCGCGCATGGGGCGGAAAGCGGAGCGAGTCCAGGAACTCGCGCGCGTTGCGGTGATCGAACCGGGCGTACGTGCGCTCCATGTCGAACGTGAGCATCGCCAGGCCCGAGCGCGTCTCGAGGTGGAGCAGGTCCTTGAGCCGCAGCGACGGCGTGCGGGCCACGAGCCCCACCAGGTTGAAGGGAGGCCGCGCGGGAAGGCCCGAGAAGGACTCCCGGCGCCCCTCCGGGCCCAGCAAGGGATAGTCGTCCAGCGCGAGCAGGCGCTCCGCGCGGGGATCCACCCGGCGCAACAACGCGCGCAGGTTGTAGTACTGCCGGAAGAAGGCATGGAAGCCGCGCTCCATGTCGAACGGCTCGCCATCCGCCAGCCGCTCCCGCCAGCCTCCGACCCGGCCGCCCAGGTACGGCTCCCGCTCGATGACCGTGACGGAGACACCGCGCTCGGCGAGCACCGTGGCGGCCGCCAGGCCCGCGAGCCCCCCGCCCACCACCGCCGTGGTGACGCCCCCGGGAGCGCTCGACCGGAGAGCCAGACGCGCGGGCGGGAGCTTCTCGGGAGACAACCGGGGAATGGAGAGCTTCGACCACTCGAATGGCAGGCGCATGGGGCCCACCTCCCATCAGGGTGCGAGGAACGGGTTGAGCAACAGGCGGGAGAACCCCTCCAGCCAGCGGGCGAGCGCGAACGGACCGGTATGCGCGAGCGTGCGCAGCTCCCGGATCACCTGGGGCCGCCGCCGCACGATCCCCCCGAGGAACCGCGCGAAGTCGCGCCCCTCCAGCTGATCCTTGAGCAGGGCCGCGTAGGAATCGTTGCCCAGCGAGTGGAGGACGGCGAAGGCCGTATCCAGCAATTGATTCACCTCGTCGCGGCGCTCCGGAGCACGCGAGGGAATGGCCATGGAGAGCGCCAGCAACCCCGTCACGCAATGCAGGGGTGTGTCATGGACGATGGGGCCGGGAGGAAAGCGCTCTCGCGCGAGCGCCTCCGCGAGCGCCCTGGAGCCGGGGAGGAACGAGCGCATCATCCCGCCGAAGCCACAATAGGTGAGGGGCGAGTGGCGCGCGGCCGCGTCCCCCACCAGCACCACCCGGCGCTCCGGCGCCCTCGGGGCGGGAGTCAACCGCGACCAGCCCGGGATATAGCCGAACGTCGGCCGGAGCAGGCGCGGCTCGCCCCGCTTGTAGCGACCGAGCCGCTCGAAGAACCGCCCATAGAGCGGCAGCAGCCCATGTTCCCGGCTCCGGCGCGCCCGCGCGTAATAGAAGAGGTAGACCGTGGTCTCGCCCGCGCGTCCGGGAAAGCCTTCCCAGATGTACTGGCGTCCCCCGTCCACGCCCTCGGTCGTCACCAGGATGTCGCCCACCCGGGGATCCACCTCGTCCGGAGCACGGCCCTGCTTCAACCCGGAGAGCACCCCGCCCACCGTGGGGCAGATCAGATCCCCCGTCGCATGGGGACTGGAAGAGCCCCGCGCATCGAGCACCACGCGCGCCGTCACGTCGCTCCATCCGCCCCCGGCGCGCTCGAACAACAGGCGCACGCAGTGGGGGCCCTCGCGCAGGCCCACCAGGGTCTGGCCGTCGTGGAAGGACACGCCGCGCAGCTCGGCGCGGCGGCGCACCTCGGAGAGGAACCGGCCCGCGTCGATGGAGTGATCGAGCACGCCCCGCACCGGGTACTCGCCTCCGCCATGCCAGCGGCACACGCCGCGCTCGTAGCGGGCGACGATGAGGGACTCCACCTCCGGCGGCGTGAAGAGGCCACTGGCCGTGAGGGGCGCCAGCTCCGAGCCGCTGATGTTCCACTCGCGATGCACCGCCGCCGCCCGGGCCCGCTCGAACACGCCGACCTTCAGGCCGAAGCCGGCCAGCACGGGCGCGTACAGGAGCGACAGCCCTCCACCCGCGAGCACGACGTCGAAGTCCGGGCGCCGCCTCGCGTCCGGCCTGCCGACCAGACGGGGCGCGGTGGGTGGCCGGGTCCCCTGTGCATCGAGCCACTCCAACCGCTCGAGCAGTTCGGGCCCTCCCGCATCGCGGACCCGGGCCTTGAGTGTCTCCAGTCGCATCGTGCTCCCCCGCTGGGACACTGCACCAGATGCCGCACCGCCCATCCGCACCAGGTCACGCGCGGGAACACTACCGGACGCTTGGTATGAGCCCGCCGGGAACACTCGTTCTTCGAGTGACACTCCACTGCGGTGGAACGGCGCCCCACCCGCCCGTCAACCTCCCGCCGCGCCCCGCCCTCCGGAGATTCGACCCATCGCTGAATCGTGACATTCCCCAGAGGCGCGAACCGGGCTACGAAGAGAGTCTCCATCAGCACAGTCCCCCCCCTCTTGGAGGTTGAATGCGCGCTTCTCTCGGTACCGTGGGTGTGATCTCCGCTTGCCTGATCTCGACGTCGGCCCTCGCCAACAGCTCGGGCATCACCGGCCAATCGGGCAAGGACGGAGCGACGTGCAACACCTGCCACTCGGGCGGCTCCGCGCCCACGGTGGAAATCTCCGGACCCGCGACGCTCGCGCCCAGCGCCACGGGCCAGTACACGCTCATCATCAAGGGCGGCGCCGCGAACGTGGGCGGCATGAACATCGCCGTGGACAACGCGGCGGCGGTCCTCCAGGCGGGCGAGGGGAGCCAGAAGATCGGCAAGGAGATCACCCACAACGGGCTCAAGTCCTTCACCAATGGCGAGCTGCGCTTCGACTTCTCCCTGGTCGCCCCCGCCAGCGGAAGCGTCAAGATCTTCGGCGCGGGCAACTCGGCCAACAAGAACTACGACAGCTCGGGCGACCGCAGCGCCACCACGACACTGAACGTGACGGTCTCCGGGGGAACGACGCCCACCGAGCCGGACGACGAAAAGGGCGGCTGCTCGGCCACGGGTGGCTCGCCCATGCTGGTCTTCGCGCTCGCGGCGGCCACGCTGACGCGCCTGCGCCGCCGTCAGGGCTAGGCGCCGAGCGCTTCAGGGGGCCGGGTTCTTCGGCAGTTCGAGCGCCCGCCACATGTACCAGCTCGCCACCGAGCGCCACGGCCTCCAGCGCTCCCCATGGGCCAACAGTTCCCGGGCCCGGGGCATCTCCGCTAGCCCATAGGTGCGCATGAAGCCCTTGCGCACCCCGTAGTCATCCACGGGCAGCACGTCCGGTCGGCCCAGCCGGAAGATGAGCATCATCTCCACCGTCCACTGTCCGATGCCCCGCACCTTCGTCAGGTGCTCCACCAGCGCGGCATCGCTCATGCGCCGGGCCCGCACCAGCGTGGGCACCTCCCCTTCCCGGGCCTTGAGCGCCAGATCCCTCATCGCCGCCGCCTTCGCCCCGGACAGTCCCGCCGCGCGCAAGTCCTCCACCGGCACGGCCAGCACCGCCTCCGGCGTGAAGCGCGCGCCCTGGCCCACGCGCTCGCACACCCGGCCGAAGATGGTGGCCGCCGCCTTGCCCGTGAGCTGCTGGTAGGCGATGGAGCGCGCCAGCGCCACGAAGGGGTTGTGCAGCGCCTCCACCTCCAGCCGCAACGGCCCCACCTGCTTCATCAACGCGCCGAGGAGGGGATCCGCCCGGGCCAGGGCGCGGCGGGCGGCGGGCGTGAAGCCCTCGGGCAGGAGGCTGTCGGGCGCGGGTACGGAGTCGCTCGCGGGAGCGGCGCGGGAAGAGGCGGGCATGGGCGCGCATCGTCTCAGCGGATCTTCTTCGACGCGAGCCCCTTCACCGGAGGGCCGTTGAGCACCTCGCCCGTCGGGCTGTAGCGGCCGCCATGGCACGGGCAGTCCCACGAGCGCTCGGCGTTGTTCCAGTGCACATGGCACCCCAGGTGGGTGCACACCGGGCTGAGCGCGTGGACGCCGCCGGACGCCTCCCGGTAGACGGCCACCTTGCGGCCCTCCACCTCCACGATGCGGCCCTCGCCGGGCGGCACGTCGGACAGGTCGTGCGTGTCCGGCCTCGCCAGCCGGTCCGCCACGAAGTGGAAGGCCACCTCCGCGTTCTCCTGGACGAAGTCCTTCGCCCCCGCCACCGGCTTCACCCGCGTGGCGTCATAGAGCGAGGCGTAGCGGTTGTCCCGGCCGAGGATCAAATCCGAGAGGATCATCCCCGCCAGCGTCCCGAACGTCATCCCCGTCCCCGAGAAGCCCGTGGCCACCCACACGTGGCGCGAGCCGCCGTTGCGGCCGATGTACGCCAGCCCGTCCACCGGCTCGATGATCTGGCCCGACCAGCGGTACTCCACCCGCGACGCCGGGAAGTGCTGCCGCAGGTACTCCTCCAGGGCCAGGTAGCGGCGGGCCGTGTCCTCCTCGGCGCCCACCTTGTGGTCCTCGCCTCCCACGATGACGTAGTCCGCGCCGTCCACGCGCTGGGTGCGGATGTAATGGTAGGGGTCCTTGCTGTCGTAATAGAGCCCCGGCGCCAGGGGGGCCTCGAGCCGCGCCGCCAGCGCATAGGAGCGGTAGGGCATGAGCTTGGTGTGCAGCAGGACGCGGTTGAGGGGCGTGGTCGTTGCCTCCACCACCTCCTGGCACAGGAGCACCCCGCGCGTGGTCTGCACCCGGCAGGGCGCCCCTTCGTGGATGTCGGTGACCTGTGTCTCCTCGAAGACGTGGCTGCCCTCCCCGACGATCCGCTCCGCGAGCGCCTGGAGATACGCGCGGGGGTGGAACTGCGCTTGATCCTCCACCCGCAACGCCAGCGTCACCGGATAGGGCAGCGGCACGTCCCGGGTCAGCGAGCACAGCAACCCCGCCCGCCGGGCCGCGGAGGCCTCGTGCTCGAGCTGCCGCGCCTCGTCCTCCGTTTCCGCGTAGCGGTAGCCGGGCAACCGCTGGAAATCACAAGCGATGCCCAGCCGCTCCACCAGGCTGGAGATCTTCTCGATGGAGGCACGCACGGACTCGGCCGCCAACCGCGCCCCCTTCTCCCCGAAGTCCGACGCCAGCGTGTCATAGGAGACGTCCAGCAGCTCCGTGAGGTGCGCCGTCGTCTGCCCTGTCTGCCCCGTCAAGATGCGGTGCATCTCCACCACGGCGACCCGCTTGCCCTCCTGCTTGAGCAGCCAGGCCGTGGTGAGCCCCGCCAGGCCTCCCCCCACCACCACCACGTCCACCTCGAGATCCCCCGGCAGCGGGGGATACCGCCGCGCCGGAGCCGACACCGTCCACAAGGATTGATGCTCGCGCTCATCGACCATCTTCCAAGGCTAGGAACTCGGCCGAGGGCTGGTAGGGGGAACGAGCAGCCGGGCGCGCCTGCCTGCCTGTCCTCCACTGAAGCCTTTTTTTGTATAAGACCCAACAACCGGGCCTGGCGGGCGTTGGCCGGAACGTGGAGGGGACACACTACCATGGAGTCACTCGACTCCATGATCCGCACCCGAGACCTCTGAACCCCACGGACACCGGAGCGTTACGTCTTGCCATCCATTGCCGCACTGCCAACACACCCCGCGCCCAGCTCCGAGGCCCGACTGGCCTTCTCGGAGCTGCTGCTCGGGTGCGATGACGCCCGGACGTGTGCCGAAGCCGCTGTGTCCTGGCTCGTGCACCACGCGCGGGTGGAGCAGGTGTTGTGTCTGGCACCCGACGAATCGGATTCCCTCGTGCCCCTGGCCTCCTATGGGATGCCCGGCGTGGAGGGCGTCGTGCTCGCGCTGCACGAGACGAAGCACCCGCTGGTGGAAGCCCTCCAGTGGTCCGAGCCCCGGTGGATCGCTCCGGGCCAGCTCTCCCCGGAGTTGTCGCCGCTGCGCCGGGGGCTCTTCTCGCTGTCGCTCGGCAAGGCGGCCCCCGGCATTCCTCCGCCGGGATTGCTGCTGGTCACGCCCGCCTCGTCGGAGCTGTCGCCGGACGTGGGCTGGCTCGCGGGCCACCTGGGTTCGCACCTCACGCGCCTGTACAAGGGCCGGCAGCTCACCCGGCTCGAGGCCGCCTCCAGTGAGCTGGCCGCCCGGGTCAACGCCGCCACCGAGGAGCTGGCCACGCAGAACGAGCTCTTGCGCCGCCAGGCCATCCAGTTGGAACAGGCGAGCGCCGCCAAGTCCCAGTTCCTCGCCAACATGAGCCACGAGCTGCGCACGCCGCTCAACGCCATCCTCGGCTACACCAACATGCTGCTGCAGGGCGTCAACGGCGAGCTGCCCCCTCCGCAGCGCCGCAGCCTCAGCCGCATCGACTCCAACGGGCGCCACCTCCTGGAGATCATCAACGAGATCCTCGACATCACCCGCATCGAGGCGGGAAGGATGCCGCTGCACCTGTCCGAGTTCCGCCTGCCCGAGCTGCTCCAGGAGGTCATGGCGGAGTTGGATCCCATCATCGTCCGCTCGAAGCTGGCGGTGAGCACCCAGGTGGAGGCGAACCTGCCCGGGGTGCACAGCGACCGGCAGAAGGTGAAGCAGATCGTCGTCAACCTGCTGTCCAACGCCCTGAAGTTCACCCACGAGGGGAGCATCCAGGTGAAGGCCCGGTACGAGGTCGCCACCGCCGCGTTCCACATCTCCGTGATGGACACCGGCATCGGCATCGACCCGGCCCATCAGGAGCGCATCTGGGAGGACTTCCAGCAGGTGGACAACTCGCCCACTCGGGCCTACGGGGGAACGGGGCTCGGCCTGTCCATCTGCCGCCGGCTGGCCGCGATGCTCGACGGGCGCGTGAGCCTGGAGAGCGCCGTGGGCCAGGGCTCGACGTTCACCCTGCACCTGCCCCGCCTCGCGAGGCGGTCATGACCCAAGCCATGGCCAACGAGTCCGCGCCGCTCATCCTCATCGTGGATGACTATCAGGATGCCCGGGAGATGTACGCCGAGTACCTGGAGTTCTCCGGCTTCCGCGTCATCGAGGCGCGCAACGGGCTGGAGGCGGTGGAGAAGGCCATGGAGTTCCGGCCCGCCGTCGTCCTCATGGACCTGTCCCTGCCGGTGATGGATGGCTGGGAGGCCACGCGCCGGCTCAAGGGCGACGCGCGCACCAAGGCCATCCCCGTGGTGGCGCTCACCGGGCACGCGCTGGACGGGCACTCGCGCGAGGCCCAGGACGCGGGCTGCGATTCGTACGTCACCAAGCCGTGCCTGCCCGATGCCCTGCTGCGCGAGGTGCGGCGCATGCTCGCCACCGTGAAACCGGCGGTCTGAGGCCCCGCATCGGGTCTCCGGGCGGCGCAGCCGCTTCGTGAAGGAGCCCTTCAAGGCCCATTCACAACATCTGGTTTGGGGCGAAACAGCTCCGGGCGCACAATGTCCCGCTCTGGCTCGGGGCCATCTCCCCCCCCCGCCTGGAGGACTCCATGATGCATCGCCCGGGCATCCTCACCGCTTCGCTGGGAGCGGGAGCCCTGTGCGCCGTGCTCGCGCTGGCGTATGGTTCAGGCCGTGGCGGCGTGAACGCGAGCCCCGCCACGCAGTTGCCCCTCGTGACGGCCCAGCAGTTGCGCACCCCCGACATGTTCGCGCACATCACCTCCCGTCCGGAGCGCTCGCGTGCCCTCTTCCTGGAAGCCAGCCGCGTGATGCTCCATCCGCGCTGCACCAACTGCCACCCCGCCGGAGACACCCCGGCCCAGGGCGAGCGCGGGCTCGCGCATCAGCCCCCCGTCTTCCGTGGCACCAAGGACCAGGGCGTGCCCGGCCTCGAGTGCACCTCCTGCCATCAGGACAGGAACCTCGCCCACGCGCGGGTTCCGGGCGCTCCCAACTGGCACCTCGCTCCGCGCTCCATGGCCTGGGTGGGCGCCACGCCCCGCTCCCTGTGTGAGCAGCTCAAGGATCGCCAGCGCAACGGCAACAAGAGCCTCGAGCAGCTCATCGAGCACTCCGCTCACGACGAGCTCGTCGGGTGGGGATGGAAACCGGGGAGGGAGCGGGTTCCCGCCCCCGGCACGCAAGAACAATTCGGGGCCCTGATCGCCGCGTGGGCGAAGGACGGCGCCGAGTGTCCGGACGAGGAGGCACGGCCATGAGCATCCACCTGAAGTTGAACGGAACCGAGCGCGAACTCGAGGTCGACCCGGAGATGCCGCTGCTCTGGGCCCTGCGGGACGTGCTCGGACTGACGGGCACCAAGTACGGCTGTGGCCAGGCGCTGTGTGGCGCGTGCGTCGTGCACCTGGACGGCGAGGCCGTGCGCGCGTGCGTCACCCCGGTCAGCCGCGCCGCGGGACGCCACGTCACCACCATCGAGGGCCTGTCCGCCGATGGCTCCCACCCCCTGCAGAAGGCCTGGGTGGAGCTCGCCGTGCCCCAGTGCGGCTTCTGCCAGTCCGGGCAGATCATGACCGCGGCGGCGCTGCTGGCGAAGAAGCCCCAGCCCAGCGACAGCGAGATTGACAGGTCGATGAGCGGCAACCTGTGCCGGTGTGGCACGTACACGCGCATTCGCTGCGCCATCAAGAAGGCGGCGGGACTTCCCCATGAGTGAGCACGCCCTGGACGACAACCCCATCCGCCTGTCGCGCCGCTCCTTCCTCGAGGGAGTGGGACTGGTCGCCGCCGGGCTGGCGCTCGAGCTGCTGCCCACGAACGCGCGGGCGGCCACCATGCCCACGACCTACCCGCCCCTGCCCGAGCAGGGCTTCCGCCCCAACGTCTACGTGCACGTAGCGCACGATGGGGTGGTGACGGTGGTGTGCCACCGCTCGGAGATGGGCCAGGGCGTGCGCAGCTCCCTGCCCGTGCTCATCGCGGACGAGATGGGCGCCGACATGGCCCGGGTGAAAGTCATCCAGGGCGATGGGGACAAGGCCTACGGAGACCAGAACACCGACGGCTCGAGCAGCGTGCGCAAGATCTTCACGGACCTGCGCTACGTGGGCGCCACGGCGCGCACCATGCTCATCACCGTGGCGGCCCGGCGTTGGGGAGTGCCCGCGAACACCTGCGTGGCCCGGGACCATGCCGTGTTCCACCCGGCCAGCGAGCGCTCCATCGGCTTCGGCGAGCTGGCCAACGACGCCGCGAAGCTCCCGGTCCCCGCGAGGAAGGACGTCAAGCTGCGGCCCCGCTCCGAGCTGCCCCACCTGGGCAAGGAGCTGCCACTGCTCGACGGGCCGGACATCGTCACCGGCAAGGCTCAATTCGGCGCGGACGTGGTGCTGCCCGGCATGCTCACCGCGATGGTGGTCCGGCCTCCTGTCGCCGGTGGCCGGGTCGCCCGCTACGACGCGACGCAAGCCCTCGCCGTGCCGGGCGTCAAGCACGTGGTGGAGCTGCCCGCGCCCAAGCTGCCCTTCGTCTACCAGCCGCTCGGAGGCATCGCCGTCGTGGCGGACAACACCTGGGCGGCGATGCGCGGGTGCGCGGTACTCGACGTGACGTGGAAGCACGGGGACAACGCGGGCTACGACTCGGAGGCGTACCGGCAGGAGCTGACGAAGGCCATCGGCACCTCGGGCAAGGTCGTGCGCAACGTGGGCAATGCCGACGCGGCGCTCGCGGGCGCGAAGCGCAAGGTCGAGGCCGACTACCACACGCCGCACCTGGCCCATGCGCCCATGGAGCCGCCCGCGGCGGTCGCGCGGGTGGAGGGCGGCCGGTGCGAGGTGTGGGCGGCGACCCAGAATCCCCAGTCCGCCCGCACCGAGGTCGCGCGGGCGCTCGGCGTCGCCGAGAGCCAGGTCACCATCCACGTGACGCTGCTGGGCGGCGGCTTCGGCCGCAAGTCGAAGCCGGACTACGTGGCGGAGGCCGCCCTGGTGTCGCGCGCCGTGGGCGCCCCCGTGCGCATGCAGTGGACGCGCGAGGATGACCTGCGCCACGACTACTACCACTCGACGTGCGCGCAGCGGCTGTCGGCCGCGCTCGATGACTCGGGCAAGGTCCAGGCCTGGCACCACCGCATCGCGTTCCCACCCATCGGCTCCATCTTCTCGGGCGCCACGTTCGCGGGCAACAGCGAACTCAACCAGGGCCTCCTGGACTTGCCGCTCGCCATCCCCCACGTGCGCACGGAGAACTGCGAGGCCCGCGCGCACACCCGCATCGGCTGGATGCGCTCGGTGGCCAACATCTACCACGCGTTCTCCGTGCAGAGCTTCATCGATGAGCTCGCCCACGCGCGTGGCACGGATCCCCGCGACACGCGGCTCGAGCTCATCGGCCCGCCGCGCATCGTGACGATCAAGGAGCTGGGGGTGGAGAAGGTGCCCAACTACGGCCAGTCCCTGGACGAGCACCCCATCGACACCGGGCGCATGCGCCGCGTCATCGAGCGCGTGACGGAGCTGTCGCGCTGGGACTCGCGCAAGAAGGAAGGACGCGCGCTGGGGCTCGCGGCGCACCGCAGCTTCCTGTCCTACGTGGCGGTGGTGATGTCCGTGGTGAAGGACGCGGACGAGCGCATCCGCGTGGACGAGGCGTGGATCGTCGCGGACGCGGGCACCATCATCAACGCGGAGCGCGTGCGCGCGCAGTTCGAGGGCGCCGTCGTCTTCGGCATGAGCCTGGGGCTCTACGGCGCCATCACCATGAAGGACGGCGCCACCGAGCAGAGCAACTTCCACGACTACCGCCTGGTGCGCATCGCGGAGACGCCCCGGCGCATCCACGTCGACGTGATTCCCAGCGAGGGCCCGCCGTGCGGCGTCGGAGAGCCGGGAGTGCCCCCCGTGGCCCCCGCGCTCGCCAACGCCATCTTCGCGCTCACCGGCACCCGCGTCCGGGAGTTGCCGTTCGTGCGTTCGGTTCGCGTCTGAGTCGGACACGGGGATGGCCGGGGCGCTCCCATGAGGAAGCGGTGCCCCGGCCACCTCGCATGAGTGGAACACCCGGGCAACTCCTGCCCTTCGTTCTCCGCTGACACGAAGGGGAACGGGAACTGGCGTGCCCGCGGTGACGGCCACCCTGTGCCCATCGGAACCATTCGTCCCAGGGTGTGAACCGGTTCAAAGCATCTTCGTGGAAGCAGAGATAGAGAGCGGCCGGAATCTCCGGATCGCGCTGTGCGTGAGCTCGACCAGGGCTTCTTGATTGGAAAGAAATCGAGAGCGATTGCTGATTCTCGCGCGCGTCAATTGAAAGGAGTTTGAACAATGTCTACCAAACGGCCATTATCAACCAGGCGCTGTCTGAATCATGCGTTCGGGCCGCTTCCGAGCCCACTCGTCCCGAGAGGCTCCCCGGCACGGGGGCCTCCCCCTCCCGCCGCCCCAGGAGCGTGATAGAGGGCCATTCCCGGAAAGGCACCGCCATGCCGGGAGATGTCCGCCCATGAAGCTCCTCTACCCTCTGCTCAACGTGCTCCAGGCCCTCATCCTGGTGGCGTGGGGTGCTTTCTGGATCATCGTCGCTGGCCTGGGGGCCATCCTGACCCTCGACGGCAACGTGCCGCTGATGATGGCGCGGCGCTTCTGGGCCCCCCTGCACTGGCGCATCACCGGCTCGCGGATGCTCGTGGAGCCGCTGCCGGACATCGACTGGAGCAAGCCCCACATCTTCGTCATGAATCACCAGTCGGCGATGGACATCCCCTGCGCGTTCGCGGCGCTGCCGGTGAACCTCCGCTTCATCGCCAAGCACGTCCTCAAGTACGTGCCCTTCCTCGGCTGGTACATGGCGATGACGGGGATGATCTTCATCAACCGCTCCCACCACCGCGAGGCGGTGCGGAGCCTGGCGCTCGCCGGCGAGCGCATCCGCGCGGGCAAGTCCATCCTGGCCTTCCCCGAGGGCACCCGCTCGCGTGACGGGCTCATCCTCCCCTTCAAGAAGGGCCCCTTCGTGCTCGCCATCGAGGCCCAGGTGCCCATCGTCCCCGTGGCCATCGAGGGCGCCCTGCAAGTGCTTCCCCGGGGCGCCATCTGGCTGCGCAGACACGACATCCGCGTGAAGGTGGGCCAGCCCATCGACACGAAGGGGCTCGGGAAGGCGGACCGCGACGCCCTGCTGCGGCAGGTGCGCGACACCGTCATCCAGCTCCACCGGGAGATCGGCGGACAAGGTGGCGTGCCCCAGGCCATCGCCGAGCGCGGACAGGAAGGGCGTTCCCCTTCCGCCCTCTCCTCCTTGGAGTGAGCCGGTTCAGGTGTCGAAGCGCTCGTTTGGTTCCTCTCCCTCCCTCGGAACCAGACAGACTGGACGGAATTTCTCAATCACTATGCAGCACCGGGTGGTATGCGCGGTGGCTTCCAGTATGACGAGACACCGCTGAGGCCAGCCCTCGTGCGCAACGAAGACCAGAGCCTCCCGCGAGAGCAGATGCTCCACGGCGTGCGCCTGATCGCCACGGACATCCTGGCTGGATTAATCCTGAACAGCGGTCATGTATTCGCCGCCGATAACCAAGACCACGTCACCGAGCGACTGATTCGTTTTTGCTCATGAAGTAGCGCTACACGGTTTATTAATAAAAACTGGCTTAAATAGGAATAGCTAAGGACACAAAATAAACCGACTAGTGCGGGCCATCCCCACCCCGCCTGGAGGTCTCCATGATGCATCACCCGGGCATCCTCACCGCTTCGCTGGGAGCGGGAGCCCTGTGCGCCGCGCTCGCGCTGGCGTGTAGTTCAAACCGTGGCGGCGTGAGTCCCGCCACGCAGCTGCCCCCCGTGACGGCCCAGCAGTTGCGCACCCCCGACATGTTCGCGCGCATCACCTCCCGTCCGGAGCGCTCACGCGCCCTCTTCCTGGAAGCCAGCCGCGTGATGCTCCATCCGCGCTGCACCAACTGCCACCCCGCCGGAGACACCCCCGCCCAGGGCGAGCGCGGGCTCGCTCATCAGCCCCCCGTCTTCCGTGGCGCCAAGGACCAGGGCGTGCCCGGCCTCGAGTGCACCTCCTGCCATCAGGACAAGAACCTCGCCCACGCGCGGGTTCCGGGCGCTCCCAACTGGCACCTCGCTCCGCGCTCCATGGCCTGGGTGGGCGCCACGCCCCGCTCCCTGTGCGAACAGCTCAAGGATCGCCAGCGCAACGGCAACAAGAGCCTCGAGCAGCTCATCGAGCACTCCGCTCACGACGAGCTCGTCGGGTGGGGATGGAAACCGGGGAGGGAGCGGGTTCCCGCCCCCGGCACGCAAGAACAATTCGGGGCCCTGATCGCCGCGTGGGCGAAGGACGGCGCCGAGTGTCCGGACGAGGAGGCACGGCCATGAGCATCCACCTGAAGTTGAACGGAACCGAGCGCGAACTCGAAGTCGACCCGGAGATGCCGCTGCTCTGGGCCCTGCGGGACGTGCTCGGACTGACGGGCACCAAGTACGGCTGTGGCCAGGCGCTGTGCGGCGCGTGCGTCGTGCACCTGGACGGCGAGGCCGTGCGCGCGTGCGTCACCCCGGTCAGCCGCGCCGCGGGACGCCACGTCACCACCATCGAGGGGCTGTCCGCCGATGGCTCCCACCCCCTGCAGAAGGCCTGGGTGGAGCTCGCCGTGCCCCAGTGCGGCTTCTGCCAGTCCGGGCAGATCATGACCGCGGCGGCGCTGCTGGCGAAGAAGCCCCAGCCCAGCGACGGCGAGATTGACAGGTCGATGAGCGGCAACCTGTGCCGGTGTGGCACGTACACGCGCATTCGCTGCGCCATCAAGAAGGCGGCGGGACTTCCCCATGAGTGAGCACGTCCTGGACGACAACCCCATCCGCCTGTCGCGCCGCTCCTTCTTCAAGGGGGTCGGACTGGTCGCCGCCGGGCTGGCGCTCGAGTTGCTGCCCACGAACGCGCGGGCGGCCACCATGCCCAACGCCTACCCACCCGTGCCCGAGCAGGGATTCCGTCCCCACGTCTACGTGCACGTGGCACCCGATGGGGTGGTGACGGTGGTGTGCCACCGCTCGGAGATGGGCCAGGGAGTGCGCAGCTCCCTGCCCGTGCTCATCGCGGACGAGATGGGCGCCGACATGGCCCAGGTGAAGGTCACCCAGGCCGATGGGGACGAGGCCTACGGAGACCAGAACACCGACGGCTCGTGCAGCGTGCGCAAGATCTTCACGGACCTGCGCTACGTGGGCGCCACGGCGCGCACCATGCTCATCACCGTGGCGGCCCGGCGTTGGGGAGTGCCCGCGAACGCCTGCGTGGCCCGAGACCATGCCGTGTTCCACCCGGCCAGCGAGCGCTCCATCGGCTTCGGCGAGCTGGCCAACGACGCCGCCAGGCTCCCGGTTCCCGAGAAGAAGGACGTCACGCTGCGGCCCCGCTCCGAGCTGCGCCATCTGGGCAAGGAGCTGCCACTGATCGACGCGCCGGAGCTCGTCACCGGCAAGGCCATCTTCGGCGCGGACGTGGTGCTGCCCGGCATGCTCACCGCGATGGTGGTCCGGCCTCCCGTCGCCGGTGGCCGGGCCGTCCGTTACGACGCGACGCGCACGCTCGCCGTGCCGGGCGTCAAGCACGTGGTGGAGCTGCCCGCGCCCAAGCTGCCCTTCGGCTTCCAGCCGCTCGGAGGCATCGCCGTCGTGGCGGACAACACCTGGGCGGCGATGCGCGGGCGCGCGGCGCTCGAGGTGACATGGGAGCACGGCGACAACGCGGGCTACGACTCGGAGGAGTACCGGCAGGAACTGACGAAGGCCATCGGCGCCTCGGGCAAGATCGTGCGCAACGTGGGCAATGCCGACGCGACGCTCGCGAGTGCCAAACACAAGGTCGAGGCCGACTACTACACGCCGCACCTGGCCCATGCGCCCATGGAGCCGCCCGTGACGGTCGCGCGGGTGGAGGGAAACCGGTGCGAGATCTGGGCGGCGACCCAGAACCCCCAGGCCGACCGCACCGAGGTCGCACGGGCACTCGGCATCGACGAGAGCCAGATCACCATCCACGTGACGCTGCTCGGTGGTGGCTTCGGCCGCAAGTCGATGCCGGACTTCGTACCGGAGGCCGCCCTGGTGGCACGCGCCGTGGGCGCCCCCGTGCGCGTGCAGTGGACGCGCGAGGATGACCTGCGCCACGACTACTATCACGCGACCAGCGCGCAGCGGCTGTCGGCCGCGCTCGATGACTCGGGAAAGGTCCAGGCCTGGCGCCACCGCAGCGCGTTTCCGCCCATCGACTCCGTCTTCTCGGGCGCCACGTTCGCGGGCGACAGCGAGCTCAACCATGGCCTCCTGGACTTGCCGCTCGCCATCCCCCACGTGCGCCAGGAAAACTGCGAGGCCCGCGCGTATACGCGCATCGGCTGGATGCGCTCGGTGGCCAACGTCTACCATGCGTTCTCCGTGCAGAGCTTCATCGACGAGCTCGCCCACGCGCGTGGCACGGATCCCCGCGACATGCGGTTCGAGCTCATCGGCCCGCCGCGCATCGTGACGCCCAAGGAGCTGGGCGTGGGACGGCTGCGCAACCACAGCCAGTCCCTGGATGAGCACCCCATCGACACCGGGCGCCTGCGCCGCGTCATCGAGCACGTGACGGAGCTGTCGCGCTGGGACTCGCGCAAGAAGGAGGGGCGTGCGCTGGGGCTCGCGGCGCACCGCAGCTTCCTGTCCTACGTGGCGGTGGTGATGTCCGTGGTGAAGGACGCGAACGAGCGCATCCGCGTGGACGAGGCGTGGCTCGTCGCGGACGCGGGAACGGTCGTCAACATGGATCGCGTGCGCGCGCAGTTCGAGGGCGCGGTCATCTTCGGGATGAGCCTGGGGCTCTATGGCGCCATCACCATGAAGGACGGCGCCACCGAGCAGAGCACCTTCCGCGACTACCGCCTGGTGCGCATCGCGGAGGCACCCCAGCGCATCCATGTCCACGTGATTCCCAGCGAGGGCCCGCCGTGCGGAGTCGGAGAGCCGGGAGTGCCCCCCGTGGCCCCCGCGCTCGCCAACGCCATCTTCGCGCTCACCGGCACCCGCGTCCGGGAGCTGCCGTTCGTGCGTTCGGTCCGCGTCTGAGCCCAGGCGGCCCGAGAGGCCCCCGATAGGGCAACTTCTGGCCGCGCGAACACGACATGCGCGTGAACTTGGAGTGAGCACTTCCCCCCTTCTCGGGGGCTCCTCCTGTCGATTCCTGGGACGAGGCCCGGCTCGTCACCTCTTCCTGTTGGGGCCAGCCCCCGCCTGACGTGCATGGGGCGAGGGGCTGCCCACCACACACGTGTGAAGACGTTGGGAGGAATCGATGAAGAACAAGCCGGGAATCGTCGTGCTCGCCGCCTCGCTGGCCTTGACGCAGGCGTGCGGCACGAACGAGCCGCAGCAGGAGTCCGTGGCCCCCGCCATGGCGGTGGACGTGAAGGGGGCGGAGGCGTCCGCACGAGAGGATGCCTCCTTCGATGGGCTCTTCCGGGAGGCGGGACAGGAGTTCGACGTGCCGCCAGCGCTGCTCAAGTCCCTCGCGTTCGTGCAGACGCGCTACCAGATGGTGGAGGGAGCCGAGGAGTTCGAGGGGCGCCCGGCCGTCCACGGCATGATGGCGCTGTCGGAGGCACTGCTCGAGGAGGGAGCAAAGCTGGCGGGCGTCACGAAGGAGCAGGCCAGGACCGACGCGCGCGCCCACGTCCGGGCGGCGGCGGCCCTGCTGTCGCACCGCGCGGGGGCGCTCCAGCTCGACCGGACGCGGGCGGAGAACTGGGCGCCGGCGGTGGGCGCGGTCTCCGGCATCGAGAGCGAGGAGGGCCGTCGCGGCTTCGTCCACGGCGAGGTCTTCCGGGTGGCCCGCCTGGGGCTGGGCACGCTCTCGGCGGAGTGGGCCGCGAGTGGACAGGGCCTGGCCGAGCAGGAACTGGGGCGCAACGAGCAGGCGCTCGCCGCTCCGGACTACGCGGCGGCCGTGTGGAGGCCCTCGCCCAACTTCAACGCCCGGCCCATGGCTCCGCGCATGGTCGTCATCCACACCTGTGAGAGCAGCTACTCGGGGTGCTGGAGCTGGCTGATCAACAGCACCTCGCAGGTGAGCGCGCACTACGTGGTGCGGGAGGACGGAGGAGAGATCAGCCAGCTCGTGCGGGATGGAAGCCGGGCCTGGCACATCGGCGCCACCTACCAGTGCAGCAACAACAGCGGCATGGAGTGTGGGCTGAACGGGAAGAGCTCCAACGACTTCACCATCGGCATCGAGCACGGCGGGTATGCGGCGCAGACGACGTGGCCAGCGGCGCAGATCGACGCCTCGGCCCGGCTGCTGTGCGACATGACGCGTGACCACGGCATTCCCCGGGATCGCTACCACGTGGTGGGGCACGGCCAGTTGCAGCCGTACAACCGCACCGATCCCGGCGCCAACTGGCCCTGGACGGACTACCTCAACCGGGCCAATGCCCACTGCGGAACGTGCTCGGTGGGCGGAGCCATCCTGGAGCGCTACAACTCGCTGGGCGGAGCAGGAGGAGTCCTCGGGGGGTGCATGACGAGCGAGTTGACGACGCCGGACGGGCGCGGCCGCTACAACCACTTCCAGAACGGCAGCATCTACTGGACCCAGGCGACGGGAGCCTGGGCGGTGCACGGCCTCATCCGCGCCAAGTGGGAGCAGATGGGTTGGGAGCGGAGCGTCCTGGGCTACCCCATCACCAACGAGATGACGACGCCGGACACGGTGGGCCGCTACAACCACTTCGAGCAGGGCAGCATCTACTGGACCCCGGAGACCGGCGCCCACGAGGTGCACCACCTCATCCGTGAGAAGTGGGCGGCACTCGGCTGGGAGAAGGGCCTGGGCTACCCGACCACGGACGAGATGGCGACACCGGACACGGTGGGCCGCTACAACCACTTCCAGACGGGCAGCATCTACTGGACCCCGGCCACCGGCGCCCACGAGGTGCGCGGCCTCATCCGCGACAAGTGGGCGTCGCTCGGCTGGGAGAAGAGCACCCTGGGCTACCCGGTGTCCGACGAGTACGCCGTCACTGCTGGCCGCGAGAGCGAGTTCCAGAAGGGCTACCTCACCTGGTCCTCCGCCACCAACTCCGTCTCCGTGCGCATGAAGTAGCCCTGGCGAGGCCGTCAGTCTCCGCTGACGGCCAGCTGCCAGTCTCCCGCGCCGGAGATGCCGACGCGCGGGACGTGGGAGCGCACGAGGCTGCGCCACGCGTCTTCTTGGTGTAGAAAACGCGAGCCGAGGCCCCCGTCTCGACTCCTTCGACACCGTCTTCGCGCACCATGCGCGTCCCCTGGAGCACCGTTGAGCCCCGTCGCCATGATGTTGGTCCTGTCGTCTGCCTTCTTCCATGCGTCGTGGAGCGCGCTCCTCAAGCGGCACGAGGACCCGGAGTCCGCCGTGGTGGGCGTCATCACCATCACCGTGATGTGCGGAGGGCTCTGGGCGCTCGGTCTCCAGGGCGCGGCCTTTCCCACCTCCGGAGCCTTGATGTGGGGCCTCATGGCTGGCGTGCTGGAGAGCGGCTACCTGGTGACGCTCGCCAAGTCCCTGAGCCGTGCCCCGTTGGGACTCGCGTACACGGTGTCCCGAGGCGGGGCGGTGTTGCTCGTGTGGCCCGTGTCCGTGCTGTGGTTGAACGAGCAGCTCACGCCGGGCTCCGTGGCTGGCGCGACCCTGGTGGCCGTGGGCATGGCGGGGATGAACCTCGTGCTGCCTCGAGGCAGGGAGAAGGATGGTGTGCTCTGGTCCCTCGCGAGTGCCGCATGCATCGCCGGGTACAACCTCAGCTACAAACGCGCCCTGGGAGAGGGCGCGCAGCCTCCGGCCCTGTTCACCCTGTCGCTCGGAGTGGCCCTCCCCCTGCTCGTCCTCATGCGCCGCCGGGAGGAGACGAGCTGGGGCGCGCTGCTCCAGAAGATCAGGACCCGGCCCTTGCTGCTCGTGGCAGCGGGAGTGCTGTGCACGCTGTCGTTCTCGCTGATGCTCGTCGCGCTCACGGGCAGTGGCACGGGGGCCGTGATCACCCTGCGCAATACGTCCATCGTGTTCGCGCTGGCGCTCGGCGCGCTCCAGAACGAACGGATGGGACGGCGGCAGCTCGCCGGTGCGGGACTGGTGGTGATTGGAGCCGTGCTGCTGGGATGGCCCCGGAAGTAGACGGGCGAAGTACTCAGCGGGCCGCGGTCGCGATCAACCGCGCGTAGAAGCCCACGGCGAACTCCAGGTTCTCGAGCGTCAGGTGCTCGTTCGTCCCATGAATCATCTGGAGGCTGGCGAGCGAGAAGGTCATGGGTTGGAAGCGGTAGACGTCCGTGGCCACCGGCCGCAGGTGACGGCTGTCGGTCGCCGCGGTGACCAGCCCGGGAGACACGGGCGCCCGGGTCATCTCCCCGGCGAGCGCGGCCAGCACGTTCCACCCCCGCGAGCGCGTGGAGGAGATGGGGGTGGGCTCATCCGGGGTCTTCGTCCAGGAGAGCTCGACGGGCAGCTCCCCCACGGCGGCGCGGGTGTGGGCCAGGACCGTCTCCGAGGTGTCACCGGGCGCGATGCGGTAGTTGATCCACGCCGTGGCGTCCTGCGGCAGCACGTTCTCCTTGGGGCTGCCCCTCAACATGGTGGGCGCGATGGTGGTGTGGAGCAGGCCCGCGCCCGTGGGGGTGGCCGCGACCTGCTGGAGGATGAGCGGCTCGAACAGCCAGCGGTTGGCCACGGCCATGCGCAGCGCCCAGGGCCCCGTGGGCGCGAGCGTCTCCAGCAGGGCCGCCCCGGGCCCCTTGAACTCCAGGGGGAAGGGATGCTCGGCGATCGCGACGACGGCCCTGGACAACAGCACGGCGCCACCGGCGTCCCTGGGCGGAGAGGACGAGTGGCCTCCGGGTGCCCGGGCCACGACCTTCAACGTCCCATAACCCTTCTCGGCGACGCCAATCAGGGCGACCGCGTCACCGGTGACCGGATTGTCCGAGATCACCGCCATGCCCTCGTCGAGCACGAACTCGGCCTGGAGCCCACGCGCCTTCATCCAGTCCGCCACCGCGGGGGCCCCCTCGCCGCGTGCCTCCTCGTCGTGGGTGGAGACGAGGAGCACCGTACGGCGAGGCGTGAAGCCCTGGGCGGCGAGCAACTCGGCGCCCTCGAACAGGGAGATCAACGAGCCCTTGTCGTCGATGGCCCCGCGGCCCCAGACCGCGCCGTCGGCGACCACGCCGTCGAAGGGCGGATGGCGCCAGTCCTTCTCGGTGCCGGGGGTCACTGGCACCACGTCCTGGTGGGCCATGAGGACGATGGGGGCCAGCGAGGGCTCCGAGCCCTTCCAGGTGTAGATGAGCGTATGGCCGAAGATCACCTCGCGCGTCATGGCGGCGTGCGCGGCGGGGTAGGCGCTCTGGAGCCAGGCATGGAACCGATCCCACTCGGCGGGCTGATCCTCGGCCTTGTCCTGGTGGCTGACGGTGCGGAAGCGGATGGCCTGGGACAGGCGCTGGGCGGCCGCGTTCACATCCACCGCGACGGGCCCGGCCAACGAGCCCCCGTCCAGGGCCGCCCCCACGGGGGCCTCGAGCCTCGCCGTGCGGACGCCCATCACCGCGGCCAACAACACCAGTGCGCCACCGGCACCAAGGCCGATCCTCGCCAGGGTCCTCATCACCGCCCTCCCCTTCAGAAAACGTGGTTGAAGTCCAGGTAGAAGCCGGTGGTGCCCTCCTGGGGGCTCACGCCGTAGTCGAGCCGGACGATGAAGTTGTCCTCCCACGCGATGCGCAGGCCGCCGCCGCCCGTGTAGCGCGGGGCCCGAGCGTCCAGCGAGCCCAGGTCCGCCCACGCCTGGCCCATGTCCATGAAGGCCAGCAGGGTGAAGTCCAGGTGCTGATTCCCCGGGGCCACCGAGAGGAACTTCCAGCGCAGCTCCCCGTTGGCCAGCGCCTTCACCTGTCCGCGCAGCCGGTTCTTGAGCATGCCGCGCGCGGTGCTCACGCCGCCAATGCCGCTCATGGTCTCGCGCCACTCCACGCCGCCGAAGGACGTGAGCTGCGGAAAGGGGACATCGCCGCCCATCACGTCCGCGAAGAGCCGCAAGGCGGCCACCAACCGGTCCGTGCCCAGCGGATGGAAGAAGCGCAGGTTGGCCGTGACACCGAAGTAGTTGAAGGCGCTCCCCGTCACGCCCGCGGCCCCGCGCACCGCGAGCTCGTGGAACATGCCCCGCACGGGCGCGGGCTCGTTGTCGCGCAGGTCCAGCAGCAGGCTCGCCGTCACCTCGGCCGTGCGGAAGATGCTCACCCCATCCAGGTGGTCGACCGTCAGTCCGGAGATGCGTCCGGCCCGCACGTCCTCTTCCAGGAGCGAGTCCCGGGCCTGGCCCAGGTCATCCACGGCGTAGCGGGTGCGCAGCTCGGTGAGCCGGAAGCGGTAGCCGGCCGCCACCTGCCAGGGCCCGTTGAGCGAGCGGCGCACGTTGAGCATGACGCTCGGGAAGGTGCGTTGATCGAAGGCGTAGTAGCGCGCGCCTCGGAAGTCCGGGTTGCCCGGACAGACATTGGGGTCGGACTTCAGCGCGTCGCGGTCATCGCAGGTGTTGAGGGAGGGCACGTAGCGCGTGTCCCCGGGCGGGCCGTAGTACGGCGAGAAGCGATCGTTGATCAGCGCCACGTCCAGGACCACCCGCCAGGGCGAGTCCAGGAAGCGGGGGGCATCCAGGGAGAGGCGGTGGATGGCCACCCCCACCGTCGTCTGGAAGAACTGCGCCATGAAGGCGTAGCGATAGGGCTGGATCGAACCGTCGCCCGAGTCCACCACCAGCAGCCGCGCGCCATACCCCAGACCCTCGTCGCTGTTGTAGTTGATGAGCGGCAGGCCCTGGACCCCCCAGCCCGTGCGCGGCGGAGGGGGCATGGGCGTCAACTCCTCGGCGGGCGCCTGGGTGGATTCGGGCGGGGGCGCCGGGGACGAGCCCTCCGCCCGGGCCGCGGCCGTGGCCAGCGAGGCCACCAGTACCCCTGTCCACATCGTCCGAATCAGCAACATGCGAGACTCCAGGTCCACCCAGGTGTCGAAGAACTCCGCCCTCCGCCCGATGGGCGGAAGGAAGAGCGCGCCTCAACCCACCTTGGGGCTGGTGATGCCCAGCGTGTCCAGGTAGCTGTGGACGCCGCGGACGTGATTGCCGCCGTCGACGGCGATGGTCTCACCGGTGACCCACGACGCGAGATCACTGCACAGGAACGACACCACCTTCGCCACGTCCTCCGGCTCGCCGAGCGGCTTGCCGAGCGGCGTCCGCTCGAGGAACGCCCGGGTCATGGCCTCCGTCTGCAGACCGGCCCCCTCGGACAGGGGCGTGCGGATGAGCCCCGGCGCGACGATGTTGGCCCGGATGCCGTAGCGGCCCAACTCCGAGGCCGTGACCTTCGTGAAGTTCGCGAGCCCCGCCTTGGAGGCGCAGTAGTGGGCGAGCCCATCCGTCACGTTCGTCTGGTTCAACGACGAGATGTTGACGATGGAGCCGGGCTGCTTCGCGTCCACGAGCGCCCGCCCCAGGGCCTTGGTGAAGAGGAAGGGCCCCTTGAGGTTGATGGCGAGGATCCGATCGAACTCCTCTTCCGGCATGTCGATGATGGGAGAGAGGGCGCCCGTCCCGGCGTTGTTCACCAGGATGCCCGGCAGGCCGAACTCCCGCGTGGCCGTCTCGAGCGCCCGGGACACGTCCGCGGCCCGGACCACGTCTCCCGCGAAGGGCACGGCCCGCGCACGTCCCTCCATCGTCCGATTGAGCCCCTCGGCGGCGGCCTCCACCTTCTCCCGGGTACGGCCGAAGAGCAGGACATTGGCTCCGTCCCGCATGAGATGCGCGGCGATCGCCAACCCGATTCCCTGCCCCGCTCCCGTCACAATGGCACTGCTCGATACGAGCTTCATCCCAACCCCCTTTTGTTCACTGGGAGACGGGACCCTACACAGCCGCGATGTGGGCCAGCAAGCAGGGGGCCTCCCAATGGGGATGAGGCTCATCCTGCATGGAGACTCCACTGGCCGTGAGCGACTTGCCCTCGCGCCAGAGCAGCTCCTCCACCCGGAGTAGGAGCTGCCTGAGCCCTGCTCCCGTGCGCGAGCTGATCGACGTGCAGGAGCAGATCGGCCTCGGAGAGTTCCTCGAGCGTGGCGCGGAAGGCATTCACCAACGTCGGAGGCAGCTCGCGGATGAACCCCAGAGTGTTTCCCTGCCCGGCCGCCACGCTCCCTTCCAACCAGGAATGACTCGCCGCGTCATCCGGTGTGGAAGAAAGAGCACCCCCCCTCAGGAAACCTTTCCTCTCGGCTTCCGATAATCCAGCACTGTCTTTCCAAGGAATTTGAAGGGGAGTCGCCGTGAGCCTGATCGATGGAGTCAAGCGGGGGGTGTCGCGCGCCACCCACACCGTGGCGCAGAAGACGACCGCACTCGTGAAGAACCCGGCCAAGGCCGCGGAGACCGCGAAGTCGGCCTTCGACGGGTACCAGAAGCTGCGCAGCACGCCCAAGGACGTGTTCGACAACGCGCGCGCCGTGAAGCGGGATGGCTTCAAGGCGACCGTGAGGAACAACTGGAGCAAGGCGGCGGAGAAGGCCACCAACCCCAAGGACACGCTCAACAAGCTGGGCGTGGCCAAGAAGCTGAGCGGCGCGGTGGGCACGGTGACCAACGCCGTGAAGCTGCCCGGCCAGGTCGGCACGGCCATCAAGGACGTGCGCGATGCCCTGCGCTCCGGCTCGGCCGAGCAGCGTGACAAGGCGATCGGCTCGGTGGCCACCGCGGCCAAGACGGCCATCAACACCGTCAAGGGCGGGCTGGAGCTCACCCGTGACGTGCAGAAGTTCGGCGGCGCCTACCGCGCGGCCTCCCAGGCCTTCCGCACCGCGGCCCCCAACGCCACGGGCAAGGCGGTGCGCGCGGCGGCCACCACCGCGGCCAGGCACGCCTTCCAGGGTGCCACCGAGGGCGTGGCGCGCCGTGGCGTGCAGGAGGCCGTGAAGAAGGTGGCCCAGAACGGCACCTCCATCGCCAACACCATGGGCGCGGCGACCCGCGCGGCGGGCCGGACGCTGGCGCGCGAAGGCGCCGAGGCCGCCGGCAAGGCCGCGGTCCAGGCCGGGGTTCGCGCCGCCGCCGGTCCCGTGGCGAAGGCCGCGGGCCGCTTCGTCCCGGGCGCCAACGTCGCCATCGCCGCCCTCGACGTGGCGAGCGCCTACTCCACCGTGAAGGATCCGAAGGCCAGCACCACCAAGAAGGTGACGAGCGTCATCACCGCCGTCGGCTCGGTGGCCGCCGCCACCAACATCCCCGTGGTCAGCCAGGTGGGCGCCGCGGTGTCCACGGTCTCCAGCTTCGTCGGCGGACTCTTCGGCTAGCGCGCGCTGTCACCGGAATGCTTTTCTGGTAGGCCTCGTGAAACGCACGCGCTTCAACCCAGTCTGGGACCATGGCCGTGGCACCTACCTGCCAGGAGGAGTTCCGGTGGCACAGAAGAAGACGCACGGCGGTGCGGGGGTCCCCGCGTCGCCCCCCTCGCCGGTGCTCCATCTCACGCGGCATTTCCCCCAGGTCCCCGACCTGGGGGGGGCCCGGGTGGTGCTGCCCGAGGTGAAGGCGCCCTCCACGGAGGGCCTCGAGGTCACGGTCCCCGCGCCACCGCCGCTCTCCGAGGAGGACCTGCTGCGCCGCTTCCACGAGCTGGCGCGCTCGCTCGCCGAGAGCCGCGACCGGCGGCCGGGCGAGGAGGTGGCGATGGGCGATGACGTCCAGCTCGACACGCTCGCCTACGCCAACGGCCAACTGCTGCCCTTCAGCATCCGCACCAGCTTCTGGATGGAGCTGGCCCCCCAGGAAACGCTCCCCGGCTTCGCGGAGGCGCTCGAGGGCGCGGCCGTGGGCGACAGCGTGAAGTTCGACATCGTGCTGCCCGACGACTACCCGGTGGAGTCGCTGCGTGGCATCACGGCGAGCTTCCTCGTGGACATCCGGGCCGCGCGCGAGGTGCGGGTGCCCGACACCGACTCGGACGAGTTCCTGCGGCGATTGGGCCGGGGGTCCACGCACGAGGAGGTGATGGACGCGCTCGCCAACGAGCTGCTCGACGAGCAGTCCGACGTGCTGTGGCTGGAGGCGCAGAACCTCGTGTTGGACCTGCTCGCCTCGCGCACCGAGGTGGAACTCCCCACGTCCCTGGTGGACGAGGAGATCCGCCGCCGCTGGCAGGCGGCCGAGGGACAGGTGCTCGAGCAGAAGGACTTCTCGCCCGCGGAGAAGCAGGAAGCGCTCGACGTGTGGATGAACGATCCCACCACGCGCTCGGAGGTGGAGCGGCGCTTGCGCGTTTCCCTGGCCCTCAAGGCCGTGGCCGCGCGCGACCAACTGCAGCTGCCTCCCGGGAAGGCCTTCGAGGTGCTCGAGGACTCGGCCGTCGCCTTCGGCCTGACGCCCGCGCAGTTGCGCGAGGCCATGGTGGAGCCCGAGTCGGCGGGCCTCATCCAGAACGTGGCCTGGCACCTGCTGGCCGTCGAGCACGTGATGGGCATCGCCCAGGTCCACTTCGAGGGAGCGTGAGCCCCTCCCCTCAGGGAGTCAGCAGGGCGAGAATCTCCCGCACATAGGGGGCGTCGCACTCCACCCCCGGTGTGTCCGGCCCGGAGGCTGTCTCGCACCGCTGGAGGACGTGCAGGAGCGGATGATCGCAGGCCAGGGCGGTCTGTCCCACGGAAGCCAGCTCCGCGCGGGCCTTCTTCTCGGCGGCGTCGAGCCGCTCGGCCCGGGCGGGCTCCTGTTGGCGAAAAGCCGCTTCGGTCATGGGCTTGCCATCCGGCAACGTCCGGCCTCCACGTCGCAACCCGTCGACGAGCAGGGGCACCCTGCACATCTCCAGGGAGCGGGCCGCGCGCGAGACGTCCCGGCCGTCCGCGGGCCTCGTCCCGGGAGGAGGCCCGGCCCAGACGACCCGGCACGGCTCGAGCATGGGATTGTCGCCCGACTGGCCCCGCGCGAGGCCGTGCATGGCCACGAGCTGCCCCGCGGCCAGATTTCCGGCGGCGGCCGCCTGCCCCGCCTCCACCTGGCAGAGGACGGACCGGGTGGGCTGCTTCGACGCGAAGGAGACCACGAGGCGTCCGCCGTCCTCGTGGACCGCCTTGACCAGACCGGCCACCTCCACCTCGCCCCCGTTCACGACGCCCCCGCCGTCCGGGGAGAGCATGCCGTCCGGCGAGGTGCGCACCATGTCCGCGGGCGCGGTGGGGACCGAGGACTTCTTGCACCCTCCACCCGCCACCAACCCCAGCACCGCCACCAGCCACCCACGCTTCAACACGACCTCCTCGAGGGATGAACGACCAACACCCTACCGGAAGCCGCCACCCTCGCGCTGGCCGTTGAAGACACGCCTGTTTCCACCCGGCGGCGCCCCTGCCCGCCGAGCAGGGGCGCCGCCCCGGTCGTGCGGCTCACCGTCAGCAGGACGTGGACGGTGTCAAAGCATGCACGGATGATTCGGCGACCGTCCGCCAAACCACAACTACTCTGGACAGGTACTTTCCCATTGGCATCCCACGGGTCCAAGGTGCCCATGGCGTTAAGCCAATACGTCATTTGACGTCACATCCACATGTGACACGACGTATTTTCAAGTGGGGGGGATTTCTCATGAAGAAGATAATGATTTTGGCTGTGACGTTGTCGGCATCCGTCGTCATGGCCGAACCGATGAACCTATATCGCGTGTACAACGGCGATGGGTCGGATCATTTCTACACCACCAACTTCGACGAAATGATCCGTGCGGTCAATGGCGCCTATGACTACGAAGGCGTCGCTGGAAGATGCCACTCCACTCAAGAAGCGGGGACAGTTCCGCTCTATCGCCTCTACAAAGGCGGAAGCACGAACGACCACTTCTACACGGCATCCTGGCAGGAGAGGGACCTCGCCATCGCCCAGCACAAGTACGTGGACGAAGGGGTTGCGTGTTATGTCTATCCACAACAACAGCCGGGAACCTGTCCGTTCTACCGGCTTTGGGGCCATAGCGACCACTTCTACACACAGTCCTGGCAGGAGGCGGTCAGGGCTGTTGGTAGCTACGGCTACAGCTACGAAGGCGTCGCAGGGTATCTCTCGCCCGCGTCTGGGGCCTGTCCCAACTGACCGCCTGCGGCTCTCCCCCTTCAATAGGGCGCCCAACCGATTAATGCTCCAGCCATGGCGGGAGGAGCGGCACAGGCCGTGTTGACACGACGGTAAACGGAAACTATGTTAGTTACAGTTCAAGTCCACCGATGAACACCAGCAGCCGATTCACCGTCGCCATCCACATCCTGACCCTGCTCGCCCATGGTGGGGGGGAGCAGCTGACGTCGGAGTACATCGCGGGGAGCGTGAACACCAACCCGGTCGTCATCCGGCGGTTGCTCGCGCTCCTGCGTGACGCCCGGCTGGTCACCGCCCAGGTCGGCGCTGGAGGTGGCTGGCAGCTCGCGCGGCCTCCCAAGGGAATCACCCTGAGGGACATCTACCGCGCGGTGGAAGGAGGCACCCTCTTCCCCCTGCACAGCACCCCCCCCAATCCCCTCTGTCCCGTGGGGAGCACCATCCAGTCCGCGCTTGCCGGACACTTCGAGGAGGCGCAGCTCGCGCTGGAAAAGGACCTCGAGCGCACGACCGTCGCGGACCTCGTCAAGGAGCTCGGTGCGCTCTCCCGCTAGGGAGGGACACGAACCTCGTTTTTTTTGCCCTTATTTGTAACCACCTCTGTTTCATTTTATTCTGGTGATGACCGTGTCCTCTCCCACTCCAGCGCTGGCCCTCGACGCCTACCGAGGGCTCGTCTCCCTCGACACCCCGTTCACGCCCCCCGCCCCGGCCTCGGAAGAGGAACGCCCGGCCTTGTCACGGCGTCTGCTCGCGCACCTCCAGGCGGATGGCACCGAGCAACGGCTGCGAGAGGAGTTGGGCCCGAGCACCCGGCTGGGGGCGGATGAGCGGGACTGGCTGCGCGCGCTCCTCACGGTTCGCGGCCCCCGGGAACTGCCGGAGGACTTCCACCTGGCCCTGGACCGGCTGCTCCAGGCGGAGCGGCGGATGCGCCCCGAGGTGGACCCCATGCGCCTGCCCCGTCTCGGCGACGTCCCGGGCACGGCGGCCGCCCACTGCGCCGTGTGGCAGGGGGACATCACCACCCTCGCGGCGGATGCCATCGTCAACGCCGCGAACGCCCAGCTGCTCGGGTGCTTCCGTCCCTTCCACCCGTGCATCGACAACGCCATCCACGCGGCGGCCGGCCCCAGGCTGCGTGAGGACTGTGCCCGCATCATGAGAGCCCAGGGCACGCCCGAGCCCACGGGCCACGCGAAGGCGACCCGGGCCTACGACCTGCCCGCCCGCTACGTGCTGCACACGGTGGGGCCCATCGTGCGTGGCGCCTTGCGCCCGGAGCACGAGGAGGCGCTCGCCGCCTGCTATCGCGCCTGTCTGGACGTGGCCACGCGGCTCCAGGGCGTGCGCTCGGTCGCGCTGTGCGCCATCTCCACGGGGATCTTCGGCTTTCCCAAGGAGCCCGCCGCCCGGGTGGCGCTGCGCACGGTGGGAACGTGGCTGCGCGAGCACCCCGGCGCGCTCGAGTTGGTGCTGTTCAACGTCTTCGGTGACGAGGATCGCGAGGCGTATTCCGCGGCCCTCCGGAGGGGAGCCCTCGATGCACACGCATGAAGGAACACGGGACATGAAGCACGAGAAAGCGGTGGAGCTGGCACGGCGATGGCTCGCGGAGAGCGAGCGGGTTCTCATCGGCGCGGGGGCGGGCATGTCGGCCGCGGCGGGCATCGACTACGGAGACACGGCGACGTTCGCCCGGCTGTTCCCCGCCTTCGTGCGCCTGGGTTTTCGCGCCCAATACCAGTTCATTGGCCACGAAGGCCTCACCCCCGCGCAGCACTGGGGCTTCTGGTCGACGCACGTGAAGCACGTGCGCTTCGGGGAGGACGAGCGCCCCGCCTACCAGACACTCCGGCACCTCGTGAAGGACAAGGACACGTTCGTCCTCACGTCCAATGTCGACATGCTGTTCCCTCGCAATGGCTTCGACGAGGCGCGGCTCTTCACGCCGCAAGGGGACTACGCGCGCATGCAGTGTCGGAAGGCCTGCACTCGCGAGACCTGGCCCACGCGGCCCTTCATCGAGCGGTGCCTCGCGGCGATGGATCCAGTCACCCAGCAGGTGACCGAGCCGGACGCCCTCCCCCGCTGCCCCCGCTGTGGAGGGGACGTCTTCATGAACGTGCGCCTGGACGCGTCCTTCCTGGAGGAGCCCTATGTCGAGCAGGCGCGGCGCTTCCGGCAATGGATGCGCGACGGCGCGGCACGACGGCTGCTCGTCATCGAGGTGGGGGCGGGCTTCAACACGCCCTCGGTGGTGCGCTGGAGGATGGAGCACCTCGTCCACCACCACCCCGATGCCCGGCTGATCCGCATCAACCTCACGGACCCCGAGCTTCCCGAGGAGCTCGGCGAGCGTGCCGTCTCCCTGGCGATGGGGGCGAGTCAGGCGTTCGAGCTGCTGGGCTGAGGGTGTCCCGACACGGACTCCGTCCTCGTGCGCCAGGGTGATATCAGGCCTCGCGAGATACCGTTATGCACCCCTCCTCCGGAGTCCATGATGGGGGGGGCAGTCGCCATGTCTGAACGTGTTGCCACACTCGTGCTGTCTGGCGGAGGAGCCAAGGGTGCATTCCAGATCGGCGCCGAGCGCGTCCTTCGCGAGGAACTCGGCTTCCGCTGGGAGCGCATCATCGGAGTCTCCGTTGGAGCCCTCAACGCCACGCTCCTCGCCCAGCGGGAATACGCCCGGTTGATGGACCTCTGGATGAACATCCGGGAGGAGGACATCTACCGGAAGTTCTCCTGGCCCGTCGTGGCCTTCCGGCTCGCCGTCCAGCACAAACTCGGGTTCTACGATGACTCGCCGCTGCGAGCGCTCATCCAGAAGCACGCGGCGGGGCGGCCCTTCCACGTCCCCACCCATGTGGGCCGCGTCTCGCTCGTGTCGGGGGAGTACGAGCTGATCAACCATGAGACCCCCGACTTCCTCGACGCGGTGTGGCACAGCGCGACGATGCCCGTCATCTGGGAGGCGATTGGTCCCCAGTCCTTCGTGGACGGAGGACTGCGCAACGTCACCCCGCTCGGCGACGCCCTGGACTTCAACCCGAGGGAAATCGTGGTCATCGCCTGTAGCTCGGGAAAGACAGAGCAGGTGAACCCCCCGGCCAACATCATCGACGTGGCCAAGCGCAGCCTCACCGACATCACCATCAATGAAATCCTGCTCAATGACGTCAATGAGTTCATCCGCATCAATAACCTGGTGCGTCAGGCCCACGCGGCGGGTCTGGAACTGAAGAAGCCGGACGGCAGCGCCTACCGCCACTGCCCCATCACCGTGATCCAACCCAGCAAGCGGCTGGGGGACACGCTCGACTTCTCGTCCGTGACCATCCGGTTGCGCATGCGCCACGGCGAGGAGATCACACGAATGGAGATGGCACGACAGAGCGTGATGAACCTGCCGCCCCCCGTGCCGCCCACCCGCGTGTCATAGGCGGACTGGAGCCAATGAGCCCAGCGCACGCCGGGCGCCTCGCTGGGATTACTCGATTTTTACGTTTATACCGTTTTGCTTCCTATTCAGATCGGAGGATGCTCAAATGATGTCTACCCATTGACCGCTGCCTCACCGGAGGTTGTCTGCCATGAAGAAAGTTCTCGCTGCCGCGCTCATCGTGACCGTGTCCGCATGTGGTGGTGAAGAAGGAGGCTCGTGGAGCGGCGCGGAGGACAGCGCCTCCGACGCGCTCGCGGGCACGAGCGCCAGTCTGGCCCAACCTTCTCCCACCTTCCTTCCCAAGCCCACCGGCACCTGTCCCGAGTTCAAGGATGGAACGCTGACCTTCCAGCCGGCGGGCGTCGCGGCCCGCTCGGTTCGCATCTGGATGTCGGACGCGGCCAAGACATTGGATGGCCCGCTCGTCTTCTACTGGCACGGCACGGGCAGCCAGCCGACGGAGGCCACCACGGGCATTGGCACGACGCAGATCGAAGCCATCAAGGCCCAGGGTGGAATCGTCGCGGCGCCAGCACATGATCCCGCCGCGGGCACCTTCCCCTGGTTCTATGTCTCGTCCACGTCACGCGACGATGACTTCCGCGTGGCGGACGAGATCCTGGCCTGTGCCATCCAGAAGGTCGGCATCAATGTGAGCCGCATCCACAGCATGGGCATGAGCGCGGGTGGCCTGAACACCACGCACATGAGCTACCGCCGTTCTGGCTACATCGCGAGCGTGGCGACCTACTCGGGTGGAAGGACCTCCACCATCCCGACGCAGGATCCGACGAACAAGTTCGCCGCCATGATCTTCCATGGAGGCTCGTCCGACCAGGTCGTCATCAACTTCCAGACGGTGAGCCAGAACTACTACAACGACCTGAAGTCCAAGTCCCAGTTCGCCATGATTTGCAACCACGGCAGGGGGCACTCCATCCCCACGGACGCACGCGCGGCGGTCTGGCAGTTCCTCCAGGCCCACCCCTTCGGCACCGTCCCGTCTCCCTACGCGGGCGGACTGCCGAGCACCATGCCGAGCTACTGCCAGCGATGAGCCGCCAGGGCCGCACCGCCTCCGGGTAGATGCAACCCGACTACAAAAGTAATTTCGTGGAGAAAATTCGCCGACCTAGTGGAGTGTCCGACAAGTTTTTCAACATAGTCAGGACAGGTGCCGGTCCACCCACGAATGCATCCTGGCGCGGGTCCAGGACCAGGAGAAGGGGTGGGCGCAGAAGCGGTTGTACCCGGGCCAGCTGGCGTCGAGGTGCTCGACGAGCGCGTCACGGCTGGCCCAGTCCCCTCGTTGCAGGTAGCGCTCGGCGAAGGCGCTTAGCAGCAACTCCGCCTGGTTGAGCCAGGAGGCATGGGCTGGAGTGAAAATCACCCGGACATGCGGGTAGTGAGTGCGAAGCGTGCCACCAGGGCCAGGCTCCGGATGGACCAGTGCGTCATCTGCAAGCCCACGCCCGCCGACTCACAACACGCCAACTGTTCCACCTCCACTCGCTGCAGGGGGGGGGAAAGCTCCCGCGGACGGCCGGAGCGGGGTGCCTCCAGCACCACATCGACACCCTACGCTTCGTAGCGACGGCACAAGTGCCAGATGGTGGTGCGCTCCAGCCCGAGCTTGTCGGCCAGCTCCGACACGACGGTATCCGGGTCGGTCATGGGTGTGCGCCCATGCCCTTCTCGTGCGCGGCGCCCACGGTGGGTGCTCGACCTGAGCGAGCAGGGCGAGCAGGACCGGAAACTCGCGCGCGTAGAAGTGCCCTGGCCGGTACTCGGCGGGAGATGGCAAGCGCACCACACGCCGCTCCGTGGCCGCTGCGGCGGCCCAGTCGGTGAAGAGCAACAAGGCGCCATGCGCCTCATGCTCCAGGTGATGGACCCTACGCCGGGCTCAGCTGAGCAGGCCCAGAGGACAGCTTCCGATGCTCCAGGATGACACGCACCCCACCGGGAGCCGCCAAGTACGACAGCACGCGCAGGGGGGCCTCGAACAGCTCCCAGCGCTCGGCATCATTCTGCATCGCCCTGCCCATGAAGAACCGCCTGGGTTCGACGCCCGTGCTATGAACGCACCCGACAAGCGAGAGCAGCATCAGGGCTTGGCACCATCTCACGAGACCCCGCATCAGACCATCCTGTCAGGAGGGCGAAGCTGGAAACAAAACCCCGGTCCGCCAACGGACCCCGAGCCAGGACGGCGGGAGATGTCCGACGTCCTGCGCCGGGTCCGGGTGGGCATAGTCGTGAGCATGCGCTCTCGCCTCCTCTGAGTTGGTGGAACATCATAGGCCCACGGACTATGTCCAATGACTTCGTTTTACAGTCCACTATCAACCCCGGGCTATGAGCCCGTGGCGGCGAGCTTGCTCCAGCCATGAGCTGCTGTGATGCCTCCGAGACATCCCTGCAGGCGCGCCTTCGGTCCTAGTTGAGCGTCGGTCCAGAGGGGGCGGCCGTCAGACTCCGGCCACCGCGTTCTGGTTCCTCTGCCACCTTTCTCCATGCCTCCCCCTCTATACAGAGCCTCCATCTGTTCTATGCTCTCCTACGCGCAATCCAGCAAGGGAGAGGTAACTGTTCGTGGCCGTACCCATGCAGTTCAGCCGCACACTCCGGTCAATCGAAAAGGACGGTTTTCGTCCCTATCTGCTCCTGCTCGGACTGGGCGGCGCGATGCTCTTGCTCTGGCTAGGCTGGTTCCTTCTCATTCCACTCGTGGTTCTGGAAACGTCTGACCAGGCTCGGGTCGAGACGACGATTCACCCAGTCGTAACGGAGATAGACGGCCGCATCGTTCGCAACGAGCTGAAGCTGGGCAGAGAGGTAAAGGCCGGCGAGGTCATCGCCCAACTCGACTGCCGCGTGCACGAACTCGCGTTGGAAGAGGAGCGCACCCGCCTTGTGATGGTCAAGGCACAGCTCGCGTCGCTACTCTCTGAGCGCACCCAGACCCAGCAGACAGTGAACAAGCTCCGGGGCGTCGCCCAGGCGCGAGTTCGTGAGACTGCCGCCGAAGAGGAGGCCGCCCGTACTGCTGCCGTATTCGCAGAGAGGCTCTCCGCCGGAGTGAAAGAGTTGCACGAAGGGGGATACGTCTCGGCCGAGGAACTCGAACGCACCCGCACCGAGGCACTCCAGCTGCGCTCAACGGCACTGGCATCGACTCAACGCCTCCTGCGGACACGGGAGGAGGGAGGTGAGAAGCTCGCGCGCGAGTTCGCCCGGATCGAACGGCTCAACAAGGAGATCGCCGAATCTGAGGGCGCCATCGAGACCCACAAGCAGATCATCGAGCGCCTCAACGAAAAGATCGCCAAGTGTTCCATTCGTGCTCCGGGCAACGGGACCATATCAGATGTCGTGGTGCCCGACTCTGGTGCCTACCTGTTCGCCGGGACTCGCGTCGCTGCTGTGGTCGGACAAGGCGCTTTCAAGATCGTGGCCCATTTTCCTCCTTCTTCTGTCGTGGGAAGGATCAAGCCAGGACAGCCAGCGGTGATGCGCTTGCAGAGCTTCCCTTGGGTCGAGTATGGAACCCTATCCGCGCATGTCTCGGGTGCGGCGAGTGAGATCCGGGAAGAACAACTGCGCGTCGAATTCGTACTCGACGAGAGAAGCCCCACGCGCATTCCCCTGCAGCACGGGCTCCTTGGCTCCATCGAGGTGGAGGTCGAGCGTATCACACCGGCACAACTGGTGTTCCGTAGCGTTGGCAAGTGGTGGTCGAGTCAAGGCGCGGCCAAGGGAGTACCCTCTTCATGAAGCCTCGTCGGTCCTTTTTCGTCCCCGAGGTCGTCCAGTATTCTTCGACCGACTGCGGTCCTGCCTGCATCAAGAGCTTGCTGGCGGGCCACGGTATCCAGGCCAGCTATGAGCGGCTCCGAGACGCCTGCCAGACCGACGTCGACGGCACATCGATCGATACCCTTGAGGATGTGGCACGAGGACTCGGCCTGAATGCAATGCAGCGCATCGTGCCGATCGATCACCTGCTCATCCCCGAGGCGGAGCTGCTCCCCTCCATCGTCGTGCTTGGCAGCCCCGACCGATCGACCCACTTCACCATCGCTTGGAGCCGGCAGCACCGCTGGATTCAAATCATGAATCCCGCCAGTGGCCGTCACTGGGTCACGGCCTCCAGTATCCTCTCGGACGTTTATCGCCACACGATGGACATCCCGGTCGCCCTATGGTTCGAATGGGCGAAGGACAGCTTCTCGCCCGCGTTCGCCCAGCGGCTTCGAAGTGTTGGAATTCGCGACCCGGAGGCCTGGCTGAGCCGCTGCGCGAGCGACACCAGTGGCCAGACCTTCGGTGCGCTCGATGCGGCTCTGCGGCTTGTCGACACCCTATGCCGGGCCGGCGGCATCAGGCGCGGAGCCGAAGCCGAAAAGCTGTTCGCCCGCTACTTCGAGGAGGCCAGCTCGAACCCGGAGCGCGCGTTCGACCTCATTCCGGAGCACTGCTGGACCATTCGCCCAGCGCAGTCGGAGAGCGAAGACGGCGAGCCGGCCGTATCTATCACCGGTGCGGTGATCGTGCAGATCGCCGGGCTCCGCACCGATGTGGCGAAGGAGTCCGGTGCCTCTCGCGAGCTGAAGGCGGTGTTGAAGGAGGCTCCGCTTCGACCGCTCAAGATGGCGATGGACACCTTTTCGAGCGACGGCACTGGCCGGCTCGGCCTGCTGGCTGTGGGCGTCGCCGTTGCTGCCATCGCGGCCCTCGTTGAAGCCGTCGTCGCCCGCTCTTTTCTCGATCTCACCAGGGCGCTCGGAGGAACCCGCGAACGCTTGATGATGCTCGGTGGATTTCTCGGATTGATGAGCACACTGTTGTTGCTTGAGTACGTCCTAGTGGGCAGCTCGATGAGAATCGGACGGCGCCTTGAGATTCACCTGCGTGCGCTATTCCTCGACAAAATTCCGAAGCTACAGGACCGTTATTTCCGTAGCCGCCCGACCTCTGACATGGCTGAGCGAGTGCACAGCATCCACCGGGTCCGTCAGTTGCCGATGATCGGCCGCGGCGTACTCGACGCCCTCATAGCGATGCTGGCGACCACCGCAGCCATCTACTGGCTCGATGCGCGGAGCGGGTGGATAGCGCTTCTGGGCGTACTCATGCTGATTGTGACGCCGCCGTTCTTTCAACGGGCCTTCAGCGAACGGGACCTCCGGCTCAAAAATCGCTCATCGATCCTGGTGCGCCACTACCTGGATGCGCTCCTCGGGCTCGTGCCGCTCAAGGCGCACAGCGGCGAACGGGCGCTGGCGAAAGAATACGAGCACCACCTTACCGAGTGGGCAAGGGCCTACAAGGACCTTCTGCGTTCCTCGGTGTCGCTGACAGGCATGCAAGGGCTCCTAGGACTTGCCATCTCCCTGGTGCTGGTCGCGGTCTACCTGCAACAGTCACGTGAGCTGGGACCCGCGCTACTGCTCGTGTACTGGGCGCTCTCGCTCCCAGGCTATGGCCATGGCCTCGCCATTCAATTCTCGCGGTATCCCGAACAGAAGAATCTTGTGACCCGCATTCTTGAGCCGCTCGATGCGCTCGAAGACACCGCGAACGGCTGTAATGGCGTGCCCGCCGAGCCTACGCAGGAGATGCCGTTGCACCCCGGCACCGCTATCGAGTTTCGGGAAGTCACCGTGAAGGCTTCAGGGCATACGCTCCTGGAGCGGATACAGTTGAGCATTCGCCCAGGCGAGCAGATTGCTGTTGTTGGTCCGTCGGGAGCGGGCAAGTCAACCCTGGCCAGCGCCATCCTCGGATTTCTTCCTCCTGCGGAAGGCTCGCTCCTCATCGACGGCAACATCTTGACGCAGGAGCGGCTGCGCGCACTGCGGAGCTCGACCGCGTGGATCGATCCCAACGCTCAGCTCTGGAATCGCACGATGCTTGAGAACCTCACCTACGGCTCCACCCTGGACGGCCGTCGCGCACTCGATGAGGTGCTCGCGCGCGCCGACCTCTACCCGGTGCTCGAGCGGCTGCCCCATGGCCTGAGGACCCTGATAGGAGATGGCGGAGGGCTACTCTCCGGAGGTGAGGGGCAGCGAGTTCGCATCGGCCGCGCGTTCTCCAAGACACAGGTGAAGTTGGCGATTCTCGACGAGCCGTTCCGTGGACTCGACCGGAAGAAGCGGGCCGCGCTGCTGAGGGAGGCACGAGAGCTCTGGCGCGACGCAACTTTCCTGTTCATTTCGCACGATATCCAGGACACGACCAGCTTCCCACGCGTGCTGGTCGTGGAGGGTGGCCGGATAGTCGAGGACGGGCTTCCTGAGAGGCTTCTGAACAGCCAATCCCGCTACTCGCGGCTCTTCCATGCCGAGCGGGAACTGCGATCGGAATTCTGGGAGGCTGAGCAGTGGCGGCGCATCCGGTTGACTGACGGCCGCTTCGAGGAAGGCAAGACTGATGAGTGAGCTCGCGTCCAAGCTACTCTGGCCTCTTTCGAGGCTCGGCGAGGGGTTTGAGTTGCTTCTCGCAACCACCTCGCTGAGCCAGCGGTTGGTGAGGCTTCCCAATCCAGACGCTCGCTTGCCCATCGTACCTGAGGAGATGTTCCGTGCGTGGCTTGTGCGCACTGCCGACCAGCTCCAGTTGGAGACCCTTGAGGTTGAAACGACGTATAGAGAACTCGAGGACTTCCTTCGAAGGTCGCCCCCAGCGCTGCTCCGGGTAGCGCACCCAGATGGGCTGGCTTTCGTACTCCTCGCCAGAACCTCGCGAGGCAAGGCGGTTGTCATCGACGTCCTTGGCATTCGCCGCACACTGCCGCTGCGGGGGCTGGCGGGGCTGCTCACTGCGAAGCTGGAGGAGCGCCACAAGCCCGTCGTTGACCGGATGATGGAAAGCGTCACCGGTTCCGAGCGCAGGCGCGCACGAGTCCGGCGCGTGCTGATGACAGAGCGGCTTGGCGTTGTACGGGTCGTGCGCGCCATTCTCCTTCGCGACACAGTCCGCTCGGCATGGTGGGGGCTGGTGCACCGCTCCCCGGTGCCGTTACGCCTTGCATCCTTCCTCACCGCACACGCAGCGGAGTACGCGCTGCTACTCCTGTCGTGGTTCACCATCGGAAGGGCACTGCTCGAAGACAGACTGACAGCAGGAGCCGTCGTGACCTGGGGCCTCCTGCTGCTAACCACGGTTCCAGTCCGGATGTTGGTCACTGATCTCGGCGGCCGTTTGATGCTTGAGGCAGGTCTGCTCTTCAAGCGCCGCATCCTTGAGGGGGGACTTCGTCTCCTGACAGACGAAATCAGGACCCAAGGTGCGGGCCAGATGCTGGGCCGGGTCATGGAGGCGAACCTCATCGAAACCCTCGCGCAGTCAGGCGGCGTGCTGGCGCTCACGACGGTCATCGAGCTCGCCGGGCTTTTGTTTATTATCGCGCGAGGGGCAGCACCGTTGACGCAGTTTCTTGCTCTCGTGCTGACGCTAGCGCTTGCAGCGCTCCTCGGCAAACGGCTGTACGTCGCGCTCGGCTCCCTCTCGGACACCCGCCTGGAACTGACTCATGAGACCGTTGAGCAGATGGTCGGCCATCGCACGCGCCTGATCGAAGAGCGCCCGGACCGATGGCACACCCGGGAGGACGACCTGCTCGACCGCTACCTTGCGAGCATGAAAACTGCCGATTGCCGCGCCGCGAGGCTCCTGATGCTGATTCCTCGGGGCTGGCTCATCGTCGCGATCGTGGCGTTGACTCCTTTCATTCTCGACGCGAACGGATCGTTCGATACAACTGCGATCTCCGTGGGCGCGGCCTTCCTCGGCATGAGAGTGTTCGCCCAGGGGACCAGCAGCGCAGTCCATCTGGTGCTGGCCGCTGTCGCCTGGAAACGGATTGGCCCCATTTTCCGGGCCGCGACTCGCGACGCGCAAGCACCTACCTGCGAACTGTGGCAGGAGGACCTGCCGATGGATCGCCCTCGGGTCAAGTCCACTTCGGCGGTGGTGCTTCAGGCGCACGATCTCGTCTTCCGCTACCGGGAACTTGGTCGCCCACTGCTGAATGGCGCGTCGCTCACGGTGCGTGACGGTGACCGGATTCTGCTTGAGGGACCCTCCGGCGGCGGCAAGTCCACCTTCCTCTCTCTGCTGATGGGCTTCCGCGATCCGCAATCCGGCCTCCTGCTGCTTGAGGGTTGGGACCGACATGCCATTGGACTCGAGCGCTGGCGGCAAAAGGTCGTTGCCGCACCGCAGTTCCACGAGAATCGTATCTTCGCTGAGTCGCTGGCGTTCAACCTGCTGCTGGGCAGAGCTTGGCCTCCCAGCCCGGATGACCTCCGCGCCGCGCGCAACATCTGTGCGGAACTAGGCCTCGGACCGCTCCTCAAGAGAATGCCCTCAGGAATGGATCAGCTGGTAGGTGAGATCGGGTGGCAGCTCTCGCACGGAGAGCAGAGCCGGATCTTCATCGCGAGGGCGCTGCTGCAGAGCGCACGGATGATGGTGCTCGACGAGAGTTTCGGCGCGCTCGACCCTGAGACGATGCGGAGGGCGTTGCGTTGCGTCCTCGATCGTGCACCCGCGCTCATCGTCATCGCCCATCCCTGACCCGGCTGGCCGTCCTGGCCTCGATGATGAGGATGAAGCGCGGCAGGCCCCCTACCCGACGGCGCGGTTGGCTCGTTCGCTGGGCGCACTGCGCGCCTACCCGAATGGAGTCGGCCACGGACGCGGCCCTCCAGTGTCGCGCTCAAGGATGCGCAACGCAGGCAGGATGGTGTGGAGCGCGTGGAGCCCCAGGAAATCAGTCAGGAGGTTGCCGCGGTCGAGGACATAGGCCTCGACGTGCGCCGCCTCGAGAATATCTTCGAGTTCGCACTCGACTGTGTTCTCAAGATGGTCTCCGCGCTCGGCTTGGTGGTATCCCCAGTCGCGCAGCAGCCCATCAGCATTTGCCGGGTTCAGGTAGAAAAGCAGATGGTCGAACGGCGTCGGCAATCCGTCGCGGGGCCGCTCCGTCCTGCTGCGCAACGCCTGGGTGCAGTGTCCGTAGAGCTCACGGAGCGCACTGGCGATCGCCTCCGAAGGTGAGCAACCGGCGCCCGAGCAGACCACGAGCGATGGAGCCGACTCGGCCCTGCTGCGACCGAAGGCCACCGCCACGTGCACCCCCGGTATTGGTTGCTCCATCGAGAGTTCGACGTCGAAGCCTAACCGTTCGAGAGGTTCAATCCACTCCGCGCCGGGACCTGTCAGCGCTCGCGGCCGCAGAAGGAACTTCAATTGTGCGGCCCACAGCGTTGCCAGGGCTGCTCGCTCGAGAAACTCGAGACAACCCGCTCGAAACGCGGCTTGTGCATCGGGATGGACCGCCAGCCCCGTGCTGCTCCCCCGGATGCCAGGCTCAGGAGGAGGTACGGCGGGGTTGATGAGTTCGAGCGGCACGAGTTTGACGTCCCCGGTGCGGCGACCGCGCGCCTCCACCCACCAGCGGTCGAGGCCCGGCGACAGCCGCGCATCGTGGATGGTCTGGCCCGATCGGGTGTCCTTCGTGTGGTACACGATGGGCGCCCTCGGTCGTAAGAACAGAGAGAAGCGCTCGAGGGCCTCGATGCTTGCTTTGAGCTCGGCTTCCGCCCGCACGAACGCGACCCCCGCGCCGACGAGCGGCTGGAATGCGGCGGAGACCTGCCTCGGTCGGTCCATGATGGCCACCGAAACGTAAGGACCTTGAGGGCCCCCCTCGACGTTGCGCGCCTTGATGGGGCCGAGCGGGCCTGGCGTCAGGTATCGCAGCAGGTCGGAGGCCCCATCCACCCTCTCACGATGCTCAAGATGCCGCGAACACTCGGGGTGCGGGAGGTACGGGCGGGAGAACTCTATTCCGTCTGGGTCCCTCAGCCATATACGGGGGACGCGCGGTAGTGGATTCGCAAGGTGGTCGGGGTCCACCTCGAGGTCCATGGATTCGAGCGGCAACCAGAGCTGCGCACACCGCACGCATGGCGCTTCGATATCAAGGCCGGCCAGTGTCGTTCGTTCCATGTGTGTCACCCCGCCGAAGCTGCCGCGGCAACCAGCCACTGGTCGAGGTGAAGGCTCTTGTCCCAGGGCGTTCCCCACGCCGTCAGGAGCGCCGCGCCTCGACGGGCATGGCCCTCGGCTTTGAGGTGTTCTCCGCGGGCCGCGCACAGGCGCACAAGGCGGATGTGCGGCTCTCCGACCCATGGATTCAGGGCCACGGTCTCACGGAGGTGCTTTTCCTCTCCTGGTGCGCCGGTGTGCGCTTGCGCATACGTGGCGAGCGCGGCCTTCTCCTCTTCGGGAGTCAGTACTGCGCTGCAATGGTCGAATACCGGTGGTACCGCGTACAGGTGACTGCGAATGACACGGCCGAAGTGCGACACTTTGGACATCCAGAGGCCCGGCGCGCGGTCGCGATACGCCACCTGCTCGGCCAGGTTCGCCATCTCGACCACCAAGAGGGCCGCGACCACCCGCGGGCTGAAGCGCTGCTGCTGCTCGGTGTGCAGGTTGTGGAGTATTAAGCCACCATCGAGCGTGTGACGCTTGGCGACCTCCGCCGTCAGCCGAAACCGATCAACAGTGCAGAACAGGAATACCAGCGCCTCGGCCGTCTCGCCGATGAGTTCGCGTACCGTCTCCCGTTCCCAGGGGGCGAACAGGTGCTCGCGGAAGAACTGGGTGGAGTAGGCGCTGTGAAACATGCCTGCCCGGCAGATTTCGGAACGCTGCCGCCAGCCGCGGAGAATTCTCCCGGTGCCGAGCAGATGGTCGCGGAAGGTGCCCACCGAGTGCTGGAAGCGATCAGAGCCGCGCTCCGCGAGCGCAGAAGCCAGCATCGGGACACGGGCGTCCTCGAACCCCTCCTTTCCCGGGCGATTCAAGACTTCGAGCGATGCCAAATCATCCTCGCGCCAGACAAAGCGCGAGGCGTCGTATGAATGTCGGCCACGCCGTCCGGTGGCCGGCTCATTGACCAACGCGATCCCTGGGTCGGCGGATCCTTTGGGACACCCAAGTCGCAACGAGACCTCATCGATGAGCCGTTCAAGCCACGCACCTCCTGGAGCGCCGACGGCCGCAGTGCGGAGCCTCTCTGTATCAGGATGCGTCGCGAGCGGCCCCAGTCCCGGAAAGACAGTCTCCTCGAGGACCGCCGCGAGCGGCTCGCCCTGCCCCCTTTCGAGCCGCGGGCCAAGGACGATGCCTCTGGCCGTCGGCACGATGAAAAGGGCCGATATCTGCGATGCGCGTACCCGGCGCTCTTCCTCGAAACACCTTCCAAGCGTGCAACCATCGAGAACGACAAGCGCCAGTCCAGCCCCCCCCTGCTGAAGATTCTCTATTGGGATGGGGTCAAGTCCGTAGGCGCGCGCAAGCTCGCGCGCGAGGGGTCCATCGCCGGCAACCGAGATAGGCTCGGCTGGGCGCTCAACGCGAAGCCACGAAGGCCGCCTGCTGCGCGCCTCCTCCTCTGTTACGAGGAGCAGCGGAGCAAGAGCCTCGAGTAGTTCGTCGGTAGGGAGTCCCGCACAGCGCTTGCTCAGCTCCGCACGTAGCATCCCCCAACTCACCGGAGAGCGCGCGAGTTCGCTGATCGCGCCGAGCACATCGCGCGGCAGCCCTTCAAGAATCGAACTCCCTTGCGCTCCGATGATGACGGGGTGCCCCTCGATGGTCGACGCAATGTCGACCGTCGGGTCGATCAACACTTGCCGATCGTCAGGCCACATCGGGTACTCGCTCGATGACACGATGCGTGTAGAGGAGGCCGAGCAGGTCCGCGACGTCTGCCCAGGCAGGACTGGAAGTACCCGCGTTCCACTCCAACACCTCGCGCGCGCGGAACTTTGTGACCGCCGCGAGCCGTCGGAGGATTGGCAGCGCCTCGATGGAGAGGCTGAGCAGCGTGGAGCCATGGAGGAGGTGCGCGGACGGCTCGCCGCCCCCATCCGGCTTCTCGTAGACCATCATCGGGTAGTCGCGACGAACCCGGAACATCTGCTCCTCGTCCACTGGCGGTACTTCGGCAGGTGCTAGGGCGCTTTCATCGGACGCGAGGTCGTCGAGGGTGATAAGGCGACGCCACATTTCCTCGAGCTCAGGCCCTTCCGCGGAGAGGCGATCGATGGCGTCCCGAAGCTCCGCAAGTCGGCTCTGGAAGTAGGAGAGGACGTTTCCGGGTAGCCGCTCGGGGCGGTTGGGCGCCGGAGGGGCTCCGCTTCGCCAGCTCTCGTGCTGCCTGAGCATTGGCTCAATCACGTCACGCACCAGCCCCAGGAAGTCCGCGTGCTGGAAGTAGAGGTTCAATGCCAGCGAGTGCTCACCCGCCTTGGCGGCATGCCACGTCCCCGCCGGCAGGGAGAGCAGGTCGCCTGGGCGTAGTGTTTCGGAAAGAAACTCGTTCTCAGGGATCGGGATCACCGTCTCCCATGGCTCGATGGGCACGAAAGCGTCTACGATCTTCGAGGCCTGGACCGCGCCACCGTTGAGCGCATAGCTGGCATTGCGCTGCGGAAATGCGAGCGCCGGGCGGGGAGCGTATGACCAGGTCTTCTCTCCCTCGATCTGGAGCGACATCGCGGTGCGTGCGTCGTAATGTGTATAGAAGCCACCGCCACTGGCGGAGAGATAGCAATTGAAGCCCACGCGGCCCGAGAAGCCGAGATCCACCTTCACTCGACGCACTACCGCCGCCAGGAACGGGTCGACTAGGTGGAGGTTGGTGATGCAGAGGGTCGCGCCAGCCTCAAGCAGTGGGCCGATCTCCTCGTAGGAGGCATCAATGAACGCGCTTTTCTTCGCGTTAAGTCCACGTTCGAAGTTCGCACGCATGTCGAAGCCGCGGGGCTTATGCTGGCTGCCGATGTAGAGCGCGCGTCGAAGCGAATCCATGTCGAGCAGCCTCTTGAACTTTTCCGCCTGCCCGCGCACGAACAGGGCCTGCTTCCCGAGGTACTCGGCGGCGAACTGCTCGATCGTGATCGGCGCGAGAATCTCCCGAAGTTCCGTTGCTTCAGATTCGACGTTACGGCGCTCGGGGCGCCAGCGGGGAGCACTGCGAAAAAATCGAACGAAGTCGAGGGTCATGGGTTCACTCGGTGGGCTTCGGTAAGTTGCCTCCGCAGCTTATCGGCAGCCGCGAGGTGCCACGCGTGGCCATCCGCTTGTCCGGACGGCGAGTTTAGGAACGGCTCGTACAGTTCTGACAAGGCCATGACGGCTTGACGAGCGAGGCTTTCCGGCTCCATCGCGACTCCCCCACGTGAGGAGACCTCTCGCACCCAACCTCGCCAGAGCTGGCCGGCAGCGCCGCCACGTCGGAGGAACACCTGGAGAGCATACCGCCAGAGCGTGGTGTCTACCCCTGCATCCTCGGGAGCCGTGGCAAACAGCACCCATGTGGTCAATTCACAGAGAAAGCGCTCAACATCTTCGATGCCAGACCGCCGGCCGAGGCGTTCACCCGGAAAGTGAAAGGTGGAGAACGGACCGTTCGCCGAAACAAGCTCAAGTACGCATCGGAGCTGGATGATTTGACGTGTGATGGTTCCAGCATTGGGCACGATGCCCTCGGCCCTGCACGCGTCTTCCCAATCCGGCGCCTCGATGTCGAGCAGCACCAGATTTCGGTGGAGCAGGACGTGCTCGCGCGGATCCACCCAGCCCTCGAACGAGAAGGGGTAGGTCAGGATTTCCACCCTCGCGAGTGCCTCCCGGCTGCGTCCCGACACATCTTGCAGACGGTAGAATTCGACCTCACGCCTGTCGCCCAGTAGTGGCCCATTGAGGAGTGTGCTCGCCAGGTGCCGCGCGGCGGCGGCAAATCGGTCCCTTTCCTCGAATGCTGCATGGTCGCGCGCAATCAGCGCCAGCACCCGCGAGGAGCCGATGAGCTTCCCGGCAATTAATGTCACGTCGCTCTCCCGGTCGCGCCCTAGCAACTGGAGGAGCTTACCTTCGTCTCCCAACCCGAGTGCGTGCGTCCACCTTCGGGCGAGTTCCAGGGGGGTGCCTCCTGCGAGAAGCCGGAACTCCATGTGCTCAAGCTGGCTTGCCGTGAGAGACCGTCCCTCTTCGAATCGGCTTGAGATCTCCTGCCATATGAGAGTGGACCGCTGGGTGCTCATTCGCCGAGGTCTCCCTGAAGGCCCAGCACGAGAAAGGAGGCGTAGGGCTCTTCGACAAGCCGCTCGGAGTCCTGCATCAGGTGGAGGTCATCGCGCGGTTCGAGCTTCAGACTGTACTCATCGGCCACGAGGTGGAGGTTGCCCTGGACGTGACCGATCTCATGGAAGAGGTCCTTGTAGATCCATTTGTCGCGGTAGCGCCATTGGAAGCGCTCGAAGATCACCGAGACGGTGAGCAACACTTGGCCGGCTTCGAACGGCACGTCGGCTCTCGTGTCGAGCTGCTCCAGGGCGTGAGCGATCGGATCATAGTGGTAGGTGCCCTCCGGGATGCATGCCCCCTCCGCCACGCACACATAAGCCTCAAGCGGGTGTCGAGCGCCCAGCGATGGCACCGGCTTGAACTGCATGGTCAGGACGTCGAGGAAGGTCGCCTGGCGAAGCCGCCCGAAGGACCAGAAAAGCAGGACCCCCAGCTTGCCCGCGCGGTCGAACGGCTCTCCTAGCGATGGGTGGTGCAGCAGCAGCCGGGGCGCGTTCGGATAGGTTTTTGCTATTGGCGGAGGCTGCTCGCACTGGAGGTACGCGTCCATCCTCGAGCGATCGTTCATGAAGACCGTCTTCTCGGAGTAGTCGAGGAACTGGACCACTCCGCGCAGCGATTGGAACGCCGCGAGGTCGAACGCAGGCCCCTCTCCGGCTTCCCGAGCCCAACGTGCCCACTCCAGCCAGGAGCCGCGCGCGCGGAGAAGCCCAAAAGACTTGGCGGTCTCGATGTCCTCTTCCCGCGTGAGTTGCTCCGGGCTGGAGGCGAGCCCCGCGAGAGTGTCCAAGCTGCCTTCCTCGGGAGGCTCAATCTCCGCGTGGAGATCGATCGCCGGGTTAGTCAGGATCCACCGCCCGTCGAGATACACTAGGCTCAAGAAAGGGCACGGTTCTTCGCTCATCATCAGCCCTGGTGGCACCCGAGCAATACGCTATACACGACAAAGCTGTCCGACCCCTCGAGGTGAAAGGCCCGATTGACTACGTCGTCGTCGAACCCGCCAAGGGCCACGTGCGGTACGTCGAGGAGTGAGGCGGCGAGGCAGAGGTTCTGGCCCGCGTGGCCCGCTTCAAGGTGCAGGAACCGGTAGCCGCGCTCGCCATAGACAGCGGCAATCCTAGACAGGTCTCCAATCATCACCACCAACGCCGCCGAGCCATCGAAGTTCACATGGCGGGTGACATACCAAGTCTGAAGCTCCATCGGCGCCGGGACCTCAGGCTCGGGAGTCAGCTCGCCGTTATGATGGTCGAAGGCATAGACCTGCGGTGCGAGTCCCTCTACGGCCCGGACGACCACCCGGAGCCGCAGCGGATAGACCGAGCCACTCGAAGGAACGGTGCGACGGCCAGACTCAAGCCCGCCGTACGTCGCCCACAGCAGGGTCATCAGCTCGTGCTGGGCGAGCGGGGTATTGCCGAAGGTGCGCGTCGAGCGGCGCCGTTCCAGGGCGGAGAGCAACGACCCGCCGAGCTGTTCTCGGGTGTGAGGGGGCGCAGAGGCGGCCGCCGTCAACGTCCGGGCAGGCAGCGTGGGTGGGTGCGGGAAATGGCCGAAGCTCGAGACCCGGTGGTGCGCTAGCGAAGCCCAGAAGTAGAAGCGCTTGCCGGCAGCGAGCGGCGCAACAGGGTCGTGTTCATCCGGCAGTGACGACATAGAGGATGCCCTCGTCATAGCCGTTCACACCGACCAGCCGGTCGGCCTCGTCGTTCAAGAGGTTCGGGGTGAGGAAGGTGTGCAGGTCCATCGCGGTGGCCAGCACCAAGTACTTCTGCGCGAGTTCCGCCACGTTGACCATCAGGTTCCGGTATGCTCGCGGGTGGCGGTATCGGTACATGTATCGCTTCCATGCCGCCGAGATCAGGAACGAGCAGGCCCCCGCAGCGGAAAGCGCCTGGCCGATGCACACCTTCTGGACGTCCTGGCGCACCGACCCCTCCTTCACGAGCACGAGCGAGCGGTCACGCGGGGAGTAGTGATAGAGGCCCGGCGCCAAGCCCACGACATCGTAGACCGCCACGTACGTCTCGAGCGCCGAGAACGCAGAGTTGAGTAGCATCGTTCCCGGGTTCGACTCCACCTCGCGCTCGGCGCGCTCCCGTAGCGCGACCGTCTCAAGGTTCGCGGTGGTGAGCATCCGGCTCAGCACATCGAGCGAGATGCGCCTCACCTTGTACGGGCGGTTGGAGCGTCGCCGCAGAAGCACGTCGGCGAGATGCTCATTTCGCGGGAATGGCGCGGGCGGAGGGAGCTGAATGCGTTGAGCGTCGGGGTACTCCTTCCAGAATGGGGGGAGCTTCTCGGCCTCCATCAGCGACCGGAAGGTCTGATCGTTCGTCTGTCGCGGGTCAGCGGCGCCGTCGTCCTCATACTTCAAGTCCTTGGACCGGAGGTGGAGGATGAGACCATCGAGCCAGTTACGGTCCACCCAGTGCTTCACTGCGGGCAACTCGGGCCGCTCCTCATCGCCGGAGACGAGGACATGGTGGGTGATGAGATCCTCGATGACATCCGCGGCCTCATGCTCCGAAACCTCAAGCTTCTCCTGGGCCAAGCGCAAGGTCTGCTCGCGGCTGCAGGTCGAGCGCACCGCCGCGAGGAGTTCGAGGAAGCGCGGGCTGGGGAACTCAACCGTCTCGCCCTCAAGCAGCAGATCGCAATGAATGGCACGGTCGAAACGGATCCGGAAAAGTGGGTTGAGCTTGAGCGTCGAGAGCATGGGTCACCCTGCCAGCGAATAGGCCATCGGCGCTTCGAAATAGCCGTCGAGCTCAAGAAATGAGCGCACCTCTTCATCGTGAAACGAGTAGGCGCTGTAAGCGGGTCTGGAGAGCGAGGACAGCAACAGTGAGAACGTCGTCATCAGATGCCCGATGTCGTGGTGCATCACGCGGTACGAGAACGACTCGCGATAGCGGAACATGCTGCGTGCGAAGATGGACGTATAGACGAACGCGACGCGCGGCCGGAAGTTCGGGCGGTCCTCTCTGCAGATGATGTGCTCCCGGAGGAACCGCGTATGGTTACCTGCGACGAGCAGCTCAAGACCGTGCCGTTTCACGCTGTAATGATAGAGGCCCGGCTCCAAGCCTTCGACGTCAATCACGAGCGGATACACCTCCGTGGGATGGCGGCTGCCACCCGACGGGCTGGTCTTCGCGACGTGCTCACCGGTGACGAACAGCCGCCGCACTGCGGTTTGTCCGTAGGCAAGCTTGGTCAACCACGAGAACTCGCGCAGCGTCATTGGCAAATCGCGCGGCGCGCCCTGCCGGCCAATGAACGCATCCTCGACCGAGCCGTGCTCCAGGTCGACATTGCTCTCAAGCGCGATGAACGGCTTGTTTGTGAACTCCTTGTACTGGGGCGGTGGGGTCTCGGCTTTGACAAACGACTCCATCATCTGGATGTCGGCTGCGCGTCCGTCCTGCCGATAGTTGAACCGCTCGATGTGGTTGATGGTCCAGTGGAACCGAAATGGCTCATCCCACCCGTACCGGCTCCATTCTTCTTGCGCGCGGAAGCCGTCCGCTTGGTCATCCGCATCCATGACCAGCATGCCGGCGCCCAGGAGTTCGTCGATAGTCGCCTCGGCGGCATCCGAATCTGCGTTCATCCGCTCGCAGATCAGGCGACTCACCTGCCCCCGGTCGATCCACTCACGACACTGCTCCAACAGGGTGACGAAGGAGCGCTCTTCCAACAGACCACCATCCACCTGCCGATTGAGGTGAGGGCTGAGGATGGTGAAGCCTAGAGGACTGTTGAGTGCAACGAGCCCAGGAGCCAGCCGAAGTTTCATCTTGTCCTAGTTCCCTAGGGAGTCGGGGGCACAAAAAACCAAGGTTCCGTGCTCCTAATCACATGGAACCTTGGTAGGTGTTGAGCAGGAGCCAGCAGGCAGGCTATGCTTTCACACGAATGACACCTGCATCCTGCGACTACGCCACCCGAACTGAATTTGGCCAGGGGGTACAACCGTTGAGGCCGAGAAATCGAGCCCTGGAGTCAGCCCGCTGAACGGAATTACTTCGCTTGGCTTAGCTACCTACGAGTGGCGCTGCATGTGGTGGTCGGTCGGCTTGACCCAACACCTGTTCATGGGATGCTGCAATACATAAACCGGCGAACTCAGGGGCCTGGACCGTCGGTGCAACCCTGCATAGCGGCCTTGATGCCAGTCTTCACGGTCTTGATGCGGAACAGGCTCTTCTCCGCCTTCTTCTCGTCAGACTTCGGGAGTTCAATCGCGCTCTCCGCGACTTTCTTCTCGTTGTCCATTGGGTGTCCTTTGTTGTGCAGCGTGGTAACTCCCGCTTAGGTAGCGAGAGCTTCAACTTATACCGTAAGTGAATCTAGATGGTCAAGCGCAAGAGTAACTTGCGCAGTGGACACTGGGTGTACGCGTTCACTGGATTGTCCATTCTGTTGTGCTTGCATAATTGCGACGGAGCGTTCGTTCCCTTGACCACCTCCATGCGCTCGATCTCCAGCGGGAAGACCGACTTGAGATCGCTCACACCGATGTGCAGGTTGCTGGCGATGCCGTCGATGAGCAGCCGGGTGTGGCGGTCTCCCCCTGGGTGCTGAAGCCGCGGAGGCCCAGCTCGGAGCCGACTCGTCATCAACTTCCAGACGGTGAGCCAGAACTACTACAACGACCTGAAGTCCAAGTCCCAGTTCGCCATGATTTGCAACCACGGCAGGGGGCACTCCATCCCCACGGACGCGCGCGCGGCGGTCTGGCAGTTCCTCCAGGCCCACCCCTTCGGCACCGTCCCGTCTCCCTACGCGGGCGGACTGCCGAGCACCATGCCGAGCTACTGCCAGCGATGAGCCGCCAGGGCCGCACCGCCTCCGGGTAGATGCAACCCGGCTACAAAAGTAATTGCATTGAAGAAATCCGCCGACCTAGGGTCCGCGCGCGCCAGTCAGGGCGCGCGAGGACACCTGTGAAGCGAAGAACCCCCTCCCCTCTCATGGCCACGCTGCTGTTGGCGCGGCCAGCGCTCGCCGCGGCCCAGCCGGCACAGCCCCCGCCGCCCGCCTCCACGCCCGCCCGGGAGCCGCCACCCGAGGGCAGCGAGGACACGGCCCTCACCCTGGGAGAGGTCGTCCAGGTGCAGGGTCGGGGCGTGGGCCCGCTCTCCAGCGCCGAGGTGCTCACCTCCGTCAACATCCTCGGCCGGGAACAGCTCGAGCAGGAGAACGCCAACGAGCCCCTGGAGCTGCTGCGACGCGCTCCCGCCGTCTACGTGGACACCTACAACCAGGGCGTCGTCGGCTCCGAGCTGGGCCTCCGTGGCTTCAGCACCCAGGGGGAGACCGCCCACACCCGGCTGCTCATCGACGGCATCCCCAGCAACCTGCACATCGGTGTGAGCGATCTCAAGTCGGTCTTCCCACTGGAGATCGAGCGCATGGAGGTGGTCAAGGGAACGAACGATCCGCGCTACGGCCTCAACAACGTGGCCGGCAACGTCAACGTGCACACCCGGCGCGGCGGCAACGAGCGCAAGGTGCGCCTGCTGGGCGGCAGCTTCGTCACGCTGGAGCCCCAGGTCCTGGCGGGGTTCGACGACGGGCGGCTGGCCCAGACGTACTTCGCCGCGTACCGCCACGGCAACGGCTACCGCGCGAACTCGGACACGAACCGGCTGGCCGCCTCCGGCAAGTGGTTCCTCGAACTCGATGAGCGCTCGCGGGTGGGTCTCATCCTCCGGGGCATGAACCTGGCGGCCCAGGCCCCCGGCTACCTCACGCTCGACGAGGTGCGCCTGGACCCCACCGCCTCGGTGGACTACGCGAACCGCGACGGAGGCGCGCAGCGCAACCTGCACGCCAGCCTGCACGTCGACCACGACTTCTCCTCGTCCCTCTCCTGGTCCCTCAAGGCCTACGGGCAGGGCTTCCGGCGAACCCGCTGGGTGCGCCAGAGCACCGAGTCCAGCCAGCAGGAGCGCATCGAGAACGAGAAGCAGTACGGCGCCCTCTCCGTGCTCACGCTGCGCACCGATGAGCTGGGCCTCGAGGGCTTCTCCGCCGAGTGGGGCGTGGACTACCAGTTCCAGGACAACCTCCACCAGCGCTACCGCACCCGCGAGCGCGAGCGCACCGGGGCCCCGGTGCGCCACCACGACTTCGGCTTCCACTCCTTCGGCTCCTACCTTCAGGCGCGAGCCTGGCCCCTGGACACGCTCAAGCTCGTGGCCGGCCTGCGGGTGGACGGTCTGGCGGGCCGCTTCCACGACCGGCTCTCGGGGAAGGAGTACGGCATCAACGACTCCGGCCCCATCTGGCAGCCCAAGCTGAGCGCCGTCTTCACGCCGCTGTATGGCCACAACCTGTACGCCAACTATGGCCGCACCTTCCAGACGGGGGTGGGCCTCGGCGCCTACCGGACCCAGGCCGAGCCCCTGGCCCCCTCGCTCAACGACGGCTGGGAGGTGGGTTACAAGACCAACCCCGTCTCCTGGCTCACCGGGCGCGTGTCCTACTGGCGGCAGTACGCGAGCAACGAGGTCCAGCTCAGGTTCGACAACTCGGGCGACTCGGAGAACGTGGGCCAGACACTGCGCCGGGGCTTCGACGTGGAGCTCAACCTCCAGCCCCTGGAGCCGCTCCTGGTGTGGGGCGCCTTCAGCCGCCACGTCTCCGAGCAGGTGGAGCCGGGGCTGGCCTTCCCCGCGCGCAAGGGCAAGGAGCTGGACCACGTGCCGGACTTCAGCGCCAAGGCGGGCGTGGACTACCGGCCCCTGCCCGCCCTGCGCACCTCGCTGTGGATGTACGCGCAGGGGGACTACTACCTGGACAAGGAGAACACCCTCGGCCAGTACGGCGACTACCTGACGCTCAACCTGGACCTGTCCTACGAGCTGACGTCCTGGCTCCAGGTGGCCGTGCAGGTGAAGAACCTGCTCGACGCCCGCTACTCCTCGTCCGTGTGGTACCGGAACTTCGAGGCGAACGCCGTCCTCTACAACCCCGCCGACGGGCGATCCTTCTACGTCTCCACCACGGCGACCTTCTAGCGTTCATCCCCCCGAGCCAACGCCGTCCGGGTCGACAAGGTCAGGGGTTGTGGCAGGGCATCCAGCGCGAACCAGCCCACCTCGGCCAGGGCCGCCGGTTCGCGGTTGATCGGCTCGCCCCGGACGATATGGGCCCGGTAGACCGGCGACACCCAATGGGTGCCCGCCGCCACGTCGATCTGATCGACGAGGCACAGCAGCCCGTCGAGAGCGATCTCCACGCCCAGTTCCTCGGCGATCTCCCGGACCACGGCGGCTCGCAGCGTCTCGCCGAAGTCGACCTTGCCGCCCGGCAGACCCCAATGGTCCGCCTCGGGCATGCGTCGGCGCCGCACCAGCAGCAGTCTTCGGTCCGGGTCTTGGATGAATGCGCCGACACCAACACGGGGTTGTGGATCCATGTCGCTCCCCACGGGGTTGAAACCGGGACGGTAGCGTACAAGGCAGCGAAGTGCCTGGCTCCAGGTGTTCCTGGAGCCCTGACGGTCGAAAGAGAGCGAGCCCATCGACCACAGGGTCCCAGAAGGTCCGGAGTTCTCCGACTCGAGCGCTACGGCGCGAAGATCTTCACCGACGACATCTTGTCGTTGGCGTCCGCCGGGATCAGCGACGTATCCGCCGTGAACTTCCACATCGTTCCGAGGAAGTTGTCGTCCGCATAGACCTGCACCGTCCAGCCGGCGGGGACGCGGAGCGAGCTCATCCAGTCGTTGGGGACGCCCGCCGCGATGAGCTGCGTGTACGTGTAGCTCCCGGCGCCCAGCGAGACTCCGAGACCGCCGTACCCGCCATCCGCGTAGAAGACGACTCCGGGCGGCTTCGTGGCATTCACGTTGTCGAACGCGGCCGCGCTGTCATGGGCCCGGAGTCCAAGCGCCCCCGAGGCATACGTGGCGTCGACGGCCGTGACGATGGGGGCCGACGAACGGTTCAGATAGACCGAGATGCGGTCGCCGTTGGCCACGACCGAGAGGTGGTAGGTGACATTCGGATCGATCGTCGCGGCGGCGCTCGCGAGCTCGGTCCAGGTCCCTCCGCCCGCCTTGCCCAGCACCACCCTGTCGCTGCCCGCGGAGATGCCGGCATAGTACCCCTTGTAGGCGTCGAGCCCGGCGCCCGGGCTGCTCACCCGGAAGATCAACCCAGCGTCTCCGGAGGCACCCGGCGTGATGTCGGCCTCATAGGACAGCGCGGAGTAATTGGTGTTCAGCAAGGCCTTCGCATCCTGCACCTGCGGGGTGGCATACCGGCCGTTCGACACGGACCACGTCGCGCCGTAGGTGGTCCAGCCCAGCGAGTTGCCATCACAGAAGTTGTCCTGGCTGCTCATCTCCACCGGCTTGATGGTCCCGTCGGCGTTGAAGGACATGCGATCATAGGAGAGCACGCGGTGATTCCCGTCCGTCTCTCCGAGCGGACGGCGGTGATAGAAGATGTACCAGTCGTCCGTCCCAGGGACGTTGACCACCGTGTTGTGGCCCGAACCGGTGGCGATGGCCGCGTTCTGGCTGAGGATCGTCCCCACCTTGGGGAAGGGCCCCAGCGGCGAGTTGGCAATGGCATACGACACGCGATAGTCCGGCCCCGTCCACCCGCCCTCGGACCACATCAGGTAATACTTCCCGTTGCGCTTGAACATCAGCGCGCCCTCGACGTAGCCCGACGGCGTGATCTCCTTGAAGGACGTGCTGTCCACGCTGATCATGTCATTGTTGACCTTGACGACATTGCAGTGACCATGGCCGCCATAATAGAGATACGCTTGGCCGTCATCGTCGATGAAGATGTTCTGATCGATCGGCTGCGCTCCGTTGATGAACTGGCCGATCAGCGGGCGGCCGATCGCGTCGACGTAGGGCCCAGCGGGGTTGTTGGACTTCGCGACCCCGATACCGCCCACCTTTCCATCGCCCTGCTGGATGTCGTTGGCTCCGAAGTAGAGGTAATAGGTGTTGTTGCGGAAGATGGGCGACGGCGCCCAGATCGCCCGGGTTGCCCAGGACACGTTCGCCTTGTCCAGGACCCTGGAATGCTTCGTCCAGTGGATGAGATCCGTGGACGAGAAGGCGTCCAGATAGGTCTGCTGGTCATAAGGAGCGGAGTACGTCGGATAGACCCAGTACACGCCGTTGTAGATCTTCATGTCGGGATCGGCGTACCAGCCGCCCACGAAGGGATTGCCAGAGGTGCCGGGCGAACACTCCGGCCCCAGGGGCACGCTGCCCGGCGATTCATTGCCAGGGCCCGCTCCCCCAGAGTCGGAACCAGGTGTGGGCGACACGTCCGAGCCGCCGCTGCCTCCGCTGGGGACGTCGTCCCCTCCCGTGTTCTGGGAGGGCGTCGTCCCGTCGCCACAATGGAGCGTGGCGGCCAGGAGCAGCGGCGCCAGGCGGCCCAACCCGGGACGCAGCCATGTGCCCCCTGAAGGCAATGAACCACGGTCTTCGCGAGTCACCGCAGCTGTGTCCAAACGACGGCCTGCACGTCCATCATCGAGCGTCGATTTCATGGCCCGCATCCTGCGTCGATCAGGTCCATGCCTCAAGATAAATTCGAGTTTATCCTGGATTCCAGAAACAACCAGTCAATACAAACCCTTGGGCCGCCTGTCATCGGACTCAGGGGTGCGCGAGCATGGCATGCATCCCGGGTGGGAGCGCCACCGTGAAGGTCGAGCCCCGGCCCGGCTCGCTCTCCACCAGGATGGAGCCCCCGAACGCCTGGACGATCTGCTGCGTGATGTGGAGCCCCAGGCCCAGCCCGCCATAGTGACGCTCGGACACGGCGCGCTCGAATTTGCCGAAGATGCGCGAGCGGTGCTCCGGCGCGATGCCGATGCCCTCGTCCCGCACCGACAGCCGCGCCACGCCCTCTTCCGCCCAGACGCGCACGTGCACGGGCCGGCCCGCTCCGTATTTGAGCGCGTTGGTCAGCAGGTTGGTCACCACCTGCTCCAGCCGCACCCGGTCCCACTCGCCCACCACGGGCGGTCCGGCCCATAACTCCACCGAGCAGCCCGCGCGCGCGGCCTCGTCCGAGAACTGCGAGAGCACGTCCCGCGCGATCGCCATCAGGTCCACCTGCTCCAGATGAAGCGGGAGCCGGCCCTGTGCCAACCGGGAGACGTCCAGCAAATCATTCACCAGCCCCGACAACTTGCGCACCTGGGCCTCGCAGATCCGCGAGGCCCGGAGCACGCGCTCCGGGTCCACGGGCCGACCCTCCGTCGAGTCGACCACCCGCCGCAGTCCCTGGAGTTGAAGCCGCAGCGGCGTGAGCGGCGTCTTCAGTTCGTGCGAGGCGACCGCGAGGAACTCGTCGCGCAGACGCACCGCGCGCTGCGAATCCGTGAAGAGCCGCGTGCTCTCCAGCGCCGCCGCCACGCGGTGCGCCAGTTCCTGACCCAGGGAGATGTCCTCGGGGCCGAAGCGCCGCCGCTGCGAGCAGGCGCCCAGGGTGACGAGGCCCAGGGTGCGCTCGTGCGAGCGCAGCGGCACCACCAGCACCGAGCAGGTCCCGTCCGACAGGTCCTCGACCTCGGGCACGGCGCCCGAGGCCAGGAAGCGCCACGTCTCCACGCCGAAGTCCTGGAAGAGCAGCGGCTCGCCCGAGTGCATCGCGTCCAGCAGGGCCCCCCCCGAATCACTCAGCGGGGGCAACGGCCATGCCCGCCGCAGCCGCTCCTCGCGCCCCTCCTCCCGGTGGGCCACGGCCGCCCTGCGCAGCATCCCCTCGGGGGTAGCCAGGTCGATGACACACCACGAGGCCACCGAGAAACTCGCCAGACCCGCCACGTCCTGGAGCGTGGCGTCGGACACCTCCAGCGACTGGCCCAGGACGCGGCTGGCCGTGGCGAGGAAGCGCAGCGCACCTTCCGCCCGCTTGAGGTCCGACAGATCCAACACGAAGGTGAGGACGCGCTCCTGCTCCTCCACCCACGCCGAGCCCGTCAGCACCGGCACCCGGCCGCCATCCCCGCGCAGCAGCTCCATCTCGAAGGTGGGGGGGGACGCGCCGCGCGTCCACAGCTCGCCAGCGATCGATTCCTCCTCCTGAGGCAACAACATGCGCCAGTGCAGGCGGCCCCGCCGCACCTCCTCCCGATCGTGGCCGACGAGCGAGAGGAAGGTGTCATTGGCCTCGAGCAGGAGTCCGTCCTGGTCACAGAAGGACAGCCCCATCATGTCGGACTCCATGATGCGGCGGAACACACACTCCCCCTCGCGCAGGGCCCGCTCCATCCGCAACCGCTCGGAGATGTCATCGAGGACGGCCACCGCGGCCGTCACCTGGCCCTCCGCGTCGCGCACCGGTCCAGCGCTCACCTCGAGCGTGAGCGTGGAGCCCTCGGTGTCGGGAAATTCCATGACATCGCCGCGCACCACCTCTCCAGAGAGGGCACGAACCAGGGGCCACTCGCTCGGAGGATAGGGGCGCCCATCCGGGTGGAAACCACGGAGGGCCGAGTACTCCTTCAGGCTCCAGTCGAGTTGCACGGGGAGAGGACATTTGCCGAGCCGCAGCGCCCGATCATTGGCCATCACCATCCGGCCACTCGGGGCTTCGGCGAGGAGGACGCCTTGGGGCAGTTGCTGGAGCACGGCCTGGAGGCGGCGGTGCTCCAATTCCAACAAACGGCGGTGCTCCTCGGCCTCGGACCGCGCCCGCTCCGCCTCCTCGCGCAACTCCCGCTCGCGCGCATAGAGGAGGGCACGCTCCAACGCCTGCGCGCATTGTCTGGAGAGGAGACAGGCGAAGTCCTTGTCCTCCGCCGTGAAGCCCCCCCCCAGCGGGAAGCCAACCGCAAACACACCCAGGAACCGTCGCTCCACGTGCAGCGGCAGGAACGCCCACGCGCCATTCTGGCTCAGCGGCATGTCGTCGAGGGCCGGGTAGAGCTGGCGGAAGGACGCCAGCGACTCGACCCAGACGGGCTTCTCCGTGCGCGCGGCCTGCGCGATGGGGACGGGCTCGGTCACGGGCAGCCAACGCCAGCGCTCGAGTGCAGCCTCGGGCATCCCCATCGCTTGAACCAGGTGCAGCATCCCGGGCGCCGCGAGCAGATAGATGCAAGCCTCGCACGCCCCCATGGCCGGCCCCGCCTGCCGGACGATGACACTGGCCACCTGCTCGGGCGTGAGCGCCTGGGACAGCTCACTCGTCACCTTCTGCAAGCGCAGCAGCCGCTCCATCGATTGTCGCGCCGCCCGCTGCCGCATCTCACTCAATCGGACCCCGCCCGTGGTCAGGAGCACACCCACAGGGTCAACAACGCCCGTGACGTTTGTTCCTCCCGTCCCGAGGAACCCGGCCGCCGCTGGAGAGTACGCTTCATTCCACGCCTCTTGACTCATCACGGGGAGTCATCGATCGCGGATGGACTTGTTGCATGTCGGGAACGACGAGCCCCGGTAGGTTGAGCGCTCTCCCTGGGGGAACGATGAAGAACCCGTTGAGGCACACCACCCTGGCATCACGCGAGCGGTTGCCCGTGTTGCTGGTGCACGGCATCGATGACGATGCGCGCTCCCTGGCGCCGCTCGCGGACGGGTTGACGCGGGCCGGTTTCCAGGACGTGCATCGCGTCGAGCTGAAGCCCAACAACGGGGCGGCGCCCATCTCCGTGCTGGCCGAGCAGGTGGCCGAGGCGGCCAACAACCTGCGCGCGCGAACGGGCCATGCGCGAGTCGACGTGGTGGCCTTCAGCATGGGGGCGCTCGTCAGCCGCTACTACCTGCAGCGGTTGGAGGGCCGCAACCACGTGCGCCGCTTCGTGTCCATCTCCGGCCCCCATGCGGGAACGCTGATGGGGTGGCTGCGAGCCAACCCCGGGGCACGGGACATGCGGCCCGGGAGCGAGCTGCTGCGGGGGCTCGCCGCGGATGAGGCCCCCTTCGGGGACGTCCAGGTCTTCACCCTCTGGACGCCGCTCGACCTGATGATCCTCCCCGCTCGCTCCTCCCAGCTCGCAGGAGCGAGGGAGCGCACCATCCCCGTCGTCCTCCACCCGCTGATGCTGCGCGATGGGCGGGTCCTGCGCTCGGTGCAAGAGGCCCTCTCGGTGGAGCGTCCGGAGGACTTCCCGCCCCCGCCGGGCATCCCCTCCCCAGGCACGCCCTGAACCCCGACCCCGCACGCCCCAGGGCCCCCCTCCCTCCCTTCCCTGGCTTCGAGTCGCGGTAGAAACCCGTCACCGCTCCATGCCTCGAAAGCATGCACCTGACAGGCTGGCTGCCCCGGGGAATGGATGATCGCATCGCCTCCGAGCGCGCGGCCTCCGTGGGCATCCGCACCTCCCCCCTCTCCGCGTTCCGGCGCCAGACCTCGGGACGTGGCGCACTGCTGCTGGGCTACGCCGGGGTGCCGGAGCGGGACATTTCCGAGGGAGTCCGGAGGCTGGCCCAGGCCCTCCGCTGACGCCCCGCTCCCCAAAGTGGCCCCATGACTTCGCGTGCAAGTGGCTCTCGTCCGGGGAGGAGCCCCTCATTAGAAACCTCCCAGGAGGAAGCACATGAAAGCACGCATCAACGTCGCGGCGGTCTCCCCTGGGGCGTACCGGGCCATGCTGGGCCTCGAGAAGTACCTGAGCGAGTGCGGTCTGGAGGAGGGATTGCTCCATCTCATCAAGCTGCGAGCCTCTCAGCTCAACGGCTGCGCCTACTGCATCGACATGCACTGGAAGGACGCACGCGCGCTCGGAGAGACGGAGCAGCGCCTGTACGGGCTGAATGCCTGGGAGGAGAGCCCCTACTACTCGGACCGGGAGCGAGCGGCCTTCGCGTGGACCGAGTCCCTCACCCACCTCGGGGAAGGACACGTGCCGGACTCCGTCTATGAGGCCGTGAAGCCGCACTTCTCCGAACGGGAACTGGCCGACCTGACACTCGCCGTGGTCACCATCAACGCGTGGAACCGGCTCGCCATCGCCTCCCGCACGGTCCCAGGCGGATACACTCCCGCGGCGCACGCCCGGAAGGGGTAGGGCCGTCATCTCCAGCCCGTACGGGCGCGAAGTGCCCGCGCGGCGGCCGAGGACTCGGAGACGATGCGCTCGGGCTCCAAGGCCGTCAGCCGGCCCTGGCGCTTGAGCACCCGTCCGTCCACGAAGTGGAGTGCCTCCGCGGCTGACTTGATGGCCGTGATGTCCTCGGGTGTACGCGATTCCTCACCCGCCAGCTTCTCGAGCTGATGAAGTATACCCTCTAGATTGAATTTCCTGGATGTAAGGGAGGCTTTCTCTTCCAGCAGCGACTGAAGCAGATTTGGGTAGCCAGGTATGAGCGGCATCTCCATCCTGGGTGTCCTTGATGACGAGTACGAAGCTCATGAACTCTTCATCCGCTTCTCCAGGGGTCTATCAATGAAAGACATTGCCATTCGGTAGGGTCTCCCTCTCCTTCCTTGGGTGTAGGGCCAGGGTACGGCGACTCATCACAATCGCCCACACCGCGGGAAGGAGGTGCTCTTCGCACCCCAACTCGCCGCGGAGACCGCCTTCTGGAGTCGCAGGATGTGCGTTCTTGATTTCTCATTTTCATACATAAGCTTTTTATACGGCTTTTACTTGATATGATGAGGTATACCCATCTCAAGGCACTACCGCCCTTCTTTGGCCGGATGCGCCAGGGATTCAAGTCGCCGAACAGAAGAGGAGGAGTCAAAGCATGATCATCCACAGGAGCTTGCGTTCCCCTGCCCTGCTGCTCGTGCTGGGCATCTTCGGAACCGGATGTCTTCCGGACGAAGGCACGACGCGGGAAGAGGGCGTCTCCGGTGAATGCACCAGCGGAGAATGTAACAGCGGCGAAACGGCGGGCAGCAGCGAGTCCAGTGGCAGCGGCGAAAGCCAGCTGGCGACCGCGTGTGATCCCGGAACCACGACGACGGCCTGGGCGACGAGCTGTCCGACCGCTCCGCCGACTTGCACCGCGGGAACCTGGAAGGCGGGCGGACCGGATCCGGATCACACCAACTTCAAGCTGATCAAGGAGTCCGCGCACTTCGCCATCTATTCGGACGAGGCCATCTCCGACTCCACGGCCCAGTCCGCGCTCGACACGCTCGAGAACACGATCTGGAAGTTCTATTTCGGCTCGCCGATCTACTTCAAGGAGCCGCTCTGCAACCTGACGAACAAGACCAAGGCCAGCATCCACGTGCATTCCGGATGGGGTCTCTCCGGCGGCGCCTGGTCCTCGACGCGGATGGGTATGTGGATCGGCCCCGGTGCGCTCAATGATCACTGGGGGCTCGGGCACGAGTTCATGCACGCCGTGCAGAGCGTGAGCGGAGGCATGACGTGCAACCAGTCGAACACCTGCGGCTGGATCTACGAGAGCCACGCCAACTTCATGCCGCACCAGCTCCCCGAGTACCGCGGCGAGGTGCACTGCTCCGAGATGTCCGTGAACGCGCCGCACGTCTATCTGGGCTCGACGCGTGACCGTTATTGCAACTGGCAGTTCATGGAGTTCTTGAAGGACAAATACTGCTACAGCGCGGTCAACGAAATCTGGACGAGCAGCCCGAGCAACGATCCCTTCTCGCAAATCATGAAGACGCGCGGCTGGAACATCAGCCAGCTGAACGACTTCTTCGGCGAGTGGGCGATGCACAACGTGACCTGGGATTACAAGGATCCGCCCCCCACCAGCGGAGGCAACCAGGGCCCGACCTACCGCGCGCGGTATGGCTCGATCACGACGAAGTCGAGGCCGGAGCAGCGCCTGCGGCTGACCCAGCTCGAACCGCTGGACGGGAACTACGCGACGAATCGGCGCTTCGTGACGCCGAGCAACTGGGCGCCGCAGCGCTGGGGCTACAACATCGTGCGGCTCTACCCGGAAACGGGCGCCACGAGCGTGACCGTGACCTTCCGCGGCGTGACGCAGAGCGGAGCGGACTCCGATTGGCGCTGGGGGCTCGTCGCCACGGACAGCGCCATCACCACGCCACGCTATAGCGCCATGCAGCGCGGCTCGGACAGCACGCTCGAGTTCTGCATCACTCCCGGCGAATCGCTCTTCCTCGTCGTGGTCGGAACGCCCGCGGTGCAGAAGCAGATCGTCTGGGACCAGATGTACAACACCATTCATCGCTACCCCTGGATGGTGCAGCTCGCGAATGCCTGGCCCGAGGGGTTCAAGAACGGCAGCCAGGACGCCTGCCCCACGGGAACGAAGCGTCACTCGAACGGCGGCGGCTGCGTCACCAGCAGCGTTCCGGCGAGCGTGTACGTCGGCCCCTACGCGCAGGTGCTCGGCGGGAGCGTGAGCGGCTCGGCGCGCATCGAGGATCACGCGGTGGTCCTGTCGGGCAACGTCTCCGGCGGCACCGTCACCGGGCTGTCGGTGCTGACGAACGGCTTCGGCGTGAGCGGCTCGGCCAGGGTCGCCTCCACGTTCTACCCGCTCGGCTTCTACGAGGGCCAGCAGTCGGTCTCGGGCACGGCGCAGGTCTTCGGTGATGTCGAATACCGGGGCGTGGGCCTGAACAAGTCGAGCGGCTCCTACTCCGGTTTCGTCGACTCGAGCACCCCGTCCCTCTCGAACCCGACGGACGTCACGATCGCGCCGCCCTACGCCTGGCGGCCGTAGCGCCAACGAACGGGGTGGCCACGGCGGCGCGCGACAAGGGACCGTCCGCGCTCAGCCGAGCACGAAGCGAACCCAGACGAGCCCATAGAGGGTGAGCACGGCGGAGGCGAGCAGATCCAACGCCCCGCCGCGCTTCATCATCGTGGGCAGGCGCACATAGCCGCTGCCGAAGACGATGGCGTTGGGCGGAGTGCCCGCGGGCAGGGCGAAGTCGCACGACGCGGCGAAGGCGCTCACCGCGAGCAGGGGGAGCGAGCCGGGCAGCACGTTGAGCAGCACGTTCACGGTGGCGGTGTTGGAGGCCACGGCGGACAGGGCCACGGTGGACAGGGCCACGGCGCCGTACTGCGCGAGGAGGCCCAGGGACTCCAGACCCGCCAGGCGCCCCCCCAGGTAGGAGGACAGGCCGCTGCCCTCGATGCCAGCGGCGAGCGCGAAGCCTCCTCCCAACAGCAGCAGTGTGTCCCAGGGCACCCGGGCCAGTGCTCCTCGGGACAGCCGCCCCAGCAACACCAGCGTCCCGGCGGCGAGCATCGCCACGGCCGCCTCGTAATGCTTCCCCAGCAGTTTGAAGCCCCCGAAGGCCGAGGCCACCCACGGGGTCAGCACGTCGCGCAAGAAGTCCCCGCCCATCCACAGTGCCGCGGCCACCAGGAAGACGGAGCCCACCACCTTCTCGCCCCCCGACAGGGGCCCGAGCGCGGCCAGTTCCCGCTCAATGAGGTCCGAGCCCCGCCCGGGGCCGAGCGCGTCCAGGCGTCCCTCGCGCCACAGCACCCACCAGACGAGCGGCAGGAAGAGGAGGACGAAGGGCAGGGCCGCCACCATGTACTCGAGAAAGCCCACTTCGGTGGCCAGCCGCCGCGAGGCCACGCCCGCGAAGACGGAGTTGGTGGGACTGCCGATCTTCGTGCCAATCCCTCCGATGTTGGAGCCGTAGGCGACCGAGAGCATCAGCGCGGCGCCGAAATGCCCGAGCCGGCGGCCCTCGGTGGACTCGAGCTGGGAGACGAGCGCCATGCCGATGGGCACCATCATCACGGCGGTGGCGGTGTTGGAGATCCACAGCGAGACGGACGCGGTGGCCAGGAGCATGCCGAGCAGCAACCGCTGGGGCTCGGTGCCGATGGTGCGCATGATGAGCAGGGCGATGCGCCGGTGCAGGTGCCACTGCTCCAGGGCGGCGCCCAGGGCCATACCCCCCAGGAAGAGGAAGATGTAGGGGTCCACGTAGGGCAAGGCGGAGCGGCCCACGGAGGAGGGAAGGCCGCGCACGCCGAAGACGCCCAGCGAGGGGAAGAGGACGAGCGGGAGCAGGGAGGTCCAGGCCATGGGGACGGCCTCGGTGAACCACCAGAGGGCCATCCAGGCGGCCACGGCGGCGGCCGCCGCCGGGCGGTGGCCGGCACCGGGGACCTCGTGGAGCCCCGAGGGGATGAGCAGCAGGGCCGCGGCGGCGAGCGGCCCGGCGAGCAGTCCGAGCAGGCGCACACGGGACGACGAGGTCGGGGTCGCACTCCGGGTCGGGTCGGAAGCCACGGACCCACCGTGGCACAGGTGCCACGCGCGAGGCCCATGTTCGCCCGGCCGAGGACGCCGTCGGATGGTTCACGTTTGGAGGCAGTCGTTCATCGTCCAACGCCTGTCAGCTCGGCGCTCTTCCGCCACAGCTCCTCGGCGGCGTCGTCGTCCTGGGCGGCCCGGGACTCCTTGGCCACCCTGCTCTTGATGAAGTACCTGCCGCTCACGCCCTCCACCTCGGGCGAGGAGGCCAGGTACACCGACGTGCGGGCGCCGCCCTCGGCCGAGAGCATGAAGGGCGCGGCCAGCTTGATCAGGTGCTTCAGGATGCCCTCGGAGTTGAGGGCGAAGCCGGTGCGCACCACGCCCGGGTGCAGGCTGTTGGTGGTCACCTTCGTGCCTTCCAGCCGTCGCTTCAGGCCGCGCGTGAAGAGGATGTTGGCCAGCTTCGAGTTGCCGTACACCTTCATTCCGCTGTAGCCGCCCCGCTCGGCCTGCAAGTCGTCGAGGAAGTCGAGCGAGCCCATGCGGTGGCCCTCGGAGGAGACGTTCACCACGCGAGAGGTGCCGCTGGCCTCGAGCAGTTCCAGCAGTTGGTGGGTGAGCAGGAAGTGCGCGAGGTGATTGGTGGCGAAGGTGGCCTCGAAGCCGTCCGCGGTCACCTTGCGCCGGTCGATGATGAGGCCCGCGTTGTTGAGCAGCACATCCAGCCGCGAGTACTTGCGCTGGAAGTCCTCCGCGAGCTTGCGGACGGAGGCCAGCGAGGTGAGGTCCGCGAGCATCAGATCCAGCTTCGCGTCGGGGACCGTGCGGCGGATCTCCGCGAGCGCGGCCTCACCCCGGCCCGGATCCCGTCCCGCCAGGACCACCGTGGCCCCCTGGCCCGCGAGCCCCCGTGCGGACTCCAGCCCGATGCCCGAGGTGGCACCCGTGATGAGGCAGACCTTCTCTCGCATGTTTCCCGGTGTCATCCGCTACGTCCCTCCAAGGCTCCAGAAATGGAGGGCCTTCTATAATCCGCGGCTGCACCCGCGCGCATCCACCTCGGTGGTGGAGGGCCAGGGCAAGGCAAGTCACGCGGCGGCCCCCGCGCGGTCGCGGGGAGCCCGCCATGCCTCCCGCGCTACGAGCGGGCGACCTTCGTCACCGAGGTGCCGGAGATCCCGGTGTTGAATTGCTCGGCACTGCCCACCTTGAGCTGGTTGTGCACGTCCTTCACGCCGAGGACATCCTCGATGATGTCCTCGATGGTGCGCTTGTCGCGGCGATCCTCGACCAGGCCGGTCAGCGTGACTTCGCCGCTCTTCACCTGCACCTCCACGTGCTCGGCGTTCACCCACCCGTGCATGAGCCGGTCGTAGATGTCCTCGCGGATGCGGTCATCCGAGCGCGTGTAGGCCTTGGGCCCCTTGCCCAGCTTGCGCAGACCCTCGCGGAACCGGTCGCCGAGCCGCTCGATCGGGCCGCGCTCGTTGATGTCGCGGCGGCCGTAGAGGCCCTCGTTCCTGTCGCGCATCCCGTAATTCCCATTGTCCCGGTCGTACCCGAGGTCGCGTTCGGAGTACCCGCCTCCGAAGTTGCCCCGCGAGGTGGAGTAGCCCGAAGGGTTGTAGTGACCTTGGTTATAATCGCCCTGGTTGTAATTCCCCTGGTTGTAATTGCCCTGGCCGAAGTCACGGGAATAGCGGCTGGAGTCCTCGCGGGGACCCCGGCCGTAGTCCTCGAACCCGCGGTTGCCGACCGAGTACCCCTGGCCGCCCTGCCACGGACCGCGCTCCTGCCTCGGCCCAATGTCACTGCCCCGGAAGCCCTCGTCGGAGTCCCGCTCCCGGCCCGACCAGCGCTCCCGGTCTTCTCCCAGATACCGACGCGTCTCGTAGTCCCTGTTCGCCATGACGTGTGTCTCCTCGTGGTTGCGCGTACGTGTCACGTGACGGTGACGTTTCCGTTGCAGCTACCTCTCGGTGTCACGTGGGGCCCGCGATGCCCGGAGGCCTCGCGAGTCCAGGGCAAACTGGGCCCTCCTCGCCGGACGGCAATGGGTGGCCACGGGTGCCTCGGCAGGCCGGTCGCTCCACGGTCATCGGCCCACGGGGAGAACGGGCCCGGAGAATAAAATCAGGTGCTCACCCTCTCACGAGCGGGCAGCCTTCTCGTGGACGGAGTCCCTCACGAACCCTGGGGAGGAAGTCCGTGCCCTGGTACCCGCACTGGCCCAAGGCGTCCGCTGTGCTGCCCTGGTGATTAGAATTGGTAGCGCAAGTATTTCGCGCTGCTCGAAATCACGAAGCTTTCGCTCGACCTTCTGTTTGCCATTACGGCTCCCCACATGAAAGAGGGACCGAGCGCGATGCTCGGTCCCTCTTGGTTCAGCAGGTAGTTGTTACGGGGTGTAAGTGTAGCTGGTAACCCAGTCGATCAGCAGGTGTCCCGACTGAGCGTTTGAGCGGTCAGGCGCGACCTGAATTGTCCAGCGGTGGTTGGTGGTGGGGATGTCGTGCGTGACCGTCTTCACCAGAGTTCCGTCCACGTAGTACTTGACGCTCGTGGGAGTCCACTCGGTCGTGGCGACGTGCCAGTCCTCGAAGGTGGCGATGTTGGTCAGGCTGTCCGAGGAGCCGCAGTGCGGTACAGGGTCGCCGTCGTCGTCATCACAAGGGGTCGGGTGGTGGTAGATGTTGAAGTAGCCGTCGAGCGGTCCCTCAGGGAAGTCGATCTCCCCGTCCGGCCAGTAGTCAGACGCAGGCCAAACCATCATCGCCGTTCCGTTGCCCTCAGCGTCAACCGCCTTGAATCGGATCGAATAGCGCCCGTACAGGTGTCCCCATGCGCGGTTCGGAGGACCGAACACACCAGCAGCACCACGGTCACCATCGAGGTTGATGTCCATCATCCCGTCATGGGCGTTGATGAGCGCGCGAGGCCAGTAGATACCGGCGTCATCGTAGGGCTGCCACGAGTTCGCGTAGGTGCTCATGAACGAGCCGGTACCGGTTCCCGTTGACGCCGCGGTGTCAAAGTCCTGGACCATGTTCTGAGTCCAGCCGGGGAGATTACCGACAGGTGCCCTCGAAGTGGGCGGCGTGGTGGTTCCGCTCACGGTGAAGGACTTGTCCGGCATGTCCGGCCACGTGTTGTTGTACCCGACAAACAGAGCGTAGGTGTACGTTCCGGGCTTGACGGTCATCGTGCCGGTGAGCGCGAGCCCAGTTGTAGGGACAACCACGTTGATCTGCTTGGCGATGTCGTAGACCGTGCCGTCAGTGTGGGTGGCGAAGATCCCGACCTCCTGCACGGTGACCGAGCTGGAAGCCTTGATGTTGCCGTTCACGGTGACCGAGGTTCCGTTGACCGTGGCCGACAGGCTGTTTTCCGTGAAGGTCACAGAGGCCGGAGGGGGCGTGGCTTGGGGAACGGTGAAGGTCTTGTAGGGAGTCCCACCGAGGACGTACCAGACACCATCATTCAGGACACAGGGAGCGTACTGATACGTCCCGTTGGCGAACGTCTTGGACGCCGAGGTGTAGGAGGTTCCCCCCTGAGCTGCGGTGTTGACATAGACGTTCGTGCGCTTCGAGAAGTCCAGCGCTCCACCGCTGTAGGGGCTCACACAGACCTTGTACTCCTCGACCTGCTCGCGCGCGGACGCGGAGATGGAAGCGGTAGCCACGGCGGTGTTGCCCGTCACAGTGACGTCGGACGAGATAACGCTGAAGTTGACAACAGCTGCGCTGGCGCTGACGGGTCCAAAACCGAGAAGCACGACCACCGCTGTGGCTAGAGTCGTGAGTTGTCGTTTCATTTTTCTCCTAAAGGGTAATGAACGATGGAAATCAAGCTTACCAAGAAATTCCCTGTACTTCAATCCTTCTTCCTCTGGGACGGGCTCCGCGGCGATAGGCCGAGGAGTTGGACGTGGACGCAGAACAGGCTCGAGCAGTGCAGCGCCGCCACCGCGATCCCGAGGATGCTTGCGATGAGTGACTTCGTATGAAGCTCTCCAGGGGGCGAGAAGGTCGCCCGTACGTCCCGCCAGAAGGAGCGGGGCGGGTCCGGGGTCGGAGGTGCGGGTGGGGGAGGATGCCCGAGGGGCCATCTCCCCGGCATGCGCCTGACGCCCAGCCCTGTTGGCGAGCCCGCTACGGAGCACGCTGTATGGGCGGCGGAGCAGGCCGTGACACTCCTGACACAAACATCTTCAGGACGTGCCCTACCGACAAAAGAAGAGAGGCGTGTCCGGGCGCGCAGCGCGTAAAGGATCAATGTCCGCCAGCACCTGAATTCCAAAGAGGTACAAACCCAGGCGGGTAGACAACCCGATTGCCATCATCCTGAACAACAAAATACGAACCTGGATGACCCGAAGTATATGTTTGCCAGATGAAAATTCCCGCCCAAGGAACAACAGCATTCCCATCCAGCAGCATCGCCAGGCCCTGTGTGCTGGACCCAGATGTAATAGGAGGAGCAGGGGCCACTTGCGCGCGTGGGGCATGCCTCCACGCGCCAGGCGATCAGAGAGCTCCATCCCCAGGTGACGCCGGCCGCGTGAGCCTTCGCGCTGACGAGCGCGCACGCTCCTGACAAATTTGGTCACTCCGCTGGCCATATTCGTCACTTCACGGAGAGCAGGCAGGCAGGCCACCAGGAATTCCAGCGGCTTGGCTGTGTCCAACCGTTGGCATTCCAGGTGCTTGGAGCATCACGGCTGGTAGGAGACTATCGGCCCTCATCTCACCCTCAAGGAGAACCATGCTGCGCAACATGTCCCCGACTGTTTTCAACGGACTGGCCGCCGTCACCGTGGCGATTCCGATCCTGGCCTGGAGCTACGGCCTGCCGGTCCACAACGTCCGCTCGTCGGCCCTCGACTTCTTCTCCGAGCGCAACGCCCAGAACCAGCACATCGACTACACGGTGGGCTCGTCCTCCGTGACGTTCAGCTGGCAGGAGAACTCGTTGCACGGATTCGGCAACCTGAGCACGAAGGTCGGTACAAAGGACGGTACAGGCCACATGTTCGAACTCAAGTTGGTGCGCATCACCTCCAGCGACGCCAATACAGTCAATGGCGAGTGGGACGTGTTCAAGAATGGCGATCCCACGTGCGCCGGATGCAAGGGTTCTCTCTACGTGACCTCTCCGGGACAGGGCTACGAGTATCTCAAGGGCTACGTCGACAACGGCAAGGTAGGCTACTCCTTCTCCGGGCCTCTCGACGCCAAGACCCGCTACGACTACTGAGCGGGTCCGCGCCGGACAGGCCGCGGCGCTGGTTTCCACGAACTGGAACATCCGCCGCACAAGCCCCATCCACCGCGGCGGGCTCGATTCTCATGATGGCTCTCCCACGCGGTCGCCCGCGGCGACGAGGGCGATGTCTCCGGGCCAGATCGCGGCGAGGCGTTCCGCCGCCCTCCAGGCGCGGAGGCCGGAGCGGCAGACGAGCACGGCGCGCTGGCCGGGTTCGGGCAGGTCCATGCCAGGGCCGACCTGGGCCACGGTCAGGCGCCGCGCGGCGGGGTGGATCAGCGGGGCCTCCTCCGCCCCGCGCAGGTCGATGGTCAGGTCTCCTCGCTTGATCTCCGAGGGGGAGACGAAGCGCGGCGCATGCGCGGGCTCCTCCGCCCCGTCGAAGCGGAAGCCGCCCGCGCGGAAGGTCGCGGCGTCAAAGGTGACGAGCCGCCCGAGGACGCCCGTCTCCCCCGCCAGCAGCGCCAGCGCCATCTGCGCCTGCAGCGAACCAATCACGCCCACGACGGGGCCGAGAACGCCCGTTTCGGCACAGCTGCCCATCCGCCGCGGCAGGTCGGGGAAGACCGCGCGCAGACTCGGCGCGCCGCCGCAGAAGCCGCCCGCATGGCCCTCGCGCCCCGTGACGGAGGCGGAGAGGAACGGCAGGCCCCGCGCGAGGCACAGGTCCGAGAGGATGTAACTGACCGCGAAGCTGTCGGCGCAGTCGAGGATCAGCTCGCAGCCCTCGATGAGCGTGGGGGCGTTGGCGGGCTCCAGCGCGGCCATCACGGGCTCCACCACGCTCTCCGGGTTGAGCCCGGCGAGGTGGCGGGCACAAGCTTCGGCCTTGGGCTGGCCAAGGTCGCCCATGCGGAAGAGCGTCTGGCGGTGCAGGTTGCTCTCCTCCACCCGGTCGGGTTCGACGAGGCGGATGTGCCCCACCCCCGCTCCGACGAGGTATTGCAGCACCGGCGCGCCGAGGCCCCCCGCCCCCACGACGAGGAGCCGCGCCGCCTGGAGCCGCTGCTGAGCGCCCTCCCCCAGCACGGCGGTCTGGCGGGCATAGCGGCTCATCGCGTCACCTCGAGCCATTGGGCGATCCGCGCCTCGGGATGGGGGTTCAGCGAGATGTCGGTCACGACCGAGACGATGTCGGCCCCCGCCGCGAAGACGCCCGGGGCGCGGTCGGTGCGCATGCCGCCGATGGCGACGAGGGGAATGTCGCCGATCCGGCGCTTCCATTCCGTCACCCGCTCCAGCCCCTGCTGGTGCCACTTCATCTGCTTGAGAAGGGTGGGATAGACCGGACCCAGCGCGACGTAGTCGGGCGCGAGCGAGAGGGCGCGGTCGAGTTCGGCGGGGTCATGGGTGCTGATGCCGAGGCGCAGCCCCGCGCGGCGGATGGCGGGCAGGTCGGCGCCGTCCAGATCCTCCTGCCCCAGATGCAGCCAGTCGCAGCCCTCCTCGATGGCGAGCCGCCAGTGATCGTTGACCACCAGCACGGCGCCGGCCTCGCGACAGAGGTCGCGGGCGGCGGCGATCTGGCGGCGCAGGTCGTCCGGCGCGCGGTCCTTGAGACGGAGTTGGACGAGCTTCACGCCCAGGGGGAGCGCCCGGGGCAGCCAGGCCACGTCGTCGAAGATCGGGTAGAAGCGGTCGAGCGTCACAGGAAGGCCTTTCCAATCACGGGGGTGGAGGGGGCGGCCATGTCGCGCGGCGGCATCGGGTCGGCGCCACGGGCGAGGCGCCCGGCCTCCAGTGCCTTCGCGAAGCCCTCGGCCATCGCCGCGGGATCGCCCGCCTTGGCGACGGCGGTGTTCAGCAGCACCGCGTCGAAGCCCATCTCCATCGCCGCGGCCGCCTGGCTCGGCAGGCCCAGCCCCGCGTCGATCACCATCGGCACGTCCGGGAAGTGTGCGCGCAGGCTGCGCAGCCCATAGGGATTGAGCAGCCCCAGCCCCGTCCCGATCGGCGCGCCCCAGGGCATCAGTACCTCGCAGCCCGCCGCCAAGAGGCGATCGGCGAGCACCAGATCCTCCGTCATGTAGGGGAAGACCTTGAAGCCCTCGGCCACGAGGATCCGCGCCGCCTCGACCAGGCCGAAGGGATCGGGCTGGAGCGTGTCGGCGTTGCCGATCACCTCGAGCTTGATCCAGTCGGTCTCGAAGAGCTCGCGCGCCATCTGGGCCGTGGTGACCGCTTCGCGGGCGCTGTGGCAGCCAGCGGTGTTGGGGAGCACCCGCACGCCGAGCCCCGCGATCAGGCGCCAGAATGCCTGTCCCGCCCGCTCGCCCCCCGCCTCGCGGCGGACCGAGACGGTGGCGACGCCCGCGCCCGAACGGCGGAAGGACTCGGCCAGAACGGCGGGCGAGGGATATTGCGCGGTGCCGAGCATCAGGGGCGAGGCGACTTTGGTTCCGTAGAAGACGGGCATCGGCTCAGCCTCCCTGCCGGGGCGTCACGATCTCCACCCGGTCGCCCGCGGCGAGCCGCAACCCGTTGCGCGCGGCGGCGGGCACGAAGGCCTCGTTCACCGCGGTCGCGACCCTGGCATCGCCATGGCCCAGTTCAAGGAGGAGCGCGCCGAGTGTCTCGCTCGCCGTCTCGCGTGTCTCGCCGTTCACGGTGATCTTCATTGCAGGAGCTCCACGGGTTCGCCGGACAGAAGGTGGTCGGCCGCCATCCGCGCCAGGACCGGCGCCATCAGGTAGCCGTGGCGGTAGAGGCCGTTGAGGAAGAGCGTGCCGTCGCGCCAGAGGAGGCGCGGGACGTTGTCGGGGAAGGCGGGCCGCGCATCGGTGCCGATCTCGAGGATCTCGGCCTCGCCGAAGGCCGGGTGCAACGCATAGGCGGCGCTGAGGAGTTCCAGGACCGAGCGGACGCTCGCGCGCCCGCGCTCGGCGCTTTCGATCATCGTGGCGCCGAGCATGTAGACCCCACCGCCGCGGGGGACGAGGTAGACCGGGATGCGCGGGTGGAGGAGCCGGATCGGGCGCGAGAGGGCAAGGTCGGGCAGGCGCAGCACGAGCATCTCGCCCTTCACGCCGCGCAGCTCGGGGAGCGCGTCGCGCGCGGCGAGGCCCCGGCAGTCGATGCGCTGGCCCTCGGGCGCGGTCTCCACGAAGGCGACGCCGAGCGCCGCGGCACGGGCGCGCAGGGAGCAGAGGGCCACGCGCGGCGTCAGATGCGCCTCGGTCGGGAAGAAGAGCCCGCGAGGGAAGCGGCCGTCGAGATCGGGTTCGAGCGCGGCGAGCGCCTCGCCTCCCATCCACTGGTGCTCCCGCGTCCGGGCGGCGAAGCGGTCGAGCTCGGCCCGGTCGCGGCCCAGGGCGAGGACCAGCGTGCCGCGGCGGATGACCTCCACTCCCTGTGCCGCCCACCAGTCGGCGGCGGTCTGGCCGAGCCGGATCACCGGCTCTTCGGCCGTCTCGCCCTCGCAGAAGGGGGCGAGCATCCCACCCGCCCACCAGGAACAGGCATGAGGGCCCGGTTCGGGCCGGGGATCGACCAGCGTCACCCGCACGCCGCGGCTCGCGAGTTCGACGGCGGTGCACAGACCCATGACCCCGGCGCCGAGGATCGTGTACCGGGTGGTGGGCGTTCGCATCGCGCTTCCTCTCTTCGAACCGGCGGGGGTTCAGAGGAAGCGTCGGGGCCACGACCGAGAGATCGCGCGTGCCCGGGCTGCTCTCCGTTCCCTACGCCGGTCCTAGCCGGATCAGGTTCGATGGGTTGGCACCTGGCCTCTCAGCCCCCGGGAAGGGGCACCCCAACGGAATGACTCATGGCTAGCAGCCGGACGGCGCGACGGCAAGGAGACTCGCGAGCCATGAGCGCCGTGGCAAGCCGGGTCTATGTATGCGGCCGGTGTCCTTCCTCTCGATGAATGGCGAGCATGCACGACGAGTCCCCGTCGGGCACCACTACCCTCGTGGGAGCGATCCGGCGCCCGGGCCCACGGACACCATCGAAGGTGTGCCCACCTGTGCGATCAACTCGGCCAGTTCCCTATCCCGGCGATGGTAGCCCCGCTGCAGGAGGAGCTTCCGGGCGGCACCCAGTTCCGAGCGTGCCTGCGCGAGCTTCTCCATCGCCAGGAACAAGCGGCACCTCTCGAGACGCAAATCCACCTGGAACAGCCGTGCTCCCGCCCCGGTGCAGATGAAGAGCGCCTCATCGAGGTCTCTCCACGCCAGCTCGAACGAGCCCCGCAGCCGGTGGACCGCGGCCCGGCTGGTCAAGGCGGGGGTTATCAGCACCGGCGTCCCTACCTTGCGCATCAGCAGGATGCCTTCGCTCAGGAACTCCAGCGCCAGGCCGAGAGACTCCGGAGCCTCCTCGCGCCGCCGCAGGTGGGCTCTGCCCAGGCACAACTGGAGCATGCCCATGAGCTGCCGGCTGCCTGACGACCGCGCCCATTCCACATAGGGACCGAGCCGGCGGAACACCTCCTGGGAGCGGCCCTGATCCAGCAGCAGATCGCAATACTCGAGGTCGTCGAAGAAAAACTTCAGCCAGTCCTCGCCCCGTGGCAGGGAGGCGGCGTGGAGGAAGAACTCCTCGGCCTCCGCCGAGCGGCCACACTGAGTGAGCGCCCAGGCGAGGTTGGCGAACTGGCTGCTGCGTTGCCAGGCAACCCCCGTCTCTCGCGACAATCCGACGGCGCGCTCGCCGTACTGGACGGCCCGTTCCAGCTCGCCGAGGAAGACGTACACCAGGCACAGATCGCCGAAGATATAGGCGGCCTGGTGGGGATGATCGTGCAGCCGCGGGTTGTCCAGCGCGCCCAACAGGGGCTCGACGGCCTCGGGCATGCGGCCCAGGTACATGAGGAGTTCCGCGGCGTTCCAATGCATCTTGAGATTGAGTTCATCGGGGAAGACCGCGACCGGCGTCCTCCAGGGGGGCTCGAAGAAGTGGGCGAGCGCCGCCAGGAACTCCGAGGCCCGGTCGAAGCCCCCCATCCACAGCATGGAGAGGTCCGTTCCGCGCACGAGCCGCTTGATGAACAACTGCTCGAAGACCTCCTCATGGCGGCCCGCCCGGCATCCGTGGGCGATCGCGAGTTGGAGCGGGCCGCGTGCCTCGGAGGTGGGAGACAAAGACCGGGCCTGAGAGGCGAAGTACTCGTAGAGTCGGTCGTTTCCCTGCTTCCAGGCCTCCGGGAGGCGTGCCTTGAGTTGATGGCCGAAGTAGGCGCGAACCAACGGGTGGGTATCGAGCATGTCCAGGTTCGGCGCGCTCGCCTTCGCCAGCAACTGGGCCTGGCGCAGGTGGGACAACACCCGCTGCCACGCGGGCTCGCTCAGCCCGACCAGCGGTGCGGTCAGCCCCGGAATGGCCGGTGGCGCGAGCAAGGCGTCCATCCACTCCGATTCGACGGGGCGGTCGAACAGTCCGAGCATCCGGAGGACCGCGAGCTCTGGCCGCTCCTCTCCGAACCAGGTCTCGTAGGACTGGAGCATCGCCTCGGCTTGCTGTCCCTCCTCGAGGCTCTCCTCGAAGATGTGGAGTTCGCTCCGGGTGCGGATGTCTCCGTTGCAGGCATTGCTCAGGTAGGTCCCCAGCAGGTTGAGGGCCAGGCCGTGCCCGCCGAACTCGCGTGAGGCCTGTTGCAACTCCTCTTGAGAGCCACTCACCCCCAGGCTCCGGAGCAACTCCGCCCCCGCCACCTCCGAGACTCCCTCCAGCTCGATGACGGGTGCGGTGGTGTTGCGGAAGTGATTGATGTCGGTGACGCGAACGCGCGAGGTGATGACGCACAACCCGGGGTTGAAGAAGGCCAGCTCGCGAACGAGGACCGCCAGCCCGGGATCCTTGAGCCGACCCCAGGTGGGTCCCGGCTGGGCCTGCAGCGGCTCCAGCCCGTCCAGGATGAGCAGCATCCGCTCTTGCTGGATGTACCTGGCCAGCCGCTCACCGCGCTCCCAGACCGCGCCCTGGGTCGGAGCGGGGTCGCCCATCCGCTTGAGCGCCTCGGACAGGAAGTCATGGGCCAGGGCCGTCGTGTCCCGCTGGCCCTCGCTGAAGAAGGACCAGCCATAGACCCGGTGCGCCCCGCGGTAATGGTTCATCGCCAGCTTTCCCAGCCATTGATTCACCAGACTGGACTTACCCACTCCGCCCCAGGCCACCAGGCTGATGACGTGGGTGTCCGGATCGGCCCACGCACCATCGAGCAGCGCCAGCTCCCGCTCGCGGCCAAACAGATACTCCCCGGAGAGGGGCAGCCTGGAGATGGAGACATCGACCGGCCGCGAAAAGTACGGCGCGGGAACGACGTCCTGGACCGACCTGCTCGTGAGCAGGCGAAGCTCCTTGGCCAGGGAGGCGAGCTCCGCATCGAAGGCATGCCTGCTCTGCTCCGACAGGGCTCGAGCCCCCCTGGGGCGAAGCTGCAACCGCTGAAGCCACTCGGCGGCTTCCCAGTCACAGGGCGAGAGTAGCAGGGGAATGAGGTGAAGCCCGCTGTCCGCCCGGCGCTGGAGGAGCCGGGGCACTTCTTCCTCGAGGATGAACCTCGAACTCAGGAAGTGGGCCGAGATCAGCAGCACCGCCGCGCCAGCATCGCTGATCGCCTGCTCGAGTTCCGCCCGCCAGTCAGCACCTGTCTCGATGAGGGAGTCGTCCCAGGCCACCAGGGACTCGTGGAGGACGGTCAGATGGGTCGAGACACGCTCCTTCCACGCCTCGTCCTCGTGGCTGTAGCTGATGAAGACGGTGGGCCTGCGCATGGGAATATTCAGTGTCGCCTCGCGGGCTCGGGGAAGTGCATCGAAGGCCCTCCCTGGATGGTGTGGACATCTTCGAGCTGTGAGTGAACCGGGCGGGAGGAGGCCACACGGGGCGAGGTGGCGAGAGCCTGGCCTGCCTTCCCGGGTACTGACAGGGCGGAGCTGGCGGTGCCGATTTCAGGAGGAGCACTGGAATAGGAACTCGTGCGATTTTAGGGATTCAAGAATTCAAGGAATTCGTGTATTCAGACCTCTCGTCTTGAACGAGAGGCCTTGATGACCGCCGCCAAGCCGTTCCGCCTTACCCTTCTCTTGTTGCTGGGGCTCGTGTGCTGGGGAGAACCCGCCTCCGCGGCCCTTCCCTACCCGACCCGGAGCGCGTACCGCATCAAGGGTCTCCAGCCCGACTTCTGGCCCAACCCAGACGAGGTGGTGGGCAACAACACGGGCGGCGTGGCGATGAACCTGACCTGGCTCACCTGGGAGCCGAGTCCGAAGGCCGCCCCATGCGCCTCGAGCGAGGTGCAGTACGACGGCCGGTGCTTCGTGGTGGACGCGGCGGTGGATGCCGCCATCCGGACCTGGACGGCGCGCGGACTGGTGGTGACGGCGGTGGTGTACGGCGTGCCGGCGTGGGCTCGCGCGGGCCGGGTGTGCACGCCCGCCGCGGCGGGCTTCGAGATCTTCTGCGCGCCCAACAACGCGGCGGACTACGGGCGGTTCGCGGGCATGCTCGCCTGGCTCTACAACGGGGAGAACGGCCACGGCCGCATCGCGGACTTCGTCATCCACAACGAGGTGAACTCGAATGTCTGGTTCGACGTGGGCTGCGGACAAGGCGCGGGAGCGTGCAATGCCCAGACGTGGATGGACACCTACGCCGCCAACTACAACGCGGCCTATGATCGGGTGATCGCCGCCCAGCCCGCCGCCAAGGTGCTCATCTCGCTCGAGCACCACTTCGGCCCCGAGTTCGACCAGCCCGGCGCGGCCGAGCCGCTGCTGTCGGGCATGACGTTCCTGAGCGGCTTCGCGGCGCGGGTGGGCTCGCGCGCCTGGCGCGTGGCCTACCACCCCTATCCGCCCGATCTCACCCGCCCCCAGTTCTCCGCGGATGACTATCCGCGGGTAACGTACGGCAACCTCGGGGTCCTCGCGGGCTGGCTGCGCAAGACGTTCCCGAACGTGCCCTCGGCCTGGGAGCTCCAGCTCACCGAGAGCGGCGTCAATTCCCAGTCCCCCCACTCCTCGGAGGCGGCGCAGAGCAGCGGCGTGTGTGACTCCTTCCGCGCCGTGCTGGGGACGCCTGGCGTGGAGAGCTACATCTACCATCGGATGTCGGATCACCCGGTCGAGACCGCGCAGGGGCTGGGCGTCGGGCTGCGCCGCACGGACGGCAGCGCCAAGCCGGCGTGGAGCACCTGGGCGCTGGCCAACCGGAACGATCTCTCTCCGCCCCGGCTGTCCTGTGGCTTCGAGCACCTGCCCTACACGCGCCTGCAACGGGGCTACCTCCAGAGCCGGGGCCACTGGGCCACCTCGCGCCTGTTGCCCCCGGGCTTCGCCGCCGAGTCCTCGTGGCACCTGTGGCGCGATCCCCAGCCGGGCACGCGCATGCTCTACGAGTGCCGCGTGGGCAATCACAACCTGCTGTCGCCAGATGTGAACTGCGAGGGACTCCAGCCGCTCGGCCCCGTGGGCTACATCCACACGGCCCAAGTCCCGGGCAGCGTTCCGCTCTACCGCTGCCGCATCGGCTCCACCGGACAGGATCACTTCATCTCCCCCGCTTCCTCCTGCGAGGGACAGATCCGCGAGCAGCTCCTGGGCTACGCCCTGCCGTAACGGAGAAGCCCGTCTCGGATTGACAAGCAGGGGATGGACAGCTACTGGAATGCATGGCCAAATATTCCTGGTTGTCCAATCTGGCAGCGGTGTCTGTCTTCGCCTTCGGAGTGACGGCGCGGGCGGGCGTGGTGCTGAATGAGCCGTTCACGGACGGAAGCCGCTCGAACACCAGCGGAGGCGACACCCAGGGGGGCGTCTGGTATTACGACAGTACCACCCCGGAACTCTCGGTCGTGAATGACGCCGGAGGCCTTGGATCCGGGAACGCGCTCCGGCTGGCGCCGACCTCCGGATTCCACAAGCTGCTGACCTTCTTCTCTCCGCAGACGCTGGCGGTGGCGGGCGACACGATCACCGTCACGTTCGACTACCGCTTCCCGGTGGCTCCCGGGAGTTCTGGCGGAGGCCTGCGCGTGGGGCTGCTCTCCTCGGGCGGGACGCGCCAGACAGCGGACGGCGGCTCCCGCTCGGACGACAAGAATTACGGCTTCAGCACGAACGCTGGCGGCAACAGTGGCACCGGGACAGGGGTCGCCTACGAGGGCGCCGGGGATGATGTCCTCGGCGGAAGCGGCGCGGGCGCCCGCATTGGCTTCGGGACAGCGGGGGACTCCGTCGCGAGCGGGACGAAGAAGCACTCGGCGTTCCTCCAGGTCACGCGACTGACCACGGGAGCGCTCCTGGTCCAGGCGCGGCTCGACAACCTGGGCCTCGCCAGTGGAGTGCATGCGGCGCCGGTGCTCACCTATGTCTTCGATGGGTTCGCCCTCGGCTTTGGTGGCACCGACTACTACCCCACGCTCCTCCTGGACAACGTGGTGGTGACGACCAGCAGGCAGAACCTGCTCGACATCACGGCGACGCAGGCAAATGCCTCGGAGGTGGGATTGTCGCCCGGCGTCCTGACGGTGACCCGCACGGACACGAGCACCGCCTCGAGCGTTCCCTATACGGTGAGCGGCACGGCGACCGGCGGCGGTGACTACCAGCCATTGAGCGGCACGGTGAGCTTCGCGGCGGGGGTGGGCTCCGCCACCCTGACCGTGACGCCGCTGGAGGACTGGATCGCCGAGGGCAACGAGACGGTGAACGTCACCCTGGGACAGGTCCCGGGCGCGATCCTTCAAACCCGCTCGGCCACGGTGACCCTCGCGGACAACACCGCCGTGACGCTGCCCAGTGATGCGCTCTTCTTCTCGAAGCTGGATCTCGGCCGGCCGGGGCTGGACGCGGTGCGGACGGCGGTGAGGGCGGGCAACTACACGGCGGCGCGCGCCTCGCTGGCGGCCTACTTCCGCGCGCGGACGACCCCCATCTTCCCACTCTCGAACCTCACCCCCAACACCACGCAGATCAACGACGCGCTGGCGCACCGCTACACCGTGGTGGGGACGACCTACGACTTCGAACCGGAGCCGGTGACGGCGATCAACTGGTCCTACAATCCCACCAGCCCGGTGAACAACGAGTGGCCGTGGCAGCTCAACCGGCATGCCTGGTGGGATGATCTGGCGCAGGCCTACAAGAACAATCCCTCGGCCAACGAGGCCTACCTGAAGGAGCTGCTCTTCGAGCTGAAGGATTGGATCACGCACAGCCCCGCGCCAGCCACCTCCTCCAATGGGCAGGCCGGGTCGCGCTGGCGCACCATCGAGGTGGGGATCCGGCTGGGTGGAGTGTGGCCGAGCGCTTTCTTCCGCGTCCTCAACGCGCCGGCCCTCACGGACGAGCTGCTGATCCTGTGGCTGAAGTCGTTCTACATGCAGGCCAGACACCTGCAGGCCTACACGGCGGGCGCGGGAAACTGGGTGGCCATCGAGCAGCATGGGCTCTTCACGATGGGGACGATCTTCCCGGAGTTCAGCGAGGCGGAGACCTGGCGGACGCTGGCGATCTCCCGGGTGGAGACGATGCTGACGAACGACGTCTTCCCCGATGGCGCGGAAGTGGAGCTGACACCGGGCTACCACAATGGGGTCATCGCCGATGTGGAGGGAATCAAGTCGTTGGCCGTGCTGAACTCGGTCCCGACCTCGCCCGTCTTCGACGCCAGGCTGGAGGGAATGTACGCGTACCTGATGTGGCTGTCGGAGCCGAACCGCGGCGTGCCGGTGCTCAATGACTCCTGGCCGCTCACCGTGACGGGCCGGCTGGCCAACGGCTACGCCAGCTTCCCGGCACGCACGGACTTCCGCTGGATGGCGACCAACGGCACCGCGGGAGTGATGCCGGCGCACACGTCCCACCTCTTCACCAACGCGGGGCAGGCGGTCATGCGCTCCGGTTGGGGCCCGAGCGACTCCTGGGCCCTCCTGGAGGCCGGCCCCTACGGTTCCGGGCACCAGAACGAGGACAAGCTGGGCCTGAGCGTCGACGGCTACGGGCAGCGGCACATCCTGGATACCGGGACGTATGACTATGATGCCTCCCCCTACCGCGCCTATTCACTCTCCTCGTTCGCGCAGAGCCAGCCCATCATCGATGGACTGAACCAGAACCGCGCGGCGCAGAACGCCACCGAGGATCGCATCGCGGCGCCGGTCGTCTGGCGCACCTCCGCGCTCTACGACTACGCGGCGGGCTCCTACGGTGCCGAGGCCCCGGAGGGCTGGGGCCCCAACCGGCTGAAGCCCGCGGTGACCACCCGCCACGTCTTCTTCGTGAAGCCGGACGGGTGGGTAGTGATTGACGACTTCAGGGTCCTGGATGGCGGCGCCCACACCTACACGGGACTCTTCCATCTCAATGACGATACGGCGGTCGTGGACGCGGCCACCCAGCGGCTCACCGTACAGATCAACGCGGGCGAGGTGGATCCCTTCACGAGGGCCGTCTCGACGACGACCCGGCCCTCGCTCACGATCACGCCGCTGCGGAACTCGGGGCAAACCCTCTCCGTCGTCAAGGGACAGGAGACCCCCACGATCTCCGGCTGGCGCTTCGAGAAGGACACGACCTGGAAGAAGTGGCCGATCCCCACCGCGCGGTTCGATCTCACCACGACGGGAGATGCGCGCATGGCGTACGTGCTGGCCGCGGCGCCAGCGTCGAGCGCGCCGCGCCTGCCCACCATCACCCGGGCGGCCACGTCGGCGGGGACCTACGGAGTGACCGTGAGCTTCGGCACGCCGGGGGATGAGCGGACCTTCCTGGTCGGGCTCAATGGGGCCAGACCGAGCTGGAACGGCGTGACCTTCGCGTCCCCCGCCGCGATCATCTCCTCCTCGGGTGCCTACACCTGGTAGGACGCCGCTGCGCGGAGGCATCGACCATTACTCCCGCGCGGTGCGGAGGAGTTGTCAGGAACGAATTCGGGCCGCGTCTTTCCTCGCTGAAAGGAGCGGTGACCATGACCCCGGTGACGAAGCAGAGCCCGATGAACCTCGAGTCCCACGACAACACTGACACTGGCATCGACGCGCTCTCGCGTACCGGTCTGGATTCCGCTCTGGACCTCCTGCTCGGCGGCCTGGTGTCGCTGGACGACCCACTCCCCGGATCCTGAACCCTCCGCGTCCTCGTCTCACGACGAGGCACGGGACTCAAGGGGCCGGGATCCCGAAAGGGACCGGCCTCTTGCTTTTCCGGGTCCAACCCTCGCAGCACAAGCTCCTGGATGCGATTGGATTGTTCATCGTCGCAACAGTGCTCCATGCCGGAGTAGCCCAACCTGGTAGAGGCCCCAGATCGAGAGTCTGGTGGTTGCGGGTTCGAATCCCGCCTCCGGCACTCGCAGTCCAAACACACGCCGCGGTAGCCCAATGGGTAGAGGCACTGCGTTCAGAACGCAGAAGGTGCGGGTTCGAATCCCGCCCGCGGCACTCCACGACACGTCCATCCGCTGTCGGCTGCAAGCAGAAGGGGCTGGCGGCTTTGACAGGTTCCGCTCGGCCTCCTTATCGTCCCAGGATGCGGAACAAGTTCCGGCGTGCCATCACCGCCACGCTCTCGGCGTGCACCCTGTTGGGGGTGCTGTTGGTGATGAACTTCGCGTCCATCTTCCTGTGGTCGGTCACCCCCAGGACGCCCTTCAACGAGGCGCATCCCCCCGCGCCGCCCGATTACACCCTGCCCTCCGCCTGGAGCGCGCTTCCCGAACTCCATGACCTCGCGGACACGGTGCTCCCGTCGAGCCCGGGCATCGAGCAATCCCAGGCCCCCGTGGATGTCTTCTACATCCATCCCACCACGTATGTCGGTGGCGAGTGGAATGGCCCTGTCGATGATGTCGCCCTCAACACGGCGACCGATCGGGTGGCGACACTCATTCAAGCAAGCGCCTTCAACGCCTGTTGCGCCATCTACGCGCCTCGCTACCGGCAGGCGAACCTGACCGCCTTCACCAGGCGGAGCGACGAGGGACAGGCCGCGGTGGACCTCGCCTACCAGGACGTCGCCGCGGCGTTCCGCTACTGGCGGGAGCGATACAATCACGGACGGCCCTTCATCCTCGCGGCACACAGCCAGGGAACCGTCCATGCCAGACGCCTCCTGCGTGAGGCCGTGAGCGGGACGCCACTCCGACACCAGCTCGTCGCCGCGTATCTCATTGGGATTCCGCTGCCGGAGGGTGCACTCCGGCGGAGTCTTCCCGACATTCCCTTCTGCGCGTCACCCGAGCAGACCGGATGTCTCATCAGCTGGAACGCACGCAGTGCCGGCTATACGGAGCGGATCCAGGTACGGGATTCCGTCACGGACACGGCGTCCACGGGGGACCCCTCCCTCTGCGTGAATCCCCTGACCTGGCGGCACGACACGGAACCGGCCCCACGGGAGCGAAATGAAGGAGCCGTGTTCCTCGAGACAACCCCACCCCAGGAGATGCCAGGTCTCACCGGTGCGCACTGCAAGGAAGGGAAGCTGGAGGTCCTCGTCGGCGGAGACCTGCCACGGGACTTCATGAGCCGGCTGCTCGACCACGTGCTGGGCAAGGGCAACCACCATCCCGTGGAGTTCCAGCTCTTCTACATGAACATCCGCCGCAATGCCTCCGAGCGGGTGGCGGCGTTCCAGCGCATGGGCGCCACCACGAACAAACGGAGTGACCCATAGAGCTGACATCTTTCCCGGCCTTTACCGGGGACACCTTTCCCAGGGCCCCAGCGAGGCGGCGAGGCCTCGCTGGGGCACCCCCCCGGAGATTCGGTGGACGCAATCGGCGGGGTCAGCGCACCTCGAATTCGTAGATGCGCGTCGCCGGGTCGCCGTTCTGGGTCGGGGTGGTCACGTTGAACTTGATGTAGCGCGCCGAGGTGGCGCTGATCGAGTGGGTCGAGGTGCTGGCGGTGTTGTTGGTCACCGTCACCGGGGTGCTCCAGCTGGTGCCGTTGCTGGAGGTCTGGATGGTGAAGGCCTTGGTGTTCCAGGTGCTCGATTCGCCGCCCGCGCCGGCATGCTTGACCACGAAGCTGCGGACCGTCTGTACCGAGCCGAGATCGACCTGAAGCCAGGACGGAGAGGTCAACGAGCAGAACTTGTCAGTGCCGCCGCCGGAGACGCTACCGTTGACCGCCTTGGCCGGCGTTTCGCTGCTGTTGCAGGCGCTGGAGCCGGTCGCCGGTTTGTTGAGCGCCAGGTTGACGTAGCCGGCGCCGACCGAGACGGTCTGGCTCTTGGTGTGGCTGGCCCCGCCGTTGTCGGTCACGGTCAGGCTGACGTCGTAGTTGCCGGCGCTGGCGTAGACACGGCTGGGGTTGGTCGCGGTCGAGCCGCTGCCGTCACCGAAATTCCAACTGCGCGAGGCGATGCTGCCGTCGCTGTCGCTGGAGGAGTCGCTGAAGGTCGCGGTCAAGCCGCTCACGTTGACGCCGAAATTGGCCACCGGCGGGGTGTTGCCGCTGACCGCGGTGTTGATCGCCGCCGCGTACTGCGCGGTCGTGCCCTGCGACCAGCATTTCTGGATATCGTCATACAGCCACATGAAGCCGCCGCCGATGCCGGCGGAGGCCTTCCAGTTGCTCATCTTGCTCTGCACCGTGGCCGGACTGTCGCCGCTGCCGCAGCCGGTGCCGTGGCGCGACCACAGGCCCGGGTCGACGGTCATGCCCATCGCGGTGTTCCAGCTCGCCGGATTGTTGCCGGCGCCTCCGTCGTACACCTGCAGGTAGATGTTGTCGACCGCGCTGCCGAGGTTGTCCTTGAGGCTCTTCCAGAAGCTCTGATTGGTGTAGGGCGCGAAGGTGATCTTGTAGCCCAGGCCAATCAGCATCTGTCCGAACTGGGTGGTCGGGGCGAGGTCGTAGGCGCTCTCGTCGTCGAAGTTGACCGCATCGGCACCGGTGGCGGCCTTCAGCGCCTGGAAGTTGCGGTACAGGATGCTGTTGCTGCCGGTACCGCAGACGAGGGTGCTGCCGCAGCCAGCGGCGGTGCCGTTGACCAGCCGCGCCATGCGCTCGAAATCGGGAACGCTCCAGGCGCCGGTCGACACCTCGATGCGCTTGACCGAGGTTGGCGCGGTCTTGAGCGTGGCCAGCCGCGCCGGCCAGGCCGGGTCGCCAATGTAGGCGCCGTTCTTCACCACCGGGATGTCGTTGTAGACTAGGTCGCCGTTGTCCTCGATGTGGAAGCTCCACAACATCACGGTGGTGAAGCCCGAGCCGCGCAGGTCGTCCATCACCGCGGTGCCGCCGGAATAGAACGGGCCACCGCCGTAGATCATCGAATCGGCATGGGCCGCCGGCGCGATGCCGGCCAGGGTGAGGGCGGCGAGCGTCGGCCAAGCTCGGCGGGCGGGATGGAGGCGGGACGAGAGTTGCTTCGACTTCGACATGGTGTGCTCCCCTGCAATGATGGGATATCCCCTGCTGGAGCTAATTCTCCAGCATGAACTCGCGAAGGAACTGCGTGACGAGCTCCGGCTTCTCCAGGGTGACCGAATGGTCGGCATCGGGGATGCGCCGGAAGGTGAGGTCGTGCACGTACTCCTCCAATCCCACCTGGCCAGACGGCAAGAGATAGGGGTCCATCTCGCCGTGGATGAAGAGCACGGGCAGGTACACCTGAAGCTGCTGCGGATACAGCCCGTCCAACAGGTTGCTGCCACCCAGGCTCCCCTGGCCATCGGGAGGACCGATCCGCGCCGCCCGGTAGTAGTTGAGCCCGCCGGTGATGGCGCCCGGCTGCTTCCAGGCGGTGATCATCTCGGCCTCGTCCTCGGCGGAGATCTGGGCACCCAGCTGCCGGGCGGCATCGATCATCCCCTGCCTCCCGAAGGCGTAGTCATCGGCCATGATGAAGGGCTCGGCCTCGGGCGAGCGGAAGAGCAGCATGTACTGGCTGGCCTGCTGCTGAGCGGCGTCCTCGCGCAGGTCCCGATTGAAGAGGGCGGGGTGCGTGATGTTGATGGTGACGAACCGGCGCACGTACTCGGGATGGCGCAGCACGAAGCTCCAGCCCACCAGCGCGCCCCAGTCCTGCGAGACCAGGGTGAACCGCTTGATCTTCAGGTGGTCCGCCAGCGCGCGGATGTCCGCCACCAACTTCTCGATGTGGTACTGCTCCACGTCGGCCGGCTTCGAGCTCAGGTTGTAGCCACGCATGTCCGGGGCGATGACCCAATGGTCCCTGCCCATCTCCTCGAGCGGCTTCTTCCAGACGCCCCAATACTCGGGGAAGCCATGGAGGAAGATGATGGGTTCACCGGCACCCTGCGTCACGTAGTGCATGCGGATGCCGTTGATGTCCGCGTACTGGTGCTCCAAGAGAAGACCCTCTTGGGCCTGTTCTGGATCGAGGGAGCGGCCAGCTTCAGGCCCTTGCTCCCGCGGAGCCTCCGCGAACGCGGGCGTGGTACACACGAGCCATACGGCGACCAGACCCAACCTTCTCAAGTCCATGAACATCTCCTCGGGTGGACACACCGCGGGGAACTCCAGCCCGACGGTGACTGGAGTGGTCACCGCGCTCGCACCTGACATCGAGCAGAAGATACGCTTAAATCAAGAATAGCTGAAAATCCAGCGAAACCTACATTCCGTTTAAGACCTCACTGGCGCATGGAGCATGGAAACCGCAGGGTTCCACCCTCTTCCCACGCCCTGTCGTGGGTTCGGACACTCCAGCGGATCGCCGCGAGCTGAACCACACGGCTTTCATCTTCTTGGAAATCGAAAGCGGTGCCCCGTGCGACGCGGCTCGAGGCCTCGTCGAGCGGGGCAGCGCCCTCCACGAGGGCTCGGCGCTTCGGTGCCGCGCCCGAGGGCTCCATGATGAACGCGACGCGGCGGTTCTCACGCCGCTCCTCGGGAGTGCCGATTTCCCGAACGGGGCGGTCGAGCCCGTAGCCCTTCGCGACCAGCCGGGAGCCCGCCTCCGTGGACAGGAGGGGTCCGGTCGTCCTCTTCAACACGCACACCCGGGACCCCGGCGGCACGTCTTGCTACACGAGATGCAGGAATCCCCACACGGACACCCTCGCGTGCAGACCTTGCAACAACCGAGAGAGGGCGGAGAGGCGGGCTCTTCCGGCGGAGCGTCCCACGTCCGGGAGGGCTCTCGCGTGAGGTCCACATCCGGCATCGCCGCTGTTGGAGCGGATGTGGACTCCGCTGGCTCACGCTTCGTGGGCACCACGTCCGGACTCACCTTCGCCGTCCGCTTCTTCTTCTTGCCCGGGACGGGAGCCGGCAGTTCCGGAGCCGGGGTGGGTTGTACCTGCATCACGGGGGAGGCAGGGGGCGGAGTCGTCGGCGCCCGGGTGCCCGGTGCGGTGCACATCGCGCAGGAACCGATCAACACCAGACCCAGCAACACGGAACCACAACCACTGCCCGAGGCTTTCTTGGGGGTCGATGCGGAGGCCATGCCCCGAGCCTAACCCGCCACCAGACCAGCCTCCACGCCACACCCCTCCTCCTTCCGTGGTATTGACAGGAACAGACCAGGAGAACGCACTTCCTTGCGAGCCGCGCAAGGATTTCGAGAGGAATTCGACCTCCGTGGGTGCTCGACACGTGTGTCCGGGTTGGGATTGACTCGTCAGCGAATATTGACCCTCCCTCGTGAAGGGGGTCGCGCGCCCCACACACCGAGCGATTCCAAGGGCTTCCACCGCGAAAGCACCTCTCCGAAGCCTGAAAGCAGTATTGGCACCCTTCTCGCACGTGGGCGAATGCGCATCCCGCCGCTGAAACGGGTACCGCGAAGGCCGCACCATCCGGGAATCGTCGTTCAACTTGTGAGCCATTTAGTCTTCGAGGGAATCATGCGAACTCTCCAACTCTCCATCGCGATCGGTCTTCTGACGGGGGCCCTCGGCTGCGGCAACGCGGCGGAACCCTACCGCGAGACGAAAACAACCCAGTCCATCGCGAGGCTGGTGACGGCCGACGAGCTGGCCATCCGCCAGGCCATCGAGGACTACGCGAACGGGTTCATCCAAGAGGACATGCAGATGTTGTTGGGTCTCTGGGACACCGTGAATCCCAGCAGCGTGACGTATGTCGCGGCGGAGCTGGACCAGCCCATCGTCGGGGTCACCAATCTGGCCCCCTATTACCAGAGCTTCCTGGACACGCTCATCATCAAGAGCGGAGACATCAGCAATCTGCAGATCTTCCAGACGGGAGACACGGCCTACGCCTTCTGCAACTACACCTGGGTCTATGAGAACAAGCCGGCGAGCGCGGAGCTCGTGCAGCCCACTCGCGCGACCTTCGTCCTGGTCAAGCGCAATGGGCATTGGCTCTATCAACACTTTCACGAGTCCATCTCGTTCGAGTATGAGCCGCCCACCTCGCTGAGGTAGAGCTTCGTCCAGGCGGTCCCCGTTGCATCCCGCCGTGCGGCGGGGACCCGGCTTCCCTGTGGGCGAGGGGCACAGCGGAAGCGACGCACGTACAATCCGAGCTGAACCGAGCGTCCGCGGTGGTCAAGGGCGGGCAGGTTCTGCTCAGAATACGAAATGCCTGAAACGACCCAAATCGACCTCGGTGGCGTCTGGTCGCTCGATGCCGAAGGCCAGCGACCGGCGCTCAAGATCACCCTACCGGGCGACGTCCATTCCGCCTTGCAGGAACAGGGCATCATACCCGATCCCTACTTCGGCAAGAACGAAGCCGAGGTGCAATGGGTGGCGCACGAGGATTGGAGACTCTCGCGCAGCTTCCGGCTGGACGCTTCCGATTTGGATGGACGCTGGTATCTCGACCTGGATTTCGTCGACACGGTCGCGACCGTCCGCGTCAATGGCGAGCGGGTGCTGGAGGCCGACAACTGCTTCCGCCGCTATCGGCCCGACGTGTCGAGATTCCTCGTCGCGGGAGAGAACACGATCGAGGTGCTCCTGCACTCCCCAGTCGAGGCCGGCAAGGCGGTCCATGCTCGGCAACCCTTCGAGGTGCCGTGGACCAGGAACTCGCCGATTCCATACGGAAACATGTTGCGCAAGCCACAATGCCACTTCGGCTGGGACTGGAACATCGCGCTCGCGCCGCTCGGCCTCTACGGCACGGTCAAGCTGTGCAAGCTGGACCCGGCACGCATCGAACATCTCACGGTCAAGCAGCGCCATCTGACGAACGGCTCGGTCGAACTCGATGTCGTCCTGACCCTCTTCGCCGTAGACCCTTGCGTGCTGCCAGTCGAGTTCGAATTCGACGGCGAGACGGTGCGGCTCGATTGCGGAGCGAATGCCGGCGAGACGGTGCTCCACCAGCGCTTCGTCATCGAGCAGCCACGCCTCTGGTGGCCCGCTGGCAGCGGCAAGCAGGAGCTCTACGCACTCAAGGTCACGCTCCCTGGAGAGACCGTCACCCGCCAGGTCGGCCTCCGCACGATCGAACTCATCACCGACAAGGACGAGGCAGGCTCCCGCTTCGCCTTCAAGGTCAACGGCCGCGAGATCTTCTGCAAGGGCGCGAACTGGATTCCGGCCGACGCGCTCTTCTCCAAGACGAGCCCCGAGAAGACCGAGGCGCTCTTGCGGTCGGCGGTCGACGCGAACATGAACATGATCCGCGTCTGGGGCGGCGGCTTCTACGAGCACGACGGGTTCTACGACACCTGCGACCGGTTGGGCCTGTTGGTCTGGCAGGACTTCATGTTCGCCTGCAATCTCTATCCCTCGACACCCGAATTCCTCGACAATGTCGCGGCCGAGGTGGACTACCAGGTGCGGCGTCTCTCGCATCACGCCTCGATCGCGCTCTGGTGCGGCGACAATGAACTCGTGGGCGCACTCACCTGGTTCGAGGTCTCCCAGAAGAACCGCGATCGCTACCTCGTCTCCTATGATCGGCTGAACCGGACGATCGAGGCCGCCGCCAAGAAGGCCAATCCGGAGCTCATCTGGTGGCCGTCGAGCCCGTCTTCCGGCTATCTCGATTTCGGCGATGCCTGGCATGCCGACGGCTCCGGCGACATGCATTTCTGGTCGGTCTGGCACGAGAACAAGTCGTTCGACCATTACCGCACGGTCAAGCCGCGTTTCTGCTCGGAATTCGGCTTCCAATCCTATACGTCGAACCTGCTGATCAGACGGTTCGCCGACAAGAAGGACATCAACATCGCGTCTCCGGTGATGGAGGTGCACCAGAAGAATCCTGGCGGCAACGAGCGCATCGCGGGCACCATGTTCCGCTATTTCCGCTTTCCAAATAATTTCCATAACTTTGTCTATCTCTCGCAAATCCAGCAGGGACTGGCGATCAAGACCGCCGTCGAGTTCTGGCGGTCGCTGAAGCCCCATTGCATGGGCACGCTCATCTGGCAGCTCAACGACACCTGGCCGGTGGCCTCTTGGGCGAGCCTGGATCACGGCGGCAACTGGAAGGCCATGCATTATCAGGCGCGGCGCTTCTTCGCGCCCGTCAGCCTCTTCGCGATCCCGTCAGCGGACGGCAAGGTGATCGACATGGCCATGGTCAATGACACCCCCCACCCCACCGAGGTTTCGGCCGAGTTCTTCACCGTCTCGATGGATGGCCAACGCTCGCCGCTAACCACCGCGCGTGGCACCTGCCGGCCGGATGCCGCCTCCACGCTGATTTCGCTACCAGCCGGCAGCGTGCCCGAGGGGCGTCTGCTCGCGTGGTCCTATTCCGCTTCGGACGGTTCGTCGGGAAGGGGGCACCACGTCAACGGCACCTACAAGCAGCTCGAACTGGAGCCGCCGGGGCTTGCTGCCCGCACGGTCCGGAGAGCCGACGGCAGCTACGAGATCACGCTTTCGTCCAAGGGACTGGCACTCTTCGTGATGCTCGAGGCCGATATCGGGGGCCGGTTCTCCGACAATGCCTTCGATCTCACCGCGGGCGAAAGCCAGACCATTCTCTTCACACCGGCAGAACAGGGGGCAGAAGCGGAATTCACCATGCGCGACCTCTATTCCTGCCAGGCGGTCGACTGAAAATGGGCCTGATCCGTTTTAGTGGACGTACCTCACAAGTCGGCCACATGGGAGGGAGTGTCCATGGAGAGAAGGAAGAGGCGCAGTTCCACCCCGGAGTGCAGGGCCGATGTGGTCTGGTTGGTGCGCGAGGGGAGCAAGCGCCTGCCCCAACAAGGCGGATAGAGCCCTGAGCGAGGTGGTGAAGCAGGTGCACCAGGGCAGTCGCCGCACATACGGCAGCGCTCGCGTGCACGCGGAGCTGCGTGCCCGCGGACCTGAGTTCACCCCTGTGTCCGGACGTGGTACTCACTGCCCTGACGCAGGGTCGGATGCGCGACGCGGCGGTACTGGGCGTGCATGCACTGCCGCACGCCGGTTCTCCGTCCGCTGTCCCAGTATCTGAAGCACAGCCTTCAGGTCCTTCCGCGTTTCAGCCCATTCGAGGGGCACGCGCTGCCGAGTCCTTTCCTCCAGGGCCGCGCGGTGGGCGGCTACCGCCTCCTCCAGGCGTTCGGTGCCGGTCTCTCGCTCCCCGAGCCGCCGCAGCGCAACGCCCAGGTTGCTCTGCGTTCCAGCCCATTTGAGGGGCACTCGCTGCCGAGTCCTTTCCTCCAGGGCCGCGCGGAAGACGGCCACCGCCTCCTCCAGGCGTGCGGTGCCAGCCTCTCGCTCCCCAAGCCGCCGCAGCGCATTGCCCAGGTTGTTCTGCGTGCAAGCCCATTTGAGGGGCACGCGCTGCCGAGTCCTTTCCTCCAGGGCCGCGCGGTAGGCGGCCACCGCCTCCTTCAGGCGTGCGGTGCCAGTCTCTCGCTCCCCGAGCACCGCCAGTGCAGTGCCCAGGTTGTTCTGCGTTCCAGCCCAGTCGAGGGGCACGCGCTGCCGGGTCCTTTCCTCCAGGGCCGCGCGGTGGGCGGCTACCGCCTCCTCCAGGCGTGCGGTGCCAGCCTCACGCTCCCCAAGCCGCCGCAGCGCATTGCCCAGGTTGTTCTGCGTTCCAGCCCATTTGAGGGGCACGCGCTGCCGAGTCCTTTCCTCCAGGGCCGCGCGGTAGGCGGCCACCGCCTCCTCCAGGCGTGCGGTGCCAGTCTCTCGCTCCCCGAGCACCGCCAGTGCAGTGCCCAGGTTGTTCTGCGTTCCAGCCCAGTCGAGGGGCACGCGCTGCCGAGTCCTTTCCTCCAGGGCCGCGCGGTGGGCGGCTACCGCCTCCTCCAGGCGTGCGGTGCCAGTCTCTCGCTCCCCGAGCACCGCCAGCGCAGTGCCCAGGTTGTTCTGCGTTTCAGCCCAGTCGAGGGGCACGCGCTGCCGAGTCCTTTCCCCCAGGGCCGCGCGGTAGGCGGCCACCGCCTCCTCGAGTGGGGCATTCTCTCCCTTTTGCCTGCCCACCAAGGTCAGTGCGTCCGCGAGGAGGTATCTCGTCGAAGCGCGAGCAGCGACACTCCAACCCGGTCTCATGGCACCATCCTGGAGGAGCTTCCTGACCTTGTTGATGAAAGGCCCGAGTTGGTCAGCAATGTAATGCCCCCGCTGATCCTCAAACTCGGCATGCTGGGTCAGCGCCAGGAGCTGAAGGAGCTTGCCGAGGTCCTCCCAGAAGAGGGCGGGAAGCTCGAAGCTCTCGCTGCCAAGCTGGTATCGCCCCCACCCCCTGTCGCGCCTCACGTCTCTTGCTGTCGTCCAATAGAGCTTGGGCAGGCTCTTGCCATCATGGTGGAGGACTGTGCCCCAGAGCAGGATGTCGGCGCCTGTGGCCTGGAGGTATTTGCGTGCCTGCTCCTGACCGGCGCTCTCCTCTACCTCGGGAATGGTCCCTTCGAGAGTCAGCGCCCTGTCGAGCTTGATGATTTGAATGCCCTCGAACTCCTTGAGCGCCTCCGAGACAAGGCGTTCGTTCTCACCCCCGATGTCGTTTTCCAGATGAGTCATGGCGATGCTGAATCGCTGGGGGTCAGCCTTCGGGAGTGCTTTACGCGAGAGCAGCCGGACGAAGTCCGACACGACAGGCTGCTTCTGGACCTTCTCCCAGTTCCACCAGATGGAAGCGAGGAGGCCGAGGACGGAGAGTCCCAGCAGGCCCTTGAGCCCCAGCCGCTCATAGATCCTCTTCCGGACTTCCCCGTAGATGAGTGGAGTCTCTTCCTGCTTGAGGCGGCTGGCTTCCTGCGGCTCGGGGCTGGTCTCGTTTCCCTCAGCCATGGCAGCTTCCTCGGCGTCATGACGTCCGAACTCGAGCGTTCGGTGGCGATGGACGCGTCGTCTCTTCTTTCGGAGAACAGGAAGAGCAGATGTGATGTCCCGTTCCCGCAGGCCCCTCGGACCGAGGGAGGCTTGCCTGGCGTCCAGCACAAACCTCCGGCGATTCTCTGTCTGGCAGGCTGTGATTACGGGGGGGGGGAGTCACCCATGACGGAAGCGGGGACCCTCCGTCGTCTCGCCGAGCGTGAAGCGCAGCGTTTCCTCCAACGAGGGATGGAGGAAGGAGAACCCCTGGCGCATGGCCACCCGTGGAAGGACGCGCGCGCCACCCAGCAGCGTCGCATCTCCCATCTCCCCGAAGAGCGTGCGCACGGCGGCGCCGGGCAGCGGAACCACCGCGGGCCGCGACAGCACCCGCCCCAATGTCCGGGCGAACTCCTCCTGGCGCACCGGCGTGGGCGCCACCGCGTTCACCGCCCCGCGCAGCTCCGGCGTGAACAGGGCGAAGTTCACCAGCCCGAGCACGTCCTCCAGCGACACCCAGCTCATCCACTGCTGGCCCGAGCCGATGCGTCCTCCGGCTCCCGCCTGGAAGGCTGGCAGCATCTTCGCCAGCGCGCCCCCACCCGCCCCCAACACCACTCCCAGCCGCAAGTGCACCACCCGGATGCCCGCCGCCTCCGCTGGCGCCGTCGCCGCCTCCCACTCGCGCGTGACGTCGGCGAGGAAGCCAGTGCCCGGCACGCTGGACTCGGACAGCTCCTCGTCTCCGCGATCGCCGTAGAACCCCACCGCCGACGCGCTCACCAGCACGCGCGGGGGACGCGCCAGCCGCGCGAGCGACTCGCACAACACCCGCGTGCCCTCCACCCGGCTGCGGCGGATGAGCTCCTTGCGCTCGGGCGTCCACCGGGCCTCGGCGATGGGCGCTCCGGCCAGGTGCACCACCGCGTCCACGCCCTCCAGCGCCGCCACGTCCATCTCCCCGAGCCCAGGCGCGAAGGCGATGTCCCCCGCCTCCGGCTGGCCCCGCACCAGCCGCCTCACCCGGTGGCCCCCCGTCGTGAGGAAGGGCCTGAGCGCACTGCCCACCAGTCCCGACGCGCCACTGAGCGCCACCGTCAGCCGGGGCTCCGCCGCGAAGGCCGCGTGCCTCCGGATATCCGCGCGCGTCACCGCGTGGCGGTAGGCGAACATCCGCTCCAGCCGGTACCGCGCGTAGCCGCCCCCCGCCACCTTCCCGAGCACCCCCACCGGCAGCGCGTACTCCACCTCGTCCTCCAGCACCGCGCCGCCCCCCGCCTCGTTCCACATCCGGTGCGTGTGCACCCAGCGCGAGAAGGGCCCCGACTCCTGCACGTCCTGGAAGAGCGAGCCGGGCACATAGCGGGTGTGCCGCGCCGTCCAGGGCAGCGACACCGGCCCCACCTTCATGCGCAGTTGGATGCGCGTCCCTTCGTGGATGCCCTCGCCCTGCTGGGACACCACCTCGACGGGCTCCCAGGGAGGCGTCAGGCGCTGGAAGGCCCCCTCGCGCGCATGCCAGGCGAAGAGTTCCTCCGCGCTCCCCGGCACCTGACTGCGCGCCTCGAACACCTGCGACTTGCCCATCATCCCCTCCGGAGGCCAGATTGCGCCCAACAGGAATGCTTACCTCGGACCTCCTCATACGGGCAGTGGAATTGCTGAGGCGCGGCGGTGTCATCGCCTTGCCAACGGAAACCGTCTACGGCCTGGCCGCCAACGCCGAGGACGAGCTGGCCGTGCGCCGCGTCTTCGCCATCAAGGGCCGCCCCGCCACCCACCCGCTCATCGTCCACGTGGCCGAGGCCCAGGCGCTCTCCTCCTGGGCCCGCCACGTCCCCGAGGACGCCTGGCGCCTCGCCGAGGCCTTCTGGCCCGGCCCCCTCACCCTCGTGCTGCCCCGCTCCCCCCGCGCCACGGACGCGGTGACGGGCGGACAGGACACGGTGGCCCTGCGCGTCCCCCACCACCCCCTCGCCCGCGCGGTGCTGCAAGCCCTCGGCGGAGGCGTGGCCGCGCCGAGCGCCAACCGCTTCGGCCGGGTGAGCCCCACCACGGCGGAGCACGTGCGGGCGGATCTCGGCGCGGACGTGGACCTGGTGCTCGACGGCGGCCCGTGCACGGTGGGCGTGGAGTCCACCATCGTCGACCTCAGCCAGGGGGAGCCCGCGGTGCTGCGCCCCGGGGGCCTCGCGGTGGAGGAGATTTCGCGCGTCCTCGGGCGGCCAGTGCCGGTGCGCGTCTCGTCCACGGTGCGCGTCTCGGGCAGCCTCGCCTCGCACTACGCGCCCCGGGCAGGCGTCGTCCTCGCCGAGCCCTCGGAGGTCGCCGCGCGCGTGGAGGCCCTGCGCGCCCGGGGCCAGCGCGTGGCCGTGCTGGGCCCCCCGGGACTGGCGCTCGCCCCCGGAATCCCCCGCCATGACGTCCCGGAGGAGCCCTCCGCGGCGGCTCGCGTGCTGTACACGCGGCTGCGCGAGGCGGACGAGCAGGGCCATGACGTGCTGGTGGCCTGCCTGCCCCGGGCCGAGGGCCTCGGCCTCGCCGTGAGGGATCGCTTGAGCCGCGCCGCCGCGCCTCGGACTCCAGGCGAGTAGAACCCCTGCCCTGGCCGCCAATTTCTGGCTCCGGACCCACTGCCGTAGAGTGGGCGGGGCTCCACTCCCGGAGCCCCCCCTCGCCGCCCTCCCCCAGGAGCCAACCCCGTGAACCGGCGCCTCGTTGGCCTGCTCGCCGCCTTCTGCCTGATCTCCGCCTGCAAGAAGGACGATTCCGCGGGCCGGATCGAGCCCTTCCCCCGTCCTCGCGGCATGCCCGGCGCCCTGCCCCCGCCCGCCCAGGCGCCCGCGCAAGCGCCGGCCGCCCCGCCGCCAGCGCCGGTGGATCCCTCCAAGGTGCTGCTGCGCTGGAAGCTCGACGCGCCCACCGCCTACCAGCTCACCCTGTCCACCGCCCCTGGCGCCGCTGCCGAGCCCAAGCCTCCGGCCGCGAACAAGAAGAAGACCCGCGCCAGCAAGAAGAGCCGCAAGCGCGCCGCGCCCACCGCCTCCGAGGAGAACACCGCCGCCCCCGTCGCCCAGAACTCCACCTTCTTCCTGCTGCGCGGGAGCACGCCCACCGCGGGCGCCCTGCCCTTCGCCCTCATCCCGGAGGCTCCGGCGGGAGAGACGCAACAGGGAAAGATGAGCGAGCGCGGCTTCGTGCTGGAGGGGCTGTCCGGGGCGATGCGCAACCTGGCGGTGATGGTGCTGGAGCTGCCCGTGGACCCGGTGGGCCCGGGCTCCGCCTGGGTCCTGGCGACGGACCTGGTGGACATGAACGACCTGCCCGCGGGCTTCCGGCAGAAGAACACCCAGCACAAGAGCGAGGTGAGGCTCACCGCGCTCACGCCCCTGGCGGACGGCGAGCAGGTGGCGACGCTCGAATACGAGCTGTTCGAGAGCGTCACCGGTCAGCAGGGCCGGATCAAGGGCAAGCGGCGCGAGCACTCCCACGCGCACGAGAACGAGCCCCTGTCCGTGAAGAAGAACGCCCGCGGCAAGGCCGCCAAGGCCTCCTCCGAGCCCCCGCCGGAGCTGTCCGCCGAGGTGCGGGTGAGTGGCCGGGGGGAGTTCCTCGTGAAGGCGGGCCGGTGGCGCTCCTGGGAGGCCCGAATGACCACGCGCACCCACGGGCTCACCCTGCCCGGCATGCCGGCGGGCGAGCGCGTGCTGAGCCTCAAGCCGGTGGAGCCGGTACCGGCGGCGCTGCTGCAACGGCAGGCGACGAAGTAGCCGCCGCCGACTCGCGCACGAGCCGCACCACCGCGTCCACCCAGGCCGGGTGGGCGTTGAGCGAGGGCACGAGCGTGAGCGACTCCCCGCCGCTGGCGAGGAAGCGCTCCTTCTCGCGCACCCCCACCTCCTCCACGGTCTCCAGACAGTCGGCGACGAAGGCGGGGCACATCACCGCCAGCCGCTTGATGCCCCGCGCCGCCAGCTCCGGCAGCACCAGGTCCGTGTACGGGCTCACCCAGGGCGTGCGGCCCAGGCGGGACTGGAAGGACACGCTCCAGCCATCGGCGGGCAGTCCCAGGCGCGCGGCCAACCCTCGCGCCGTGGAGTAGCACTGGGCGCGGTAGCAGTGGCGGTTGGCGTCCGTGAGGGCGTCGCAGCACCCGGCCGAGGCGAGGCAGTGCTTGCCCGAGGGATCGCTCTTGCGCACGTGCCGCTCGGGCACGCCGTGGAAGCTGAAGAGGACGTACTCGGCCCGGGCGTTGGAGATGACGGGGCGGGCCACCTCGGCGAAGGCGTCCAGGAAGGCCGGGTGGCTGTGGAAGGCGGGCACGGCGCGCACGTTGGGCACGTCCCAGGCCTGGCCGAGCACCTCATAGGTGCGCGCCAGCGTGGAGCCCGAGGAGGATGGGGCCTCCTGGGGGTAGAGCGGCATCACGGTGAAGTCCGTCACGCCCCGCGCGCGCAGGCGCGCCACCGCGTCCGGCAGGGACGGGTTGCCATAGCGCATGCCCAGCTCCACGGCGTACTCGTCGGCGAGCCGTCCGGCCACGGCGGCCGCGAGGGCGCGCGAGTGCACCAAGAGGGGCGAGCCCTGCTCCATCCACACGGTGCGGTAGGCGTGCGCGCTCTTGGGCGAGCGGAAGGGCAGGATGATGAAGTTGAGCAGCAGCGAGCGGCCCACGGGGTGGATGTCCAGCACGCGGGGGTCGCTGAGGAACTCGCGCAGGTAGCGGCGCACGGCGCCCGTCTCGGGGGCGTCCGGCGTGCCCAGGTTGACCAGGAGGAGACCCTTGAGTGGCATGGCGCAAGCTCAGTGCAGCGAGTGGGGCTGGGTGAGGGCGAACTCACCGATGCGGGCCTCGAACTGGCGGCCATCCGGACGCACCAGGGTGTAGGCGCCCCGCATGGAGCCGAAGGGCGTGCGCAGCTGCGCCCAGCTCGTGTACTCGAAGCGATCGCCGGGCTCGAGCCGGGGCTGCTTGCCCACGACGCCCTCGCCCCGCACCTCCTCCACCTTGCCGCTGGCGTCGGTGATGACCCAGTGACGGCTGCGCAGTTGGGCCGGCTCCTGGCCGGTGTTGGTGATTTCCACCGTGTACATGAAGGCGTACTGGTGGGAGTCCGGGGAGCTGCGTTCCGGCCAATAGGAGGGCTTGACGGAGACGCGAATGCCTTCGGTGGTGACGGAGGACATGCCCACACCATTGGCTCGCCAGCCCCCCGGACGCAAGACAAACACGCGGAGGAGGCCTGGGAGGCCCCGCCGAGGACCCTGGCCCCCTCCTGGCTCACCCCTCGAGCTAGGCGTCCTCGCGCTCCGGCTCGACGGACGGGTGGGGCACCCCGTGGGTCTCCGCGGCCTTGGGCCAGATGAGCGAGGCCAGGATGGAGCCCAGCAGCACCCCGCCAATCACGCCCAGCGACAGTCCGATGGAGATGTGGATGTCGAAGAAGGTGATGACCATCTTCGTACCCACGAAGCCGAGGATGATGGCCAGACCCACCTTGAGCAGGTGGAACTTGTCCATGAGGCTGGCCACCACGAAGAAGAGCGAGCGCAGGCCGAGGATGGCGCACACGTTGGACGTGTAGACGATGAAGGCGTCCTGGCTGATGCCGAGCACCGCGGGGATGGAATCCAGGGCGAAGAGCAGGTCCGTCGTCTCCACCACCATCAGCACGAGGAACAGGGGCGTCACCTTGCGCCGGCCGTCCTCCAGGATGAAGAAGCGGTTGCCATGATCGTTTTCGCCTTCCGGCGGGCGCGCCACGGGCAAGAAGCGCCGGCCGAGGCGCATCACCAGCGACTGCTCCGGCTCCGCGGCGTCCTCGTCCTTGGAGAAGGCCATCTTCACCGCCGTGAAGATGAGGAAGGCGCCGAAGATGTAGAGCAGCCAGTGGAAGCGCTGCACGAGCGCGGTGCCCGTCACGATGAGGCCCGCGCGCATGATGAACGCCCCGAGGATGCCCCAGAAGAGCACCCGGTGCTGCACCACGAGCGGCACCTGGAAGAAGGCGAACACCATGAGGAAGACGAACAGGTTGTCGACCGACAACGCGTACTCGACCACGTACGCCGTCACCCACTGCAGCGACTGCTCGTGGTTCCAGTAGCCGGTGAGCCCCAGAATCCCGCAGAAGCCCAGGCTCAGGACGATCCACACCACCGTCCACAGGCCCGCCTCCTTGGGCGACACCACGTGCTCCTTGCGATGGAAGACGCCCAGGTCCAGGGCGAGCATGGCCAGCACGAAGAGGTTGAAGCCCACCCAGAGCGCGACGTTCGTATTCAAGCGGTTCCTTCCTGGATCCCACCAGGGATGGACCCCTCCCTATAATCAGGGGGAGGGGCGCCGTCGACCCCCTTGCCACGCGTCCCGCGAAAAGTAGCCCGTCTAATCGACGGCGGGACGGCGCAGGACCCGCAGCGAGCGGCCCGCCACCACCAGGGTTCCCCCCGCGGGGGTGTGGGGGTGGAGCGAGACGCGCGACTGGCTCGTGTCCACCACCTCTTCCCAGTCCGCGCCCCACTCGATGGCGGGCAGGTGGAAGGTGATGGGCTCGTGGTGGGCATTCATCAGCACCAGGAGGGTGTCCCCGACGATGCGCTGGCCCGCGTCATCCGGGGTGGCGATGGCGTCCCCGCCGAGCAGGAAGCACACCGAGCGCGCGAAGGGCTTCTCCCAGTCCTCCTTCTTCATCTCCTGGCCGTCCGGGCGGAACCACGCCAGATCCTTGAGCTCGCTGTCGAAGATGGTGGCGCCCCGGAAGAAGCGGCGCTTGGAGAGCACGGGCTGCTCGCGGCGCAGGCGGCTCATGCGCCGGGTGAAGTCCAGCAGCTTGCGCTGGGGCTCGGTGAGCCGCCACTCCACCCACGACAGGGGGTTGTCCTGACAGTAGGCGTTGTTGTTGCCCCGCTGGGTGCGGCCCATCTCGTCGCCAGCCACCAGCATGGGCACGCCCTGGGACAGGAAGAGCGTGGCGAGGAAGTTGCGCTTCTGCTGCTCGCGCAGCGCGTTGACGGCTGGATCCCTCGTCTCGCCCTCCACACCGCAGTTCCACGAGTGGTTGTCGTTGCCCCCGTCCCGGTTGTCCTCGAGGTTGGCCTCGTTGTGCTTCTGCTCGTAGGTGACCAGGTCGTGCAGGGTGAAGCCGTCGTGGGCGGTGATGAAGTTGATGCTCGCGGTGGGCTTGCGTCCGCCCAGCGCGAACAGGTCCGAGGAGCCCGTGAGCCGGCAGCCGATCTCCGCCGCCTGCCGCTCGTCCCCCCGCCAGTAGCGGCGGATGGTGTCGCGGTACTTGCCGTTCCACTCGCTCCAGATGACGGGGAAGTTGCCCACCTGGTAGCCGAAGTCACCCACGTCCCAGGGCTCGGCGATGAGCTTCACCCGGCTGAGCACCGGATCCTGGTGCACCATCTGGAAGAAGGCGGCGCGGGTGTCGTAGCCCGTCCGGTCCCGGCCGAGCGTGGTGGCCAGATCGAAGCGGAAGCCGTCCACGTGCATCTCCCGCACCCAGTAGCGCAGGCTGTCCATGATGAGCTTGAGCGCGTACGGGTGCGTGGCGTTCCACGAGTTCCCCGTGCCGGTGAAGTCCTGGTAGTAGCGCGGCTCCTTGTCGCTCAGCCGGTAGTAGGCGGAGTTGTCCAGGCCCTTGAAGGACAGGGTGGGCCCGAGGTGGTTGCCCTCGCCGGTGTGGTTGTAGACGACGTCGAGGATGACCTCGATGCCGGCGCGGTGGAGCGCCTTCACCATGGACTTGAACTCGGCCACCTGGCCGCCGCGCGAACCCGAGCCGCTGAAGCGCGCGTCCGGGGCGAAGTAGTTCAGGGTGCTGTAGCCCCAGTAGTTGGTGAAGCCCTTGTTGACGAGGAAGGGCTCGTCCACGTGGGCCTGCACGGGCAGGAGCTCCACCGCGGTGACGCCCAGTTGCAGCAGGTGATCGATCACCGCCGGGTGGGCGAGCCCCGCGTAGGTGCCGCGCTGGTGCTCGGGGACGGAGGGGTGCAACCGGGTGAGACCCTTGACGTGGGCCTCATAGAGGAGGGTGCGGTGCCAGGGCACCGCGGGGGGACGGTCCCCCTCCCAGTCGAAGTCGTCGGTGAGCACCACCGCCTTGGGCATCCCCGTGGCGCTGTCGCGGATGTCGAAGCCGAGGTCCTGCTCCGGATCCCCCTGCAGGTAGGAGTAGACCGGGGCGGAGAAGTCCACCTGCCCGTGCAGGGCACGGGCGTAGGGGTCCACCAGCAGCTTATGCGGGTTGAAGCGCAGGCCGCGCCGGGGCTCGTAGGGCCCGTGGGCACGCAGTCCGTAGAGCGTGCCCGTCTGCAGCTCGGGGATGAAGCCGTGCCAGACGTGCTGGTTGTGCTCCGGGAGCGAGTAGCGACCCAACTCGCGCGACGGATCGCGCGAGTCGAAGAGGCAGACCTCCATCTTCCGGGCATGTTCGCTGAACACCGCGAAGTTGACACCGTTGCCCTGATACGTCGCGCCCAGGGGGTAGGGCTTGCCCGGCAGCACTTCCGACCACTTCATCCATCACTCCTTCTCGAGCAGAACGAGCGGGAAGCCCACCAGCAGAGGTGACAGCGGAAGCACGGCCCCCTCTCCGTGCCGTCCCGGTCGGACCTGCTGCCCGGTGAAGACATCCCGGAACGTCATGCTCGCATAGGAGGCGGGGAGTTCCAGGGACGTTTCTTCATAGGCCGCCACCAACCCCCCGGATTCCAGGGCGGACAGGGTGTAACGCGGTGCGACGGCGATGACGACCGACGACCCGTGCTCGCGGGAGAAGGCCACCGCCGCGTCCGCGCGCGGGCCCGTCAGCGAGAGTGCCCGGTAGCCCCCCTTGCGGAAGAGCTCCGCCTGACGCTGGCGCAGGCGCAGGCCCTCGGTGAGGACGAAGAGCTTGATGCGGCCGTCCTCCATGTCCGCCACCAGGCGCGTGCACAGCTCGGCGCGGCCCTTCTCCGTCTCCTGCTCGAGCGAGCGCAGCATCCGCTCGCGCAGGGCGTAGTCCACCGGGCGACGGTTGTCCGGGTCCACGAGCGACAGGTCCCACAGCTCGCAGCCCTGGTAGGTGTCCACCACGCCGGGCGACATGAGCTTCATGAGGAGCTGTCCGAGCGCGTTGTGCTGGCCGGGCCGCTCGATGCGGCGCTTGAAGGCGAGCAGGTCCGCGAGGAAGGCGCGCCCCTTCTCCTCGTCCAGGCAAGCCTCCACGTAGCGCGACATGCCCTCCTCGTAGTCCTTGTCCGGGTTGGTCCACGAGGTGCGGACCTTGGCCTCCTTGATGGCCTTGAGCATGTAGTCGCGGATGCGGCCGCGGAACTCCTCCAGGGCCTTGCCGGAGAGCGAGCCGCCCATGGGCCAGGCCCCCACCACCGTCTGGTAGAAGAGGTACTCGTCATTGAGGGACGGGGCGGGACCCTCGGGCATCTCCGAGCGGTGGGTGCGCGTGAGGGAGGACCAGTGCTCCACGCGCTGGCGCCATTCCTCGGGCAGCTCGGAGAGCACGTTGAGGCGCGCGCGCACGTCCTCGCTGCGCTTGGTGTCGTGCGTGCTGGAGGTGAGCATGCTCGCCGGCCAGTGCACCGCGCGCTCATGGTTGCGCTCGTGGAAGATGGTGGCGCTGGTGCCGAAGTGCTCCGGCTCGCCGCCCACCTCGTTGAGCGAGACCATGCGCTGGTAGACGTAGAAGACGGTGTCCTCCAGGCCCTTGGCCATCACCGGACCCGTCACCTGCTGCACCTTCATGGCGAAGGCGAGCATCTCCGCGCGCTCGTGCTCGCCCAGGTGCTCGGGGTAGCGCCGCAGGAGCACGTCGCCGAGGAAGTCGAAGATGGTGACGTTGAGCGTGGCGTTGCGCGCCTTGGCGTGGCGCAGGGTGTCCTTGATGTAGCGCACGTCGCGCTCGTCCGGCTCCGGCCGCTCGTTGTCCACGTAGGTGCGGTAGACGGGGAAGAGCGCGATGAACTCGGTGAGCGCGCGCCGCAGGCTGTTGAGGGTGAAGTCGCGCGTGCGCCGGTTCATCTCGGAGATGCGGTTGAGCCGGTGGGCGAGCATGTTCAGCTCGCTGGACATGAAGTTGTGCATGATGAGGCGCTTCTTCTCGTAGACGAGCCCCTCGAAGTCGGGCGCCTCGCCGATGAAGCGGTGGTAGGTCTCCGTCATCGGCCCCTCGGCGTTGGGCTGCACGAAGATGCCGCCCACCGCGTTGGCGAAGCGGTAGCCCGTGGTGCCGTGCACCGCCCAGGACTCGGGGATGCGCTCGCGCCCGCCCTGGATCTTCTCCACCGCCACGTAGAGCGCCTTGCGCAGCGGCGAGTCCACGTTCGCCCCCGCCTCCGCCCGCCAGCGCTCGCGCAGCCGCCGCTCCACCTCGGGCCACTGCTCCGCCCGCGCCGCGTGCTCCGTGTCGAAGAACGCCCGCGCCCGCTCCAGGAAGAAGCGCTCCTGGAGGGCGAGGAAGTAGGCGGTGGGATCGTAGAGCCCGTCGGGGTGATCGATGCGCAGCCCCGTCACCTGCCCCTTGCGCAGCCACTCGAAGATGAGCTGGTGCGCCTCGGCGAACACCTCCGGATCCTCCACCCGCATGGCGGCCAGGCCGTTGATGTCGAAGAAGCGACGGTAGTTGATCTCCTCCCCCGCCACGCGCCACTGGGCCAGCCGGTAGCTGCCGCCCTCGAGGATGGCGTCCAGCTCATCGAAGGAGCGCGGGTCGCCGGGCTTGCCGTTGATGGCCTCCACGTTGGCGGCGATGTACGCGGCCACTTGGGGACTCGCGGCCACCAGGGCGGCGAGCCGCCGCTTGATGACCTCCTTCTCGCGATTGCGCTCGATGCTGCGCGCGCGGTCCGTCTCGGTGCGAGGGGGCAGGTGGTGGATGGCGGTGAGGATGGATTGCAGCTCGACGAGGTGCGCGTCCGCCGGGCCCAACCGGGCCTCCAGCGCCTCCAGGCCACGCGCCAGGATGCGCTCGTACTGCCGGGGGGCCACGGGAAAGAGCCGGTCGTAGTAGTGGAGGACGAAGGCCCCGTCGCCAAAGCCCAGCTTCAGCTCACCCTTCTCGAGCACCACCCCGTATTGGTCGCCCAGCACCGGCAGGAGCACCTTGCCCGCCAGCTCGTCCTTCACCGGGTGCCAGTCGACGTCGAAGAAGCGCGCGTATACGGACGAGGGGCCGTTCTCCAGCACGTCGAACCACAGGGGGTTGAAGGTCTCGATGCCCATGTGGTTGGGCACCACGTCCAGCACCTGCCCGAGCCCGTGCTCGCGCACCGTGTTGCAGAAGGCCTCGTGCTGCACGGGCGAGCCCACCTCGGGGTTGAGCTGTTTGTGGTCCACGCAGTCATAGCCGTGCGTGCTGCCCGGGCTCGCCTTGAGGTAGGGCGAACAATAGATGTCCGAGACGCCCAGGCGGGCCAGGTAGGGCACGATCCGCCGCGCGTCCTCGAAGGAGAAACCCTTGTGCAGTTGCACGCGGTAGGTGGACAGGGGCGTGCCCCGCGCGAGCAGGTCCGTCCGCACCCGCGTGTACACCGCCACCGCCAACGCATCGAGTCCCGTCTGGGAGGCGTCACCCCCCGACACCGTCGTTCCATCCAATCGCATGGCCCCAGTCGTAGGGCCGCCTGACGCATCTGGCCACCACGTCGAGCGATTTCCGCCCGCTATCCAACGCTCGCCTGGTGGCTTGCTCAACGCGAAGGGCCCGCCACCTCGCGGTGGCGGGCCCTCCGGGGAACTACCGGCCAGTGGAGCCGGTCGTCACGGCTCAGGACAGGTTCTTGTTCACCAGCGCCGTCAGCTCGAACATCGTGACGGACTTCTTGCCGCCGAAGATGGGCTTGAGCTTGTCGTCGGCGTTGATCTGCCGCTTGTTCTTCGGATCCTGGAGGTTGTTCTTCTTGATGTACTCCCAGATCTTGCTGACGACGGCGGTGCGAGGCAGGGCCTTGCTCCCGACGATCTCCGCCAGCGCGGGCGAAGGCGTCATCTCCTTCATGAACGCCGCGTTGGGCTTGCGCTTGCCCCCAGCAGCGGCCGTCTTCTTGGCGGCGGGAGCCTTCTTGGCGGCGGGAGCCTTCTTCGCAGCGGCGGTGGTGGTCTTCTTGGCGGCCATTCTGTTCGGATCTCCTTCCCCTGGTCGCAGTGTCCAGGGGCGTTGCACAGCGTGTTCACACCCTGAGCCAACGGGCTCGTAGCACGCCCGAGGCCGAAAATCAGCCCTCCGCTGCATTCTTCCCTCTGAGGGCCGAGGGAGAAAATAATGTTTCTCCCTCGGAAGGGAAGAGTGTTTTCTGCAATGACATCGACATGAGCCGGATCCTCGTCACTGGAGCGAATGGTTTTCTGGGCTCGGCGCTGGTGCGAGCACTCGTCGAGCGGGGTCACCGTGCAACATGTCTGTTGCGCCCGGGCAGCGACGTCTCGGGGCTGGCCGGGGTGGAGTACACCCGAGCGGAAGGAGACGTGATCCACGCTCCGGGACTGGTGCGCGCGGTGGAGGGCCAGGAGGTGGTCTTCCATCTGGCGGGCGTGCGCCGGGCGGCCACCCGGGAGGACTTCCTGCGGGTCAACGCCGAGGGGACCCGGCGGTTGTGCGAGGCCCTGGTGGCCGCGGGGAACCGGCCCCGGCTGGTGCTGGTGGGCTCGCTGGGGGCCTCGGGGCCGAGCAGCGCCGGGCGTCCCCGGGAGGAGGAGGATGTTCCCCACCCCACGGATGCCTATGGGGAGAGCAAGGCCGAGGCGGAGCGCATCGCCTTCTCCTACGCGGACCGGCTGCCGGTGACGGTGGTCCGGCCTCCGCGGATAGTCGGGCCCCGGGACCGGGAGAACCTGCTGCTCTTCCGGCTGGTCGCGCGGGGGCTGAGGCTGCGCCTGGGCGGGGGCGAGCGGCCCCTGACCCTGGTGGACGTGGAGGACGTGGTGGACCTGCTCCAGGTGGTGGCCGAGCGGGACGAGGCCCTCGGGCAGTCCTTCTTCGTGGGCCACCCCCACCCCTTCACCCTGGAGCGCATCCAGGACCTCGCCGCCGAGGCCCTGGGTGTCCGGCCCCGGACAGTGAACCTGCCGCCCCTCGTCCTGAGCACCCTGGCCACCGCGGCGGATGGGGTGGCGCGGCTGACGGGCCGTCCCCTGCCCCTCAACCGCAAGTTCGCGCGCCAGCTGCTCGCGCCCGCCTGGACGTGTTCGAGCGCCAAGGCGGAGCGGCTCCTGGGTTTTCGCGCCACGAGGGATCCGGCCGACACCATCCGCCGCAGTGCCCTCTGGTACAGGCAGCACGGCTGGCTGTGACGCGCCGCCCCGGGGAATGCGCCGCCTTCTCGCTTTCCAAGCAGCTTCGAGAGCCGCGTCCCAGGATGTGGGATAACCGAGGCTGTTTGACGGTCAGCACGAGGAGCCTCGCGGGGCTTCTGGGGTCCATTCGGCGAATTCCGGGAGGTGGAGCGCGGTTGACACACGCCTGACTCCGGTGTCAGGAAGCCCGCCTTGCCCATGCCCGCGAAAGCCGCCTTCTACGATGTCGACGGGACGTTGGTGAAAACCAACGTCGTCCACGTCTACGCCTACTATGCGATGAACCGGGGTTCCCTGCTGGGCATCGCCGGGAGGACGCTGGCCACGGCCGCCAGTGCCCCCCTGTTCGCCGCCATGGACGCGGTGAACCGTAAGAAGTTCAACGAGTTCTTCTACCGCTACTACGCCGGACTGTCCGAGGATCGGCTCATCTCCGTCGCCGAGGACATGTTCGAGGACGTGCTCAAGCCCGCCCTGTACGAGCAGACGCGCGACCTCATCGACCAGGCGCGCCGGGCCGGCTGCCGCATCGTGCTCGTCACGGGTGCCCTGGACTTCAGCATGCGGCCCCTCGTGCGCCACCTGGGCGCCGACGATCTCATCGCCAACAAGATGCAGTTCGTGGGGGGCAAGGCGACCGGAAAGGTCATCCCCCCCATCATCGAAGGGGCGAACAAGGCCAACGCCATCCGCTCCTATTGTGTCCGCGAGGGCCTGGCGCTCGACCAGTGCCACGGCTACTCCGACAGCGCCTCCGACTACGCCATGCTCGCCGTGGTGGGGCGGCCCACCGCCGTCAACCCGGACATGCGTCTGCGCTCCATCGCCCGGGCCTACAACTGGCCCATCCTGGACCTCAAGTAACGAAAGCCTCCGCTCCCATGCGCCCGCTCAAGACGCTCCAGAAGCTCTACGACGAGGAAAGTCAGGTCGTCATCACCGAGAAGGGCAGCCCTCCCCGGGCGCTCTTCAGCGGGGAGAACTTCCTGCTCGAGGACCTGCCCGTGGGCACCCGGGTCATCTTCCCCCGTCCGCCCCTGGCGGGCGTGCCCAACGTGAAGGCCGCCATCCGCTGGGCCATCAACCACCCCGAGGGCATGGAGCCCCTGCACGCGCTCCTGCGCCCGGGCATGCGGCTCACCTGCGTCATCGACGACATCTCGGTGCCGCTGCCGCCCATGGCCACGCCCGACGTGCGCCAGTCCATCCTCGAGGTGGTGCTGGAGCTGTGCGCGGACTCGGGCGTGGACGACATCCACCTCATCATCGCCAACGCCCTGCACCGCCGCATGACGGAGGGCGAGATGCGGCGCATGGTGGGCCAGAAGATCTTCGACGCCTACTACCCGGAGCGCTACTACAACCACGACGCCGAGGACCCGGACGGCATCACGGAGCTGGAGCGCAGCCCCTGCGGCTCGCACGTGGTGGCCGTCAACCGGCGCGTGGCCGAGAGCGACCTCACCGTCTACGTCAACGTGAACTTCGTGCCCATGAACGGCGGGCACAAGTCCATGGGCACGGGCCTGGCCAACTACGCGAGCCTGCGCGCGCACCACAACCCGCAGACCATCCGCGGCTCCGACAGCTACATGGAGCCCAAGAAGAGCGAGCTGTACCGGCGCAACGAGCGCATCGGCAAGGCGATCGACAAGCACCTCAAGGTCTTCCACATCGAGTCGGTGCTCAACAACCGCATGTTCGGTCCCGCCACCGACTTCCTCCACAAGCGCGAGGAGGACTACACCGAGGGCGACCGGCTGAAGTTCCACGCCATGCGCTACGCGCTGTCGAAGGTGCCGCGCGCCGCGGCCCGCACCATCCTCAACTCCGTGCCCGCCCCCTATGACGTGACGGGCGTGTTCGCCGGCGCCACCGAGCCCACGCACCAGAAGATCCTGGAGAAGAGCTGGCAGCAGTACGTGGTGCCGGTGCAGGGGCAGAGCGACATCGTCATCTTCCCCATCCCCTTCATCTCGCCCTACAGCGTCAACTCCATCCTCAACCCGCTGCTCGTGCAGGTGATGGGACTGGGCTACTTCTTCAACCTGAACCGCGGCGTGCCGCTGGTGAAGAAGGGCGGCGTCATCATCCTCACCCACCCGGCCTTCGACGAGTTCGATCCGGTGCAACACCCCAGCTACATCGAGTTCTTCAACCGCGTGCTGCCCGAGACGCGCGACGCGGTGGAGATCGAGAAGAAGTACGAGCGCGAGTTCGCCGAGAACCCCAGCTACGTGCACCTGTACCGCAAGGGCAACGCCTACCACGGCGTGCACCCGCTCTACATGTGGTACTGGGGCGAGAACGGTCGCCAGCACGCGGGCAAGGTCATCGTCGCGGGCGCGGAGAACAACCACGTCCCGGCGCTGCTCGGCTGGGACCGCACCGACACCCTCACCGAGGCCATCGAGGAGGCGCGCGGCTTCATGGGCCGCTCGGCCAGCATCAGCCTGCTGCGCATCGCCCCCACCGTCATGGTCGACGTGAAGTAAGCCTCCCCCGGGATGGGCCACACGATGAGTACCCCCGAGCTGAACGTCACCGAGGTCTTCACCGGCAAGCGCCTGCTGTTCTCGGGCTCCACCGGCTTCGTGGGCAAGGTCACCCTGTCCATGCTCCTGTCGCGCTATGGCGAGCAGCTCGACAAGCTCTACGTGCTCGTGCGCAAGGGCAGTGCCCCGTCCGCCGAGCGGCGCTTCTTCGACAAGGTGGCCACCAGCGAGCCCTTCCAGCCGCTGCGCGACGCGCACGGCGATGAGGGCGCGCTCGAGTTCCTGCGCCGCAAGGTGGAGGTGCTCGACGGTGACATCACCGATCCGCTCATGGGCCTGACGCCCGAGCAGGCCGACGCGCTCGTGGGCCAGGTGCACGCCATCATCAACTGCGCGGGCCTGGTGTCCTTCAACCCCTCGCTGGAGGTGGGCCTCAACGTCAACACCCACGGCGTGAAGAACACCGTGGAGCTGGCGCTCAAGTGGAAGGTGCCGCTGGTGCACATGTCCACCGCCTTCGTGGCGGGCAACCGCAACGGGCTCGTCTTCGAGGACGAGGACGTGGTGGGCTACTTCCCCCGCCAGGACGAGCTGGACGGCCGCGACTTCAGCCTGGAGCAGGAGCTCGCGGACGCGGACAAGGTCGTGGCCCGGCTGCGCGAGCAGGCGGACGACAAGACCCTCACGTCCCTCTTCCGCAAGAAGGCCCTGGAGCGGCTGGAGCAGGAGGGCCGCGACGCCACCGACGAGAAGACGCTGCGGCTGGCCGTGGGCCGCGAGCGCAAGCTGTGGCTGTCCGGCGAGCTGGTGCGCGCGGGCATGGACCGGGCGCGGCACTGGGGCTGGCCCAACACGTACACGTACACCAAGAGCCTGGGCGAGCAGGTCATGGCCAGCACCCCCGGCCTGCGCTACGCCATCGTCCGGCCCTCCATCGTCGAGTCCGCCCAGCACTTCCCCTTCCCCGGGTGGAACGAGGGCTTCACCACCTCGGCGCCGCTCGCCTTCGCCGGCATCAAGGGCCAGCGCAACATCCCCGCCGGGGACAAGGCCATCCTGGACATCATCCCGGTGGACCACGTGGCCGGCGCCACCATCGGCATCACCGCCCACTCCATGAAGGTGGAGGAGCGGCGCGTCTACCACCTGTCCAGTGGCGACGTGAATCCGTTCTACGCGAGCCGCTCCATCGAGCTCGTCGGCCTCTACCGCCGCCGCTACTACCGCAACAAGGAGACGGGCAGTGCGCTGATGAACGAGCTGCGCTCGCGCATCGAGCCCATGCCGGCCAGCCGCTTCGTCTTCGAGAACTTCAGCGCCCCCATGTTCGTCAAGGGCGCGCGCCTGCTGCGCCAGGCCATCGACGAGGTGAAGCCCGCCTGGGGAGCGCCCAAGGTGCAGGCCGTCATGGAGCGCGCGCGCGAGGCGCTCACCGAGGTGGAGGAACAGGGCGAGGGCCTCATGGGGCTCATCGACTTGTTCATGCCCTTCCTCTATGACAACCGCTACGTCTTCCGCTGCGACAACACGCGCTCGGTCTACGCGCACATGGCGCCGCATGACCGGGCCCGCATCCCCTGGGCCCCCGAGGCCATCGACTGGCGCGTCTACTTCCTCGACACCCACCTGCCCGGCCTGGAGAAGTGGGTGTTCCCGGGTCTCGAGGAGGAGACGAAGCGGCGCACCGTCATCCCCGCCCACCGCGACCTGCTGGAGATGCTCGAGGCGAGCGTCAACGCGTGGCGCCACCGCGTGGCCTTCCGCTTCGCGGCGAACGAGAAGGAAGAGCGCTTCACCTACGGCGAGGTCAACCGCTACGCCAACCGCGTGGGCAGCTTCCTCCTGAAGGAAGGCGTCAAGCGCAACGAGCGCGTGATGCTCCTGTCGGAGAACCGGCCCGAGTGGCCCATCTCCTACTTCGGGATTCTCCGCGCGGGTGGCACCGCGGTGCCCGTGGACTCGAGCCTCAACGAGTCCGAGGTGGTGAACATCGCCCGCCGCTCCGAGGCCCGGGTGCTGCTGCTGTCCGAGGAGACGGCCGCGGAGATGCCCAACCTCGCGGAGCTGCTCGCCCAGGCGGGCGTGTCCACGCGCGTGGTCAGCCTCGCCGAGGCGATGAGTGGAGACCCCCAGTACCCGGACAGCATCGGTCCGGTGCGCCGCACGGCCGCCGCGGACGACGTGGCCAGCCTCATCTTCACCTCGGGCACCACCGGCACCCCCAAGGGCGTGATGCTCACCCACCGCAACTTCGCCTCGCTCATCGCGAAGCTGGCGGGCGCGTTCGCCATCGGCGTCGGCGACGGGGTGCTCTCCGTGCTGCCCCTGCACCACACCTTCGAGTTCTCCGCCGGCTTCCTCACGCCCTTCTCGCGCGGCGCCGAGGTGACGTACATCGACGAGCTGACGTCGGACAAACTCGGCGAGGTGTTCGAGACGGGCCGCGTGTCGGCGATGATCGGCGTGCCCGCGCTCTGGCAGCTCCTGCACCGCAAGGTGACGCAGGAGATGGCCAGCCGCCCGCCCCTGGTGGAGCAGGCGATCAAGACGCTGATGGCCACCCACGGCGAGCTGCGCAACCGCAGCAGCCTCAACCTGGGCAAGCTGCTCTTCTGGCCCGTGCACCGCAAGTTCGGCGGGAAGATCAAGTTCCTCGTGTCCGGCGGCTCGGCGCTGCCGGATGACGTGCACAAGGCCTTCCACCAGCTCGGCTTCAACATCATCGAGGGCTATGGCCTCACCGAGGCCGCCCCCGTGCTCACGGTGTCCGAGACGAACGTCAACAAGCGCCTGCCGGGCACGGTGGGCAAGGCGCTGCCGGGCATCGAGCTGCGCATCCTCGAGCCGGACAACGAGGGCATCGGCGAGGTGATCGCCCGCGGCCCGAGCGTCATGGCCGGCTACTTCGGCGACAAGGAGTCCACCGACGCCGTCCTCAAGGAAGGCTGGCTCTACACCGGAGACCTGGGCCGCATCGACGCCGAGGGCCGGCTGTACCTGGTGGGTCGCAAGAAGGACGTCATCATCGACGCCAACGGGAAGAACGTGTACCCGGACGAACTCGAGGAGGTGTACGGCGACCACGCGCACATCAAGGAGCTGTCCATCGTGGGGCTCCCGGACGAGGCCGGCGGGGAGAAGGTCGCCTGCCTGTGCGTGCCGGACTACCTCGAGCGGCCGCGCGAGGAGGTGCGGCGCGAGCTGGAGGAGCACTTCCGCAAGAAGGGCCACGAGATGCCCTTCTACCGCCGGGTGAAGGTGCTGCGCTTCACGGACATGGAGCTGCCGCGCACGTCCTCGCGCAAGGTCAAGCGCAAGCAGGTGGTGGAGGAGTTCAAGAAGCTGGATCGGCTCGTCGCCTCCGGAGACAAGGCGCGCGAGCGCGTGCAGCACGCGGGCACCGGCGGCGTGGCCGACTGGCTCTACCCGCTGCTCGCCGAGGTGGTGAACCGGCCCCTCGCCGACATCCGCCCCGAGGCCCACCTGAGTGGGGACCTGGGTGTGGACTCGCTCATGCTCACCGAGCTGTCCGTGGCCCTGGAGCAGGCGGGGGTGCCCCTGCCCTCCGCGAATGATCTCACGCACGTGCAGACGGTGGAGGATCTGCGCAAGCTCGTGCTCGCCAGCGGCCGCAAGCCGAGCGCGGAGACGCGCGCGAAGGACATCTCCCGCGAGACCGCCAAGAGCGAGGAGGTGGAGATCCCCGTGCCCGAGCCCCTCGTCACCCTGGGCCGGCAGGTGGTGCGGCTCGGCCAGCAGGCCATCTTCGGCGGCCTGTTCGACGTGAAGGTGACGGGCAAGCCCTTCATCCCCCAGAACCGCAACTTCCTCGTCATCGCCAACCACACGAGCCACCTGGACATGGGGCTCGTCAAGCTGGTGCTCGGCGAGCAGGGCCAGCGGCTCACCACCATCGCCGCGCGCGACTACTTCTTCGACACGCCCCTCAAGCGCGCGTACTTCGAGAACTTCACGGACCTCATCCCCATGGACCGGCACGGCTCGCTGCGCGAGTCACTGCGCATGGCCGGCAGCGCCCTGCAGCAGGGCTACAACCTGCTCATCTTCCCCGAGGGCACGCGCTCGGTGACGGGCGAGCTGCTCGAGTTCAAGCCCACGCTCGGCTACCTGTCACTCACCTACAACGTGGACGTGCTGCCCATCTACCTCAAGGGCGCCTACGAGGCCCTGCCCAAGGGGAGGATCCTCCCCAAGTCGCGCGAGCTGGAGGGCCACATCGGCCCCGTGCTCACGCACGAGATGCTGCGCGCCAAGACGCACGGCATGTCGCGCTCGGAGAGCTACCGCTACGCCACCCGCCTCGCCGAGGACGCCATCCGGGCGCTCGCCGCGGGCCGGGTGCTCAGCTTCGACGACTCGGCGACGGTGGAGGACCAGCGCCGCGCCCTGTCCACGGGAAGGAGTGAATCGTGAAGCTGCTCGTCACCGGAGGCACGGGCTTCCTGGGCTCGCACCTGGTGCCCCGGCTGGTGGCCGCCGGCCACGAGGTGCGCGTCATCGGCCGCTCCCGTCCCAAGGGCCCGGGCTTCGAGGGCGTGGAGTTCATCCCCGGGGACTTGAAGGACCGGGAGGCCGTGCGACGGGCGCTCGAGGGCGTGCAGGTGCTCTACCACCTGGCGGGGCTCGTCTCCTTCCAGGACAAGGACGCGCGGCGCATGTACGAGCTGCACGTGGACAGCACGCGCGCGCTCCTCCACGACGTGCGCGAGGCGGGCGTCGGGCGCGTCATCCTCGCCTCCACCTCGGGCACCATCGCCGTCTCCAAGGACGAGCGCGTGCGCACCGAGGAGGACGACTACCCCATCGAGGTGGTGGGCCGCTGGCCCTACTACCTGTCGAAAATCTACGAGGAGAAGCTCACGCTGGAGTTCTGCCGCCAGCACGCCATCCCCCTCGTGGTGCTCAACCCCAGCCTCCTCATGGGGCCGGGGGATGACCGGCTGTCGTCCACGTGGACGGTGATGAAGTTCCTCCAGGGGGAGATTCCCGCCATGCCCGGCGGCGGCATCTCCTTCGTGGACGTGCGCGACCTGGCGGACGCCTTCGTCCAGGCCCTCACCCGCGGCGAGGTGTACGGGCGCCACCTCATGGGCGTGAACCTGTCCATGTGGGACTTCTTCCAGCGCCTCGAGCGTCTCACCGGCGTGCCCGCCCCCCGGCTCAAGCTGCCCCCGCGGGTGAACGTGCTGGGCGCCAGGCTGCTCGAGCAGGTGGCGAAGTGGCGCGGGACGAAGCCCACCCTGGATCCCCAGGAGGTGGACATCGGCGAGCACTGGTTCTGGCTGGACAGCGCCAAGGCCGAGCGCGAGCTGGGCTTCCACGCCCGCGACGTCCACGAGACGCTCCACGACACCGTGAAGTACCTCTATACGCGCATGGCCCCGGGCCACCTGCCCGGCACCAAGGGCCGGCTGGCCGAGCGGCGCGAGGGGACCTGAGTCCTTTTCACCCCACCCTCCCCGCTTCCAGGGGGAGGGAGCCCGGGGTGGCTAGAAGACCACGCGGTTGCGGCCCGCCTTCTTCGCCTTGTAGAGGTTGGCGTCGGCGACCTTGATGAACTGGAGCGGATCCACCATGTCGGGCGTCATGTCGGCCACGCCCAGGGACACGGTGACGGGAATCTCCTGGTTCTCGAAGACGAACTGCTTCTCCTCGACGGTGCGGCGGATCTTCTCCGCGAAGATGCGGGCCTTCTCGCCGCCGTCCTCGGGGATGACGACCGCGAACTCCTCGCCGCCGTAGCGCGCGAAGCACTGCTCCTTGCGCACCAGCCGCTTGAGGGTCTGCGACAGCTCGCGCAGCACGTAGTCGCCCGCCAGGTGCCCGTGGACATCGTTGATTTTCTTGAAGAAATCGATGTCGAAGAGCATCAGCGTCAGGGGGCGCCCGTAGCGGTGGCACCGGCCCATCTCGCGCTCCAGGTACTCCAGGAAGTAGCGCTTGTTGTTGATGCCGGTGAGGCCGTCCTGGATGGTGAGCGTGTAGATGGTCTCGTGGTACTGCAGCTCCACGTTGTCACCGGTGAGGAACTTGAAGATGGAGCCCCCCACCTTGATGAGATCCCCGCTGCGCAGCGGGGTCTCCTGCGTCACCTCCTGGTCGTTGAGGTAGGTGCCGTTGGTGGAGCCCAGGTCCTGCACGAACATCCGCCCCTGCATGCGGATGATGCGCGCATGCCGACGCGAGACGTTGTCGAGGTCCACCACGATGTGGTTGCCCTCCTCACGTCCAATGGTGAATTCGTGCTCCAGGAGCGTGTACTTCTTGCCCAGCTCCGGCCCGTGAATCTGCACGATGCAGCATTCCTCATCGACCGTGCTCGCCAGATCCTTGATCGCGGAGATCTTGGTTACTCGGGTTTCGTCGCCAGCCATCGCCTGGAAGACATAGCACGGCTGCCCCGTGGGAAGCCACGAGCGCCGGCCAGGGGGGGCACAGTTTCGCTACTCAACGATGCCCCCAGAGCGGACTTGCGGGGTGTTGCCTGCCAGGTAACTTGGCCCGCTCTATGGCGAAATTGCTCGCAATGATCCTCGCGGGGGGCGCCGGAACCCGGCTCGAACCCCTGACCCGTGAACGGGCCAAGCCGGCCGTTCCCTTTGGCGGTCGCTACCGCATCATCGACTTCGTGCTCTCCAACTTCGCCAACTCCGGCATCTACCGGATGAAGGTGCTCACCCAGTACAAGAGCGACTCGCTCAACAAGCACCTGTCGCGCGCCTGGCGGATGTCGGCGTTCCTGGACCACTACGTGGAGACGGTGCCCGCACAGATGCGTACCGGCATGGACTGGTACAAGGGCAGCGCGGACGCCATCTACCAGAACCTCAACATCATCACCGACGAGGAGCCGGACCACATCTTCGTCTTCGGCGCGGACCACATCTACCGGATGGACTGCCGGCAGATGCTCGACTTCCACGTCGAGCGCAAGGCGGCCTGCACGGTGGCGGCCATCCCCGTGCCGCTGCACGAGGGGCGGGAGTTCGGCATCATCGACGTGGGGCCGGACGGGCGCATGCGCGGCTTCGTGGAGAAGCCCAAGAACCCGCCGCCCATGCCGGGCAACGACAAGTACTGCCTGGCGTCCATGGGCAACTACCTCTTCACCACCCAGTCGCTGGTGCAGGAGGTGGTGCGCGACGCGGCCATCGAGTCGAGCGCCCACGACTTCGGCAAGTCCATCATCAGCGAGCTGTACAAGCGCGAGCCGGTGTACGTGTACGACTTCGCCACCAACGTCATCGCCGGCCAGGAGCAGAAGGAGCGCGGCTACTGGCGGGACGTGGGCAACATCGACACGTACTACCAGTCCAACATGGACCTGGTGGAGGTGGACCCGGTGTTCAACCTCTACAACGACCGGTGGCCCATCTACACCCAGCCCAACAACTTCCCGCCGGCCAAGTTCGTCTTCGCCGACCACGAGCACAAGCGCGTGGGCCACGCCATGGACTCGCTGGTGAGCGAGGGGTGCATCATCTCCGGCGGCCACGTGAAGCGCTCGGTGCTCTCCCCCAAGGTGCGCGTCAACTCGTTCTCCGAGATCGAGGACTCGCTGCTCTTCGAGAACGTCACCATCGGGCGGCGCTGCCGCATCCGGCGCGCCATCATCGACAAGAACGTGGAGATCCCCCAGGAGACCACCATCGGCTATGACATCGAGGAGGATCGGCGCCGCTTCCACGTCACCTCCGGCGGCGTGGTCGTCATCCCCAAGGGAATGAAGGTCGCCTGAGTCCCGCGGTGACTACCCGGCCCGCCTCCCACGCCTCGTGGGGGCGGGCCGTCGTGCGTCCGGCGTCTAGCCGCGGAAGGCGGACTTCACTTCCGGCTTGTTGATCACCACCAGCGCCCAGATGCCCACCGGGATGCCGAGGCAGCAGCACGGCCCGAAGCACGGGATGATGGCGATGATGGCGGCGGCCATGGACAGGCCGAAGTTCTCCAGGTTCTTCATCTTCAGGGCGCCGAAGAACGTCAGTCCACTGAGCAGCAGGGTGATGACGTTGGAGAAGCCCCCGATGCCCTGCGCCGTCTCGATGATGGAGCGGTACCGCGCGATGTTCGGGTCGTCGAACATCTCGGGGGGAATCCGATTCAGCCCCAGGACGGACTGGGCCAGACCGATCAACGCCATCAGCACGCCCAGTCCGGCCGTCACCATCAACAGGATGGCCGGCGCGTTCACCTGCTCCCGGGCCGTGGCGCTCGAGCCCGGGCCCGGCGCGCCCGGCTGATTCTCAGGAAATGGATCCATGTGCGTTCCCCTCGTGTGAGTGCATGAAGCGGTCGCGAGCCCCACGGGTCCCGCGCCGCCCGATTCCACCCGGAGGCCGGGGAGAGCGCCAGGGAATCTTCACACTTCACACGACAGGAGACTGTCCACCGTCCACGTTGAGCGCCACCCCGCTCACGAAGCCCGCGCGCGGCGAGAGCAGGAAGGCCACCACGTCGGCGAACTCCTCGGCCTTGCCCACGCGGCCCAGCGGAATGCCGGAGCCCTTGGACAGCTGCGAGTAGACCGTCTCCACCGGCTGGTTCGTGGCGAGCGCGCGACGCTCCCACTGGCCGCTCTCGATGAGGCCCGGCAACACCGCGTTCACCCGGATGCCCTCGGGGCCCAGTTCCTTCGACAGGGACTTGGTGAGTGCCATGCCCGCCGCCCGGGACACCGAGGACGGCATCGACTGGGGCCCCGGCGCCTTGGCCGAGATGGCCAGCACGTTGACGATGGCTCCACCCCCCGCCGCGCGCAGATGGGGCAGCGCGCGCCGCGACGCCCGCGCCGCGGCGAAGAGCTTGAGCTGCAGGTCCGCCTCCCACGCCGCGTCGTCCAGTTCGGGGAAGGGCCGCGCCGCCGCGGCGCCCGCGTTGTTCACCAACCCGTCCACCCGGCCCCAACGCGCCGCCGCCGCGTCCACGAAGGCATCCACATGCTCGGCGCGGGTGACGTCCGCCACCACCGCCAGCACGTCGCCCCCCGCGCCCCGCAGGACCGAGGCCGAGGCCTCCAGGCGCTCGGGGTTGCGCGCGCAGATGGCCACGCGAGCCCCTTCCTTCACCAGACGCAGGGCCACCGCCGCGCCCAGCCCATCCGAACCCCCCGTCACCAGGAACACCTTGCCACCCAACTCCAACTCCATGACGACCGCGTCCTTTCTCCGGCTCAAGCCGGCTGCTTCACCATCTGGGGCCGCTTCTCGAAGGCCGCCAGCGTGCGGGTAATCTCCTCGTTCACCTGCCGCAGGAAGTCCTGCTTCTCACGCGACGGCAGGAAGGCGCTCTTGAAGCCGGAGACGATGATGGTGGTCAAGTCCTCCAGCGACAGGCCGATCTCCTTGTGCGACAGCCACAGCTCCTTGGTCACCGTGGTGTCGGTGATGAGCCGGTTGTCCGTGTTGATCGTCACGCGCAGGCCGTAGTCGAAGTAGAACTTCAGCGGGTGCGCGTCCAGGCTCGACACCGCGCCCGTCTGCACGTTGGAGGAGGGGCACACCTCCAGCGGGATGCGGTGATCGTTCACGTAGTTGAGCAGATCTCCGTCCTCGCGCAGGCGCGTGCCGTGGCCGATGCGGTGCGCCCCCAGGTAGTGGATGGCCTGGGAGATGGACTCGGGCCCGAAGGCCTCGCCCGCGTGCGCCGTGCAGTTGACGTTGTTGCGCAGGATGAGCTGGAAGGCCTCCTTGTGATCCTTCGCCGGGAAGGACGCCTCGGCGCCCGCCAGGTCGAAGCCGATGACGCCGCGGTTCTTGTACGCCACCGACAGCTCGGCCAGCCGCATGGACGTCTGGGGGTTGATGTGGCGGATGCCACAGACGATGACGCCGTACTTGATGCCCGTCTCGCGCTTGGCCACCCGCAGGCCCTCGAGCACCGAGTCGATGACCGTCGTCATCTTCAGGCCCTTCTTCAGGTGCAGGGCGGGCGAGTAGCGCACCTCCAGGTAGCGCACGTTCTCCGCCGCCGCGTCCACCGCCAGCTCGTAGGCGGCGCGGTAGAGCGCCTCGGCCGTCTGCAGCACCGAGAGCGTCACGTCGAAGGCGACCAGGTAGTCCTCGAGGCTCTTGCACACCTCGCCCATGTGGATCGCCTTGGCGAGCCCGTCCTCGGTGTCCGCGGGCAGATGCACCTTCTGCTGCTCGGCCAGCTCGAGGATGGTGCGCAGCCGCATCGAGCCATCCAGGTGGCAGTGCAGATCCGTCTTGGGCAGCGCGCGCAGCAGCTCCTCGGTGACGGGGAGCGCCGGGGGCGCGACCCAGTCCACCCGGCGCGCGGATGAGGGTATGCCAGTCGAGCTGGGCAGCTCGTCGTCACGAATCGAAGCCATGTCGGGTTCCTTCCTTGCCGGGCATCCTAGGGGTCCGGAAAACCTCTCTCAACCTTGTCGTCTCCCATCCGTTCGCGCTCCGCCTTCGCCTTCGCCCTGCCGCTACTCGCCGCCCGTAGGCCGCCCTCCTCCCAGGCCCGCACGCACGGACCGAGGAGGGGCGCTTCCCGGGAGGGAGAGTGGTTGGTCCCCACACGAGGCGCGGGCTCCTGGCCGCTCGCTCCCATGGCACACGGCCTGGCTCGCACGCCCGGTGATGGGAGATGGGGTTTGGTGGAGGTGTCAGCCGCACCTCTGGTGAGGAGGACGAGGAAGGAAAGGCGAGCAGATAGAGGAGCGCTGTCTCACCCCAGCGGTTAACGGTCAGGGCCTTGTCGCTCGACAGCCCGACGAGGGCATGAGAGAGCCGGGGCGGCAAAGGAAATACGCGTCCATGCATACCGACACCACGTCAGCGCACTCCGCTCCCGGATTGATGCGGCTGACCTGGCCCATCTTCCTCGAGTTCTTGTTGTTCATGCTGATGGGCACGGCGGACACGCTGATGCTCAGCGGCGTCTCCGACGATGCGGTGTCCGCCGTCGGAGTGGTCAACCAGTACCTCTTCGTCTGCATCCTCATCATGGAGGTCATCAGCAACGGCGCCTCCGTCGTCGTGGCCCAGTACCTGGGGGCGCGCCGGGGCGAGGAGGCGGCGCGCATCTCCGCGCTCGCCATCACGCTCAACTTCCTGCTCGGCATCATGGTCAGCGCGGCGCTGCTGCTGGGCGGCGGGGCGATGCTGGGGCGGATGAACCTGCAGGGCGTGGTGCTCACCGACGCGCGGACCTACATGGGCATCACCGGAGGCTTCATCTTCCTGCAGGCCCTCATCAACGTGTTCTCCAGCCTGCTGCGCACGTACGGCTTCACCAAGGAGTCCATGTACGTGGCCATGGGGATGAACGCGCTGCACGTGCTCGGCAACTGGGCGCTCATCTTCGGTCACCTGGGCCTGCCGCGCATGGACGTGGCCGGGGCGGCGATCTCCACCGTGTTCAGCCGGGCCATCGCGCTCGTCGTGTTCGTGTGGATGCTCTACCGGGTGATGGACGTGCGGATGATGGCGCGCGACTACGTGACGTTCTCGCGCGACTACATCCGGAAGATCCTCAAGGTGGGCCTGCCCGCCGCCGGGGAGCAGGTGATGTACCACGTCTGCCAGACGGTCTTCCTGTACTACGTCACCTTCCTGGGACCCGTGGCGCTGGCGTCGCGGCAGTACGCGATGGCCATCTCGCAGTACATCTTCCTGTTCAGCCTCGCCATCGGCATCGGCACGTCCATCCTCATCGGACGGCTGGTGGGAGCGAGCCGCGCGCAGGAGGCCTACCAGCGCGCCCTGAGCAGCTTGAAGTGGTCCGTGGCGCTCACCGTGCTGGTGGACGCCGTGGCCATCCTCCTGCGCAAGCCCCTGCTCGGGCTGTTCACGGCCAATGGCGACATCATCCAGCTCGCCTCCCAGGTCATCGTCCTGAGCCTCGTGCTGGAGTCCGGGCGGTCCTTCAACCTCGTGCTCGTCAACGCCCTGCGCGCCGCCGGAGACGCCACGTTCACCGTGTACGCGGCCTTCGGCTCCATGGTGTGCATGAGCCTGCCGCTCGGGTACGTGCTGACCTTCCAGCTCCACCTGGGACTGGCGGGCGTGTGGCTCGCCATCGCGGCGGACGAGTGGACGCGCGGCATCATCATGTGGATGCGCTGGCGCAGCCGGGCGTGGGAGAAGAAGTCGCTCGTGTCGCCCGCCGAGCCGGCGCCGGTGGCCGCGCTCGGGACGTGAGCGACGGGGGCCGGGGCCCTACCCCGGCAGGAGGAAGCGGGCGATGACGCGCTTGAGGCCCACCTGCCCGCCGAAGTCCACCGTCACCTTGGCGTTGGGCCCCTGGCCATCCGCCGAGATGATGCGCCCCATGCCGAACTGCTCGTGGCGCACGCGCATCCCACGCACGTCCCCGCCAATCCCCTCCCCCTCCGCCGCCTGCGAGTAGGTCCGGTCCACGCGCGGCCCGTCGTCCTCGTCCGCCCAGTTGCGCTTCTTCTTCGTGAAGGGCGCTTCCTTGGGCGCCGGGGGCAGCTCCTGCTCGGCGATGCCGAAGAGCTCCTGCGGCACCTCGGCCAGGAAGCGCGAGGGCGGGTTGTAGCGCAGCTCGCCGAAGAGCGAGCGGCACTGCGCCAGGCTCACGAACAGCCGCCTGCGCGCGCGGGTGAAGCCCACGTAGCACAGCCGCCGCTCCTCGGCCATCTCCTCCCCGCCATCCTCCGACTCGCCCCCGTGCAGCGCGCGCGAGTGCGGGAACACCCCGTCCTCCATGCCGGTGATGAACACCGCGTCGAACTCGAGCCCCTTGGCCGCGTGCAGCGTCATCAGCGCCACCCGGCCCTCGCCCACCTCGGCGTCCGCGTCACCCACCAGGCTGATCTGCTCCAGGAAGGCGTTGAGCGGGGGGATGTCCGCGGTGAGCGGAGACATGTCCAGGTCCGCCTCCTCCGGCGGCACGGGCGCCGCGTCCCCATCACCCACCGTGGACGCCGCCACGGCCGCCGCCGCCCGGTTGAGATCGAACTCCTGCGCCGCGCCCAGGAACTCGCGCAGGTTCTCCGCGCGCGTCATCGACTCGTCGCTGCCCTCCGTCTGCAGCGACTCCACCAGGTGCGTCTCCTTGAGCATCTGGTCCACCGCGCTCGCCGCGTCCTGGGACTCCTGGGCGAAGGCGTGCAACGACGACACCAGGGCGTGGAAGCCCGAGAGCCGGCGCACCGCCGCCGTGTTGAGGCCGGCGATGCGCTCGGGCGCCGCCGAGGCCTCGTACAGACTCACCCCGGACTGGTTGGCGAAGTCCACCAGCCGCTCCACCGTGGTGTCGCCGATGCCGCGCGCCGGCGTGTTGATGATGCGCAGCAGGTCCGCGTCCGAGCGCGGATTCACCATCAGGCGCAGGTAGGCCGCCGCGTCACGCACCTCGGCGCGGTCGTAGAAGCTGCGTCCGCTCACCAGCGTGTAGGGCACGCGCGCCAGGCGCATGGCCTCCTCGAGCACGCGGCTCTGCGCGTTGGTGCGGTAGAAGACCGCCATGCCCGAGTACTTGATGAAGCCCTCGCGCTGCAGCCCGTGGATGCGCCGGGCGACTTCCTGGGCCTCGGCGCGCTCGTCGCGGTTGAGCAGCAGGGTGAGGTTGTCGCCCTTGGGCCGGTCGCTCCACAGCTTCTTGGGCATGCGCCGGGAGTTGCGCCGGATGACGGCGTGCGCCGCGTCGAGGATGTTCTGGTCCGAGCGGTAGTTCTGCTCCAGCTTCACCACGCGCGCGCCCGGGAAGTGCTCCGGGAAGTCGAGGATGTTGTCCACGCTCGCGCCGCGCCAGCGGTAGATGGACTGGTCGTCGTCGCCCACCACCACCAGGTTGGGCCGCCGCTCGGGCGGAGCGAGCAGGCGCAACAGTTCGTACTGCACCGGGTTGGTGTCCTGGAACTCGTCCACGAGGATGTGCCGGAAGCGCTTCTGGTACTGCTCCAACACGTCCGGGCGCTGGCGCAGGAGCGCCACGAGCAAGAGCAGCAGGTCGCCGAAGTCCACCGCGTTCGCCGCGCGCAAGAGCTTCTGGTAGGCGTGGTAGGTCTTCTGCACCACCACGCCGCGCGCGTCGTCCACGTCCACCACCATCTGGTCGGGCAGGCGCGCCGCGTTCTTCTCCCCGTCGATGCGGTGGAGGATTTCCCGGGGCTGCATGATGGGATCCACCCGGGCCTCGCGCATGGCGCGCTTGATGAGCTGCAGCTGGTCCCCGTCGTCGTAGATGACGAACGAGGGCGTCAGCCCCATCAGCTCCGCCACCTTGTGGTCCACCAGCTTGGGATCCTTCAGGGCCCGGCGGAGGATCATCGACGAGGAGGAGTGGAAGGTACTCACCACCAGCTCGTGGGCCTGGGGGCCGAGCAACTGGACGAGCCGCTCGCGCATCTCGCGTGCGGCCTTGTTGGTGAAGGTGACGGCGAGGATGCGCCAGGGGAAGACGCCGCGGAAGCGCACCAGGTGGGCCACGCGGCGGGTGATGACGCGCGTCTTGCCGCTGCCCGCGCCCGACAGCACGAGCAGGGGTCCATCCCCATGGAGGACCGCTTCCTTCTGGGGCTCGTTCAGGTCTTTGAGGAGTTCGTTTTCGGCGTTCAAGGCAAGCGCCATATCTAGGGGGAAACGCTGTTTCTAACGAGTTTCCGTCCGCTCGGAAGGACGTTCCACGAAGGGGAGCGCCCGCCCGCCCTGTCGAGGAGCCTCGACGCTCCGTGTGGGCTCAACACCCGCTGTCGCAGTTCTCCACCACGGCGCCGGCCACCTCGGTGCCATCCTCGCGCACCAGGCGCACCCACGGTGAGGGCCAGGAGTCGCGCAGGAGCAACTCCATGCGCCCGTCCCCCTCCAGGTCCATCACGCCCACCACCGTGTCGCCGGACAGGTCGTCCAAGGGCAGCACGCGCGCGGCCGCCCCGGGCTGCATCACCACGGCGCGGGTGACCTGCTGGTCATAGTCCATGCCGCAGAGCGAATGACCCTCGCCCACGCGCAGGTGCGCCACCGAGAAGAGCGCTCGCCACTCCCCCGAGTTGTAGCTGAACGAGCTCACCTCCACATTCAGCTTCTCCCCCACCCGCTCCGCCTGGAGCAGCGCCTCCGCGCGCGACTCGACGAAGCGCGGCGAGCCCCGGAGCGCGGACTCGTGGGTGGTGACGAGTCCGGCGGGCGCCTCGCTGGCGGTGAAGAACACGGGGGCGGGCGTCCCCGCGGGCAGCGCGAAGCCCCACTCCTCCGGCGGCACCTCGCAGTCCAGCTCCGCGAAGGCCCAGGCCCGGCCACAGCCCGGTGACTCGGGCGGCGGCTCGCGCAGGAGGTAGTCGAAGGCAGGCACCCCGCGGTTGATCCACGCGAAGCCCTTCACCGGGCAGCCCCCCTGGAGCAGCCCCCGCGCGCCATACACGTCCACCCGATCCCCAGGGGAGAACAGCCCGGTGGGATCGCCCGGCGCCGGAGCCATCCAGACGCCACGGCGCACGTCCATCGGCTCGAGCACATGGCTCTCCTGACTCCCGGCCAGCAACATGAAGGTGCGCCCGACATGGGACTCGACGAAACGCGGCGCCTCGCGCCGGCGCGGACCCTCGATGAGCACGCGCTGGGCCTCCTCTCCGGCACGGCAGGCCACGCCGCGTCCGGCCTGCAGCGGACCCGCGTACTTCACGTCCGCCACCACCCCCGCTTCGCGCAGCCGCGCCTGGAAATCCAACGCCTCCGCCCGGCTCATGAACGTCCGGGCCACCACCGCCTCCAGGCACGGACGCAGATCCCGGAACGACGTCGTGGACAGGCGACGCGGCTCGGCGGGCAGTCCCGTCCGCTTCAGCGCCTCCAGCGCCTCGTCCCCCTCGCCCGGAGTGGCCGAGGAATGCAGGAGGACCCACCAGCTCTTCGCGTAGGGGGCCGCGGCCGTCAGGGCCGCCTGGTCCGGGGAGGAGGAGGGGGCCGCCACCGGAGCGGTCGCGGGCCGGGAAAGCTGAGCGGGCGGGCGAGCCCCACAGTCCTGGAGTCCCGAGCATCCCGAAGCGGCCAGAAGCACGGCGAGGAGTCGCGGTGGACGCGGCATGAGCCACCTTCTACCAGTAGAGTCGCGCCATGTCCGACGCAGAGACCTACCCCTCGCAAGAGCAACTCGATCGCTACGCCGAACAGTTCAACCAGAGCCTGACGCTGAAGCACTTCGGTGCCCGGATGAGCTTTCCCGGCGGCCAGAAGGTCGTCGTCACCGCCGAGGTCCGCCCCGAGCACCGCGGCGGCCTGGGCGCTGACGCCGTCAATGGCGGCGTCATCTCGGCCCTCTTCGACTTCGTCATCGGCAGCACGCCCGCCCTGAGGGATCCCACCCGCCGCGCCGCCACCGTGCAGCTCTCCATCAGCTTCGAGCGCCCCCTGCGCGGCGATTTCCTGCGCGCCGAGGCCACCATCGACACCATGGGCTCCACCACCGTCTTCGCCTCCGCGCGCATGTACGACGCCCAGGGCGTGGTGTGCGCCCGCTGCCAGGGCGTGGTCCAGGTGTCCCGGATGAAGTGGGCCTCGGGAGAGAGTCCGGCCGTCAACTGAGGGCCGCGTGGGACGCTCTCCTCTGGCGCCCCCGAGGGGAATGTGATGAGCATCCCGGACATGGACACCCCTACACGCACCGCGCTCGTGGCCGGAGCCAGCGGCCTGGTCGGAGGCTGGCTGCTCGATGCCCTGCTCGCGGATTCACGCTACCGCGAGGTGCACTCCCTCGGCCGCCGGGCGCTGCCCCGGCAACACCCGAAGCTCGTCCAGCACACCGTGGACTTCGCCCGGCTGGGCGGCGAGGCCCTGCCCACGGCGCAGGACGCCTTCTGCTGCCTGGGCACCACCATCAAGAAGGCGGGCAGCCAGGAGGCCTTCCGCGCCGTGGACCATGACGCCGTGCTGGCCTTCGCCCAGGCGGCGCGCGCGGTGGGCGTCCAGCGCTTCCTCGTGGTGACGGCCCTGGGCGCCAATGCCCGCTCGCGCATCTTCTACAACCGTGTGAAGGGCCAGGTGGAAGAGGCGCTCGCGTCGGTGGGCTTCGAGTCGCTCGTCATCCTCCAGCCCTCGCTCCTGCTCGGAGAGCGCCCCGAGCGCCGCACCGGCGAGCGCGCGGCGGCCGCCGTCTCCCGGGCCCTGGCGCCGCTGCTGCGTCCGCTGGCCAGCCGCCCCATCGAGGCGCGCACCGTGGCGCGGGCGATGGTCGCCCTGGCGCGCGAGGCCCAACTGGGCGTGCGGGTGGTGCCCTCGGGCGAGTTGCAGGCCCTGGGCCAGTAGTCAGAAGGTGAAGTCGCGCTCGAAGATCTCGTTGTTGCCCACGCGCACCATCAGGTGCGCGGAGCGGCCTCCGGCGGTGCCCAGGTCGAACTGGAGACCTTCCGGGCCGGGTTGGGGCTTGAGCGAGGGCTTGCCGGGGGCGAGGAAGACCGCCGCCGTCACGGTACGCCCCGGCAGGGGTTGCACCAGGAGCCGGGCCCGCTGACGCTCGCGGATGAGCACCACGCGGAACTCCCGCCGATCCTCCAGGATGTCGCGCTGCTCGGCATGGCGCGCGGCACCGGTTCCACGCATGGCGGGCGCGGGGGCTCGCGAGGTCCGCGCCGCGGGAGCGGTGGGCTCACGCTCCATCGACGAGGCCTGGGAGATGGCCTCGTCTCCCTCCTCCAGGGCCCAGATGGCCTGGGCACAGTCCAGGCACTTCTCCGTGTGACCGTCCACCCAGCGCAGCTCCGCGGCGGACAGGGTGCCCATGTCGAAGCGCCACAGGTCATCCGCGCTCAGGTGCCGCTTGGGAGGCGCATCCACCGGAGCGCTCTTCGCCAGGTCCTCCTGGCACTCGCGGCACCCCTGCACATGGGCACCGGGCCGCTCACCCCGTGGGCTCAGGGCGCCCAGGAAGTCGTCACATTCGGCGCGGGCACTGAACCACCAGGCCCGGGCTCGCTCCGCCGAGTCCAACAGGTCGCGTTCCGCCCGGCGCTGGGAATTCAGGGGGATGAACCAGCGGGCCCGCGGACCCATCGCGCCGTCCAATCGCTCGAGCCCCTCGCGCAGCGCCTTCAAGCGCGCCGCCGCCTCGCCCTGTAACGCACCGTGGACGGCTTCCCATCGGGCGATGGCGCGCAGGGTGGACTCGGCCCGGTCGCGCGCCGTCAGTCCCTCGAACGCGGAGGCACGCCACACGTCCGACTCGTCGACGTCCTCGCCCAGGGCGGCCTCGGCGGCCTCCTGAGCGGCGCGCAACAACACGGGCTGGAGCGCCTCGGGCTCACGTGAGCGGAGCCACCCCTCGATGTCCCCGCGACTCAATCCCCGAAGCGCCTGCTCGACTCCCTCTCCTCCCAACCGTTCGCCGCGCCGAAGCAGGTCTCCAATCACCTCGAGCGCGTCACCTTGGGAAAGTCCGCCCCGCGAGAGCTGCTCACGCCGGGCCTGATATCTGGAGAAGGGGTCAACGACCATGAGGGTACCCTCCTGGGGTACGGTGGGGCTCACTCGCGCCCGCCCTCCTGTTGGAGGTCGAGCAGATAGAGCCGCAGGTAGGCCTGTGCACGGCTGACGCGCTTGTACGAATTGACCACGGTGATGTTGAGGCGACGCGCGCACTCCTCGTGGTCCTCGACGTCCTGGTGGTGGTACAGGTCCCACGCACCGGCTTCCTTGGGATGCTCGCGCTGCAGGCGCTCATACGCGCGCCAGTAGAGTTCCTGGGCCTCGGAGCGCTCCTCGCGCCGCCGCGAGGACTCCACCGCGCGCGCCACCTGGGCGGGCGGCTCCTCGAAGGCGTCCTCGGAGTCGGCCGCGGCCGGAGCCAGGTCCTCGCGCTGCCGCCGGTAGAAGTCGATGGCGACGTGCTTGACGATGCGCAGGAAGAACGTCTTGGGCGACGCGCTGCGTCCGGGCATCTGCTCGGACACGCCGCGGAATTGATCCAGTCCCTTGTCGAGGAACTTGCCGACCGCGTCCTGGTAGAGCTCGTCCGCGTCCGCCGGAGAGCCCCGTCCGTAGCTGGCCTGGATCTTGGAGATGACATAGCGGGCCGGCCGGGCCCAGCGCTCGCAGAGCGCGCCGAGTGCATCTCCCACCACCCCGCCCGTGGCGCGGCGTTGGAGCACTTCGGCGAAGAGTTCGTCATCCGTGAGATCTTCGAACACCGGAGGTTCCTTGAAGCGCCGCCAGGAGGCACGAGCCCCCCGCTTGGGCGGGGTGGGGTTCGGTGAAACGGCGGGTCAAGGTAGCACGACGGCATCCGAACACGGCCTCCCGATGACACGACCCCCGGATATGCGACAACGGCGGGCGGGGGGCCATCCAGCAGAGGGACGAGCACCACCGTGGTTTCCTGACGGGAATTTCACGGTGATTTTCCAGACGGACTTTTCCCCGGAGAACAGGGGCGGCTCGTCAGGAAAATCCGCCCCGGGGAGTCTGGGGGACAACGGGCACCCGGCCGGTGAGGTCCTACATGCTCGGTGGTTCGACTCCACCCACCCGCGCGAGCGGGTGTCGCCGACGGTTCAGGCACTGAATTCAGGATTCAGCCACATCCCGGCTTCACCACTCGGGTGCCCACCTTTTTCGCATCAAGGAAGTCCACGGGGAGGTGGCGCCGCCGCCGGTGCCCGCCTACGCGCGCCGCATGGAGGCGGTCATGGCCTTGCGCGGCAGCCGCACCCCGAAGGTGGTGCCCTCGGACGCGACGGAGCGCACGTTGACGGTGCCCCCGTGGGCGCGGATGAGGTGGTTCACGATGAACAGGCCCAACCCGATGCTGCGGCTCGTCCGGTCCAACTGATCGTTCCCGCGCCGCATGGGCTCGAACAGGTGCTCCTGGACCTGGGGCGGAATGGGGTCCCCCTCGTTGTGGACCTCCAGACACACCGAGTCGGAGTCCCCGCGAGCGCGCACCGTGACGGGCGTGCCCGCCGGGCTGTACTTCAACGCGTTGGTGACCAGGTTGGTGATGACCTGCGCCATCCGATCCGTGTCCCACGCCCCCTGTCCATCCCCGTCGATCTCCACCCGCACCTCGCGGTCGGGAAAGGACATCTGCACCTCGTCCACCACGAGCCGCAGCAACGGGTGCAGGTCGGCCAGCTCCCGGTTGACGACGATGCCCCCACCCAACCGGGCCTGCGTGAAGTCGAGCAGATCCCTCACCATCCGGATGGTGCGCTCGGCCGAGGAGTGCACGCGCACGAGCGTCTTGAGGATGCGCTCGTCCAGGTCATCCCGGCGCAAGAGCAGCGACACGCCCAGGGAGATGGCGGTGATGGGATTGCGCAAGTCGTGGCTGACGATGCCGATGAGCTGCTGCTCGAACTCCGCGCGTCGCCGCTCCTCCGCCCGGACGCGCTCCTCGGCCCGCTTCCTGTCGCTGACGTCCCGGAAGAAGATGGCGATTCCGCCCTCGCGCGTGGGGTAGACGCTCACGTCCGTCCACATGTCCAGGGGCTCGAAGTACTCCTCGAAGTGCGTGGTCACCCGCTCGCGCATGGCGCGGTGGTACTCGAACCAGTACCGGCTCTCGGGCCGGGTGGTCTCGGGCCAGACGTCCCAGTGGGAGCGCATCAGCGTGTCCTCGCGCCGCTTGCCGCTGAGGCGCTCCTGGCTGCTGTTGACCAGCAGGATGCGGAAGTCCTTGTCGAGCACGAGCAGGGCATCCCCGCGCTCCAGCACCTCCAGGGCGGCCTGGAGCCGGGCCTCGGCGATTCCCGTCAGGGCGCGCTGCTCGGTGAGGCGCTTGCGGATGTCCTCCTTCTCCACGGCGTTGCGCACCGCGCGGTAGAGGCTCTCCGGTGTCACCTCGGACTTCACCAGATAGTCCGAAGCCCCGCCCTTGAGCGCCTCGACGGCGATGCGCTCGTTGCCTCGCCCGGTCACCATCACCACGGGGGGACGCAACAGGCCCTCCTCGTCCACGATCCGCTTGAGGAAGGCCAGGCCGCTGAGTTCGGGCAGATCGTAGTCCAGGAGGATGCAATCCACCTGCTCACGCTTGCAGAGCGCGAGCGCCGCATCCGCCGAGTCCTCTTCGAGGAAACGGTAGGAGTATTCCCCCATCTCCTCCAAGTAGGTCCGAAACACGTCCCGATCTTCCGGGCTGTCCTCCACCAGCAGCACCGTCAGCAAACGGGAATTCATCCGTGCGCGACCTCTCGGCCATCGTCTTCGGGCATCACGATGTGGTCCAGCCAGAACTCCTTGAACAGCCGGATCATTCTCTCGAATCGCGCCAAATCCACGGGTTTGAGCAGATAGCCGCTGGCGCCATTGGCATAGGCGCTCTGCACGTCCTTGGGATTGTCGGAGGTGGAGAACACGAGCACCGGGATGCTCTTGAGGCGGCCATCGTTCTTCATGTGCTCGAGTACCTGCCTGCCATCCAGACCAGCGAGGTTGAGGTCCAGGAGGAGGAGTCCCGGGCGCGGCGCGCTGTTGACGGCGGCGTAGCGGCCCCGCTGGTGCAGGAAATCCAGGGCTTCTTCGCCCTCGGTACAACGGTAGAGGGGATTGGGGATGCCCGCGCCCTGGAAGGTCATCTGGAGCATGTCGAAGTCCTCGTCGTTGTCCTCCACGACGAGGATGGGCAGGTCACGGTTCATCGTCCGCTCTCTCCGCCAAAGGGCCGCAGCTCGGACACGGGCTCCTTCTCGCTGTCCAGGGTGAAGAAGAAGGTGGTGCCCTCGCCAGGCCCGGACTCCACCCAGATCCGGCCGTTGTGCCGCTCGATGAGGCGCTTGACGATGGTCAGCCCCGTGCCCGTGCCGCCGCCGTACTTGTCGCGCCCGTGCAGCCGCTTGAAGATGCGGAAGATGGCTTCGTGGTACTCGGGCTTGATGCCGATGCCGTTGTCACGCACGTAGTAGACGGAGCCGAGTTCCGGGTCACGCCGGGACCCGATCTCCACCCACTTCTTCTCCTTGTCGTTGTACTTGAGGCCGTTGGTGATGAGGTTGGTGAAGACCTCCATCATCCGCACCCGGTCACAGCGCGCGGGCGGCAGCGGCTCGGGGACACGCACCTCGGCGCGCGCCTCCTCGATGCGCGGCTTGAGCACCTCCAGCACCGAGGACAGGACGTCGTTGAGGTCCGTCTCCCGGAGCGACAGCTCCATGCGGCCCACCTGCGAGTAGTGCAGGAGCGAGTTGATGAGACTCTCCATGCGCTGGGTGAGCCGCACCACCGTGTCCATGCGCGTGCGGTTGGAGGGCCGCAGCGACTCGGCATCCTCGCGCAACACCAGGCTCGCGTAGTTGTGGATGCCGCGCAGGGGCTCCTTGAGATCGTGGCTCGCGGCGTAGGCGAAGGAGTCCAGCTCCACGTTGCTGCGCTTGAGCTCCGTGTTGAGCTTGAGCAGCTCCTCGCTGCGCTCCAGCACGATGTCGATGATGCTGCGGCGCAGCTCTCGCGCCGCCTCCAGCTCGTAGTCCTTCCAGGGCAGCGACTTGCCGCGCACCGTCTCCTTCCAGAGCGCGAAGGACTTGCGCGGGTGCAGCCGCAGCTGATCGTCCTCCACGTCCACCGGCTTGTGGGGGTTGCCACCCCACTCCACCGTCTGCACCACCTCCGGGCGGAACCACAGCACGTAGTTGTGGCGGCCCCGGGACATGGAGGCCGCGATGAGGCCGGCCGCCACGTCCTTGAAGCTCTCCGACTCGGGGTAGTGCCGCAGCAAGCAATTGGTGGCGAACACGTCCTGGGACGCGGGCCGGCTCGACAGCCAGCGGATGAGCCCCTGGAGCTGCTCGTCCTCGGGGGCCTTGCCAATGATGGTCATGCGCCCGTTGAAATAGACGGCCGCGCCCGTGGCCCCGGTGAGCTCGAGCAGATCGGGCGGCGACTGGCACAGCTCGGCGGCGAAGTCGGCCACGCGCGTCATGCGCTCGAGCAGCCGGCCCTGGATGGACTTGGTGCGGATGCGCTGATCGTAGTGCTCGTGCCCCTCCTTGCTGGAGATGAACGAGGACATGAACTGGCCCACGAAATCACACGCCGTGCGCACCTCGTAGGGCACGTACTTCGAGCCGGACATGTGCGTGCAGGAGATGAGGCCCCACAGCCGCCCCTCCTGCAGCAGCGAGATGCTCATGGAGCTGCCCGCGCCCATGTTGCGCAGGTACTCCAGGTGGATGGGCGACACGCTGCGCAGCACGCAGAAGGACATGTCCAGCGGCCCCTGCGCGGCTTCCTCCGGGAGCGACACGATGCGCGCGGGCACGTAGTCCACCGCCGCGATGATGCGCAGCAGGTTGAGCACGTACAGCTCCCGCGCCTGACGCGGGATGTCCGAGGCGGGAAAGTGCAGCCCCATGTACGGATCGGCCGTCTCCCGCCGGTCCTCGGCGAGCACCTGACCGTTCCAGTCCGAGTCGAAGCGGTAGATGATGACCCGATCGAAGCCCGTGAGCCGGCGGACCTCGCGCACGCCCTCCTCGCACAGGGCGCGCAGATCCTTCGCGTCACGCAGGCGCGACATGGCGCCGCGCGCCTGCTGATAGAAGCTGGAGAAGGGCAGCGACTCCGGATCCGCCACGGGCTCGAGCTCGAGGAAGAGCCGGCCCTGGTGACGGTGCGCGATGCCATTGAAGAGCCGCTCGCGGCCCCCGCCCTTCAAGGTGAGCTTGAGGGGGTTGTTGTCCTGGAGCCGATCCGAGAGGAGGCTCGCCCGGGTGCTGGCGACCTGGGAGGCCGGCAGGAGCGAGTCCAGGGAGCGGCCCAGCAGTTCCTGGACGCCGCACCCGAGCAGCGCCTCGGTGTTCTCGCTGCTCTGGCAGATGATCAGCGAGGGCTCACGCAGGACCAGCAGCACGCCATGGGGCTGGATGGCCCCCGGAATGTGGATGGGCTCCTTGTCACAGTTGGTGAGGTCCGCCACCTGAGCTGTTCCAGCCGATTCCGTGCTCATCGCGCTCTCTCTACCCACGACACCGTATGAACGACGAATGGCACTCGTCCGGCGCAGCCGCCGTCCCAGACAGGAAGGGATGGCTCTTCACCCGGATGACCGTCTGGTCTCCAGGCGGCGGCGAATCCCCGGCTGTTTACCGTCAATCCTCTCGGTCGAGGACTGTAAAAAAGAAGGTAGGGGGACGGTGATTGGAAGGTCGTCTGTCCTGTAGGACAGGTATCGCCCGCCTGCCTGCTTCCCGCTCCCGGTCAGGAAGGAAAAGGCCCGGCGTCCCTTCGCCCGGCCGGTCCCGTCGAGGAGATGGGACCACGGCCTTCGTGCCGGAGGGGCACATGACGACGATCCACCATCCGACCCCCGAGACCCTGCCCGAGGCCCAGCGCGGCCCGGCGGAGAAGCTGCTGGACCTCGTGCTCGGCGGCTCCGCGCACCTGTGGCACAACCGCCCGGGCCTGGAGCTGCGGGGAGTCTGGTACCCGGCGCGGGGCGCCTCCGCGGAAATCGCTCGACAGGGCACGCCGGTCAAGCCCGGCCTCTTCGTGCCCGCCGCGGTGAAGCTCTACCGGCAGTTGCTGGACATCTACCAGCTCAACACGGACCTCATGGCGCACTTCGCGTCCTACGCGCTCACCCAGACGGACTGGAGGGATCTCCAGGTGGCCACGAGCGCGTTGATGCTGGTGCAGCGCCACTCGGGCCAGCCGGTGCGCGAGGAGGATGGCTCGGTCGCGTTCCATGACGACGATCTGCGCGCCCTGGGCGAGGCCATGGTGCTGCACTACGAGCGCAAGTCCACGCGCATGCTCACGCCCAAGGCGGTGCTGCGGGTGGCCGAGCTGCTCGAGACGCCGGAGATCGCCCGCCTCAACCGCGAGGCCGGCTTCGGAGACCCCGCTTCCCGCAAGCCGCCGCTCGGCCGGTGGAAGACGGCGGCGACGCGGTGGCTGCGCACGCGCGAGCAGAACCCGGGTCAGCTCCAGGGTCTGGTGAAGGCGGGCTACAAGACCACGCTCCAGCGGCTCGCGCGCAAGGCGGGCTACAAGCCCCAGACGCAGGCCTTCTTCGAGGTGCTCGGCTGGAAGCAGAAGCAGGCCCCCGAGGGCCACCGCACGGTGGGCCTCTCCGGCCTCACGCTCGTCAAGCGCGAGCGCTTCGACGGACTCGAGGAGGTGGAGATCTGCGAGCGGATCGTCCGCGAGCGCCTCTCCTACAAGGAGGTGGTGGGCCGGCTGCCGGCGGGCGTGGGACTGACGCCGGCCATCCTGGCGGCGCTGTTGCCGTCGCTGTCGAACAAGGATCTGTTGCTGATGACGCCCACGCTCGAGGAGCTGGGCCTGCTGCGGGACGCGTCCGTGCGCGCGCGCTGGGACGAGGCGGTGCGGGCGGCGAGCGATCAACGGGCGCTGAACATCGCGCGCAACGTGCGGGGCCAGGAGCTGAAGACGAAGCTGGAGGAGGCGAGCGACAACGCGGCGAGGGCGGCGGTGGCCGAGGCGGTGGCGGAAACGGACGTGCGGGTGATGTTCCTCATCGACAAGTCGGGCTCCATGCAGGGCGCCATCGAGCAGTCCAAGGAAGCGCTCACGCGCATCCTCGCGGGCTTCCCACTGGACAAGCTGCACGTGGCCTCGTTCGACACCGTGGGCACGGTGCTCAAGCCCAAGGCGGCCAGCCGCACGGGCGTGCAGCACATGCTCCAGGGACTCCAGGCGACTGGTGGCACCACGCACGGCGCCGGAGTGCAGGCTCTGCACCGCGCGGGCATGCGGGTGCCGCCGGAGGCGAAGCTCATCGTCATCGTCGTGGGAGACGAGCAGGGCGAGCCGGGCGCCCAGCTCGCGAGCATCTTCACCGAGTGCGGCTACACCGTGGCCGCCCTCGCGCTGATGGTGAGCGTGGCGAACTCACGGGGCAACACCGTGCGCTCGTGCGCGAGCACGCTCCGGGTGCCGTTCAGCGAGGTGTCGGTGGATCAGTTCGCCGACCCCTACCAGGTGCCCCGCGTGCTCAAGGCGCTGTTGGAGGCGCCCACGGCGGCCGGCGCCGGCCCGTCCGGCTGGGTGGAGCGGGTGATGCGCACGCCCCTGTTGAAGAAGGTGGCGTGACATACGCAAGGGAGGCGTCGTCGTGGACTACCGGAAGTTCCTCGCACAGGTGGAGTCGGTGGTGCTGCCCTACTTCGGCGGCGCCCACGTCGATCAGCCCTCGCGGCGCCTCCGGGTGTCCACGTCTCCCGCACCGGGCTGGTATCGCTTCGAGGTGCGCGGCCGCACCGCCACCGCGCGGGAGTCCGCCGGGCCAGAAGGGCTCGACGGGCTCCCCCGGGTGCGAGGCCACCTCTGGGGGACGCGGCTCGTGCACGAGGGCGCGGTGGCCGAACCCGTGCGCCTGCTGCCCGAGGACACGCCGCCGCGCTTCGCGCCCCTGCTCGCCCGGCGCTGGCATGACGGCGGGCTCGTGTTCGAGACCTCCGAGTTCGAGAGCGAGGCCGAGTCCACCGCGCGCCTGCGCCTGGAGCGGCGGGAAACGCTCACGGAGCTGAAGGGCGTGCCCGCCTCACTGCGGGCGGCCTTCGGCTATGCGCTGCTGGAGACGCGGGCACGCGCGCTCGACATCCGCTTCGCCCCGGCCGAGGTGCGCGGCGTGGTGCGAGGCGTGGCGGAGCAGGGTGCCGCCGTGGCGGAGGCCCGGCTGCGCACGCTGGCGTTCGAGCGGTCCATCCACGTGACGCGGGCACGGCACCCGGACTCACGGGAGGAGCGGACGCATCCGGCACGAGGGCGGGAAGAGGAAGCGTCGCGGGTGGAGCGGGCGCTCTCACGGGCGGGAGCGTGGCTGCTCGACTCGAGGCGGCTGAGCGGCGGTCAGCTCGAGGTGACGTTCGACTTCATGGGTGAGCGCTTCCAGAGCATCGTCGAGGCGGACACCCTGCGGGTGGTGGACGCGGGGCTGTGCCTCGCGGGAGCGGACGCGCTCGTGACGTTGGAGAGCCTGCCCGCGGTCATCCGCGAGGCCATCGAGGAGGACGTGCTGGTCATCACCCGGCACGTGTGAACCATGCGGCACCGGGAAGTCTGTCTGCTCATCGGCCGCGACGGGGAGGTGCTGTGGAGCGATGCCTCCGACAGCGCCGTGTCCCTGCCGGACTCGCGCGCGCGCTGGGAAGCCGTGTGGCGGCTGCGCGAGCAACTGGAGGAGATTGCCCACAGCCATCCCCTCGGCCCCCTGGGCTTCAGCCCCGAGGACGAGACGACGATGGAGGCGCTCCTCGTGGCGCTCGGGCGGCCCGTGCGCTTCTCCGTGGTGGCCCCCGAGGGCACACTCGTGCGCGAGCACGGCCAGGACAGGCTCCGCGCCGAGGAGCCCGCCTGGACCGCGGAGCTGCGCGCCCGCTCGGGGATGGCTACAGCTTGACCTCCAGGCGCGTCCAGCCCGCCTCCACCTCGACCAGGAGCACCCCGTCCACGAAGCGGTACTCGCGCGCGCCGAGCACTTCCCGCGGCTCGGACAGGGCGTACACGCACAGCGTCTCCGTCTCGCGCGCCGGGGGCAGCTTGCCCTCGGTGGTGCGCTCCAGCACGAAGCGGCCGTCGGCCCAGGTACCGGCCAGCCGCGTCAGGCGCGACGCGCCGTAGCCCTCGCCCGCGTCCTCGTACAGCCGGGCCTCCACGCGCGGCGCCGCGTGGATGTGCCAGGTGAGGTGGGCCCAGTTGGCCGTGGTCGTGTGCAGCGCGGGCTCGGTGAGCGCCAGGGCCCCTCCCGCCCGCAGCCACATGGGCACCGTGTCCAGCGGCGCCTCGGCGAGCACATGCTGACGACCCTCGATGACCTCCCCACCCGACTGGCCGAGGTTGAAGAAGGGCAACCACCTGCCCTCGGGCAGGTACATATGCCGGTGCGTGCGGCCCTGGCGCGCCACGGGGGCCACGAGCAGGTCCCGGCCGAAGAAGAAGGCGTCATCCATGCGCAGCGCCTCGGTGTCCCCGGGCGCGTACATGATGAGGGGCCGCAGCGCGGGCAGACCCTCTTGCGAGGACTCGTGCATGAGAGAGTAGAGCGTGGGCATCAGCCGGTAGCGCCGCTCGAACCACTCGCGGGCGATGGACAGGTAGGGCTCGCCGAAGCGCCACGGCTCCTTGTACGGAGTGCCCTTGGCGGAGTGATTGCGGAAGAGCGGGTAGAAGACGCCGGCCTGCGTCCAGCGCACGAGCAACTCCCCGGTGGGGCGACCCAGGAAGCCCGGCACGTCCGAGCCAACGAAGGACACGCCCGAGAGCCCCAGGCCCAGCAGCATGCAGATGGACAGCTCCAGGTGCGCCCAGTAGCTCGAGTTGTCGCCCGACCACACCGCGGAGTAGCGCTGGATGCCGGGCGAGCCCGCGCGGGTGAGGATGAAGGGCCGCCGCTCGGGGGCGAGCGCGCGCAGCCCCTCGTACGCCCCGCGCGCCATGCCGAGCGCGTAGACGTTGTGCACCTCCAGGTGCCGCTTGTCTCCGTGGCGGGCATCGTGGGGCAGCGTGGGCCCCTCCACCCTGCCCTTGTCCACCGAGCGCGTGCCGATGACGCCGAAGGTCTCGTCGCCATTGATGACCTTGAAGCAGGCCGGCTCGTTCATGTCGTTCCAGAAGCCGGAGATGCCCACGTCCAGGAAGGCCCGGTGCTGCTGGCCCCACCAGGCGCGCACCGCCTCGCGGGTGAAGTCCGGGAACACGGCGGGCTTGGGCCACACCTCGCCCGCGAGCACGCTGCCCCGGTCATTGCGCACCAGGTAGTCGTTGGCGAGCGCCTCGTCATAGACGCGGTAGCCCGGCTCCTGCTTCACGGCCGGATCGATGATGGTGACCAGGCGCACGCCCTGCGCGGCCGCCTCGCGCGCGAGCCCCGCGGGGTCCGGGTAGCGCGTGCGATCCCACGTCCAGACCTTGTAGCCCTCCATGTAGTCGATATCGAGGTAGACGACGTCGAGCGGAACCTTGTGGGCGCGGTAGCCCTGGAGGACGGAGCGGATCTCCCGGGCGTTCTCGTAGCCCCAGCGCGACTGCTGCGCGCCGAGGCTCCAGAGCGGAGGCAACGGCATGCGTCCGGTGAGCGAGGTGTAGCGCCGCACCACGTCCGCGGGCAGCGGGCCGGCGATGACGTAGGTGTCCAGCTCGGGACCCGAGGACTCCCAGCAGAGGACGGAGGGATCCTCGGCCGCCACGTCCGCCTCCATCCGCCACGACTCGTCGAGGAAGACGCCCCAGGCCACGCCCTCGCGCAGGCCGATGCTGAAGGGAATGGACTGGTAGAGCGGATCCGTGTCCGGGTGGTGCGGCACCACGTCCGTGTTCCAGAAGGTGAAGTGCATGCCGCGCTTGTCCAGCGAGCCCACCTTCTCGCCGAAGCCCAGCCAGGCCTCGTCGGGGGGCGTGTGCAGGGACAGCCGCGAGCGGAAGCGGGTCACCGGATAGTCCGGCATCACCTCGCTCGAGAAGCTCTCGCACCGGCCCAGCTCCCGGCCCGAGCCATCCCGCAGCCGCCAGGCGCCCGTGGCGAGCGTCACCTCCAGGGACAAGCCCTCCGCCACCACCACCGCCACGGCGCCCTCCTGCTCACGGCGCAGGGACAGCGGCAGCTCCGCGTGCTCCACGACGGACCAGGACTGCTTGGGCAGCAGCTCCCGGTGCGCGGGCGCGGAGTGACTGAGCGCGGGGGCATGGCGCAGCCGGAGCACGCCCGGCACGGGGCTACGCACCTCGAGCGCGGTACGTGGACCCCAAAAGGTGATGCGGGTGGATTCGATGGAGATGTCGTCGAAGCGCATAGGGCGGCGCAGCGTATGCGCGGAAACGTCGGGATGTGGATGAATTGGAGAGACGTCTCACACCGAACGAAACCCGGGCGCCCCTCCTGGTGGTGGACGAGACCGGCCGGGCTTGCCATCGTCGCGGCCATGCGCATCGCCCGCCTGCTCACCCTCTCGGGACTCGCGTTCGCGACTCCCGCCCTCGCCGCGCCTCCCGCCAAGCCCGCCATGACGAAACCCGCCGACCCGAAGCCCGCCGGACAGACTCCCTCCTCCCTGGAAACGGAGACGCGCGCCTGGCACCAGAAGCGCCTCGCCAACCTCACCTCCGAGGAGGGCTGGCTGTCGCTCGTGGGCCTGCACTGGTTGAACGAAGGGGACAACCGCTTCGGCTCCGCCGCGGACAACGACTTCGTCTTCCCCGAGGGCACGCCCGCGCGCATCGGAACCTTCACGCGCAAGGGCAACCAGGTGACGCTCACGCTCCAGCCCGGAGTCACCCTCACCCGCGCGGGCAAGCCCTTCACCGGTGGCGCCCTGGGCACGTCCGAGGGCCCCGAGGACGTGCTCTCGCTGGGCACGCTGCGCTTCTACCTCATCCCGCGGGGGGAGAAGATGGGGCTGCGCGTGAAGGATCCCGAGGCCCCGGCGCGCAAGCAGTTCCACGGCATCCCCACCTGGCCGGCGAGCGCCGCCTGGCGCATCGAGGGCCGCTTCGAGCCGGCCACGACACCGCGCAAGCTCTCGATCCCCAACGTGCTCGGCACGGTGGAGGAGATGAACTCCCCGGGCACGCTCGTCTTCCAGGTGGGTGGACAGGAGTACCGGTTGGATCCCGTCCTCGAATCGGACTCGGGGCCGTTCTTCGTCATCTTCGGCGACCAGACCAACCGCAATGACTCGTACGGCGCGGGCCGCTTCCTGTACGTGGATCAGCCGACGAAGGACGGCCGGGTGGTGCTGGACTTCAACCGCGCCTACAACCCGCCCTGCGCCTTCTCTCCCTACGCCACCTGCCCGCTGCCGCCCGCGCAGAACAAGCTGAAGCTGCGCGTGGAGGCCGGCGAGAAGCGCTACGGCGATCACTGAGCGTCAGGAATCCGCCCCGCTCGCGCGTCCCTGCCCGGACGGCCCCGGCCCCGCCCTCCCTCGCGGCGGTCCGGGCCCCGGGAGGCGGGGACATGACGACGCTGAACATCACCTACAACGGCCTGTCCACGGACGTGCCCCTGGAGCGGGAAACCCTCCTGACGGACGCGGATGTGCGGCGCATCGCGGTGGAGCTGCTGGCTCCCGCCCAGACGGACTCCTTCCAGCACTACGTGGTGGACCGGTTCCGCGCCCCGGGCGGCGAGGAGCGCATCTACCTGCGGCCCAAGGTGCCCTTCGGGGCGTGAGGAGGCCCACCCATGCGCATCGTCTTCTGTGGCGTGGGGGCCATCGGCTCCACGGCGGCGGTGCTGTGCCGCAACCTCGAGGCCACGCTCGTCTTCATCGACTTCGACCGCGTGGAGTCCAAGAACCTGCGGGCGCAGGCGTTCGTGAAGCCCTCCGTGGGCAAGAACAAGGCGGAGGCGCTCAAGCTGCAACTGCTCAACCTGTACGGTGTGAAGGCCGAGGCGTTCGGCGTGCGGATGACGCGCGACAACGTGGCGGCGCTGGGCGCGAGCGCGGATCTGCTCGTCGACTGCTTCGACAACCAGGAGAGCCGTCTGCTCCTGAGCGCGTTCGCGCGCGCGGCGGGCAAGCCCCTGGTGCACGGCGCGCTGGCGGCGGACGGCACCTTCGGGCTGGTGCGCTGGGACGAGCGCTTCGTCCCGGACGCCGAGGACACGCCCGGGCAGGCCACGTGCGAGGGCGGAGAACACCTGCCCCTCATCGGCCAGCTCGGCGCCACGCTCGCGCGCACGGTGCAGGACTTCGTGAAGCACGGCGTGCGCCGCGACACCCTGGTGGGACTCGTGGCGGTGACGCCCACGGTGAGCTGAGCCCCGCGCGGCTCAGCGCGCCGCTTCCTTCGAGCCCACCACGGTCATGTTCATGCCGATCTGCACCGACACCGGCTTGCCGTCGACGGTGACGGTCGTCTTGCCGTTGATGTACCAGCCGAAGGAGCCGGTCGAGAACGACTTCACCTCGGCGAGCATCTCCTGACCGTTGATGGTCACCTTGAGCGGCTCGGCCTTCTCGAGGAACTGCGACAGGGTCACGGGGCAGGGGGACTTGGCCATGGGGCGGGCACCCTAGCACCGAGCCCTCGCCTCCGGCCATAGGCTCACGCCCCGGTCAGCGGCTTCGGTGCGAGCCGCCGCGCCGCGCGGCCACCGAGCACGTCCGCGAGCGCCTCGTCGACGGGCAGTCCCGGGTGCTTCATCAACCACATGAACTCCCCCGAGGGATTCACCTCCAGGAAGACGTGCCGGCCCTCGGGCGTGACGATGAAGTCGAACGCGCCGTAGTTGAGTCCCAGCGCGTCCATCAACCGCAGCACCTGGGCGTGGAGCGGCTCGGGCAACGTGTAGGGCCGCCAGGCCTCCACGAGCGCCGCGCCCTCGCGCCGCCAGTCCTCGCGTGCCCTCGGCAGCGCCTGCGAGTCGATGGCCGCCGCCATCACCCGCTCCCCCACCACCGTGACCCGCAGCTCCACCGCCTTGGTCAACCGCTCCTGGAAGGTCATCGGACACAGGTCCAGTCCCTCCAGGTCCGCGAGCTGCTCCGAGGTGAGGGGCGTGGTGAAGACCACCTGCTCCCGGCCCCGCTCGTCATAGACGGCGAACGACGACATCATCTTCGTCACCACGCCGCCAGGGCACTCGGCGGCGAAGGCCCGCACCGCCACCGGATCGTTGGTCATCAGCGTCCGGGGAACCTCCATCCCGAGCGCCCGCGCCAGCTTGAGCTGCAACGGCTTGTGCTCCGAGCGCCGGACGATTTCGAGCGCGTCGAGTTGGAACACCCCCAGCGCGCTCATCATGCCGAACACCAGGCGCCGGCTCTCCTCCACCGACGGGCGGCGCAGCTGGGCATCCAGCTCCTGGGGTATGGCGCTGCCCGTCGAGTTGCGGCGGTACCAGATCGCCGTCACGTCCTCCAGGGACAGCTCTCCCGCGGGGCCGGACAACCGCCCCGCCCCGCGCTCATCCAGCGAGAGCTGGAGCGCGGTGGGAAACAGGTCGGTATCGAAACGGTAGACCCGCTCGCCCCGGGACTCGAGGGCACGCGCCACGGACAAGGGCGCGTCGTTGTCCTTGGAATGCGTCACGATGAGGATGGTCATCCCTGCTCCTTACAACGATTCCGCGGCTCAACTTCCCTCGGAAGCGAGCGCGTCGGCGAGGGCCGCGGCGATGGGAAGGCCAAGGTCCCGCTCGAGCATTCCCCACTCCCCTCCGGGGTTCACCTCGAGGAAGACGTAGCGGCCATCGGGTGTGACGATGAAATCCGCGGCGCCGTACACCAGCCCCAGCTCCGCCACCAGGCGCACCAGGCGCCGGGCCACGTCCTCGGGCAGCCGACCCGGGGACCAGGCGCACTCGTCCGGGCGGGAGCGCCGCCAGTCCACCTGCCCCTCCACCGAGCGAGAAGCGTCGATGGCCCCCACGAAGCAATGCTCGCCCACCACGGCGACACGCAGCTCGTGCGACTTGTCGATGCGCTCCTGGAACACCATGGGGCTGTGGCGCAGACCCTCGAGCTCATCCAGGTGCTCGGGGCCGATGGCGGTCGTGTACACGAAGGGCTGTCCGCCCCCCATGGACTGGGTCAGCGGCGTCAGCATCTTGGCCACCATCCGGCCGCCCACTTCGTCGAACCAGGAGCGCACCCGCTCCGCGTCGTTGGTCACCAGGGTGCGTGGAATCTCGAGCCCATGAGCCCGGGCGAGCCGGAGTTGGAGCAGCTTGTTGCCCGCCGCCTCATCCGCGCCGAGGGGATTGATGAAGCGGCAGCCCGCCCCCGTCAATCCGTCGAGGGCCCCCACGAGGGCCGCGCTCGACTCCCGGGCACAGCTCTCGCGCCAGGCGGGCTCCAACGTCTCGTCGAGCCGGGGAGGGACACGCCGACGCAGCCACACCGAGCGCACCTCGGCGCTTCGCACCTCGCCCGCCTGGGTGTGCAACACCACGTCCTGATGCGCCGGCCCCAGCATCGACGTCAGCTCCCACTCGGAGGGAAAGCCATCCGTGTCGATGCGAAGGGGCCGTAGCCCCCGCCGCGACACCTCCTGCGCGACGCGATCCACCGTGAAGTAGTCGCCGCTATGGGTGAAGAGCAGGACGGTGTCGCGAGCGGTGGGCATGAGAGAGCTCGGGGCTCAATCCGCCCCGTGAGGGTTTCAGACCGCGATGTCGTCGTCACCGTCCGAGGGGTACTTCTGGGTCGTGTCGGGGGGCGACTTGACCAGCGTCGCATCGTGATCGTCACCGTCCGAGGGGTACTTCTGGGTCGCGTTCCCGACGCCTCCCGTGACCTGCTCCAACTCCTGCTCCTCGAGCAACTTCGCGAAGAACGGCTTCTTGGTCGTGTCCTTCTTCATTTCCAACCTCCGTGGGGGGGGGTGCTCCGTCCCAGGGGGCCGGAGCTTGCCTGAACGGCGTCAGCACTATGAAAGTCCCTGCTGACGGGTTCAAGCCGCGCGCGCGGAAAACCCGGGAAAAAAACCGCGTCGGGGAGATAAGCGGGTTTATCGCGTGGGCCGTGCCGACTTCACGCACAGGCGCTGGCATTCCACGCGCGTGTTGAGCTGCGCGTCCCGCGCGCCGGGCGGGCTAGAGTGCGCGCCCTGCCCCGGGGGCGTTTCCAACCATGGTCACCCGAAAGAGCGAGGACAACGAGCGGCTCATCGACCGCGATCTGACGGCCCTGGCACGCGAGGGACGGCTCACGGCCGCGCACGGCCTGGACGGCGCGGTGACGGAGGTGCTCGGTCTGCTGGCGCGCGGCGGCAAACACCCGTTGCTGTCCGGCGAGACCGGCGTGGGCAAGTCCGCCCTGGTCCAGGAAGTCGCGCGCCGCATCATCGAGGGCCGCGTGGACGCGGAGCTCGCCTCGGCGCGCATGGTGGAGGTGTCCGTCGCCAACATCCTGGCGCGCAGCACCCAGCGCCAGGCGGCCGAGACGTTCGAGGAGCTGCTCGAGTGGCTCCAGCGCCACCCCTGCCCCATCGTCTACATCCGGGATCTGCCCGCGGTCATCGGCGGCCCGCTCGCGCCCGTGGCCTTCCGCGCCCTGCGCACCGGCACCCCGCGCTTCATCTTCGAGACCGAGCCCAAGCGCGTGCAGGAGCTGCTGCGCGCCGACGAGTCCTTCGCCGAGCGGCTGCACCTGGTGCCCCTCCAGGAGCCGCCCACCGAGCGCGCCCGGTGGATCCTCCACCGCGTCGCCGAGGAGCAGGAGCGCGAGCTGCGCCTGCCCATCGATCCGGCGGCGTGCGACCTGGCGCTGCGGCTGGCCTCCAAGTTCCTCCTCGCCCAGCGACTGCCGCGCAAGGCCATCGAGCTGCTCAAGGAGACGGCCGCCGAGGCCGCGGGCAGCGCCAAGGATCGCGTGGGCCCCGAGGACATCCTCACCCGCTTCTGCGCCACCACGCGGCTGCCCCGCTTCGTCGTGGACGACGCGATGGCGTTGGATCTCGACGAGACGGAGCGCTTCTTCGGCGAGCGGCTGCTCGGGCAGACCGACGCGGTGCAGGCCGTGCTGCGCTCGGTGGCCCTGCTCAAGGCGGGCCTGAACGATCCGCGCCGGCCCCTGGGCGTGTTCCTCTTCGCCGGCCCCACGGGCGTGGGCAAGACGCAGCTGGCCAAGCTGCTCGCCGAGTACCTCTTCGGCTCGCCGGACCGGCTCGTGCGGCTGAACATGGCGGACTTCCCCAACGACGGCGACGAGAGCGTCCCCTTCGGCGCCGCCTGGGCCCCCGCCATCGAGACCAAGCGCGGCGAGCTGACGGCCCTGCTCGAGGGCAAGGTGTTCACCGTGCTGCTGCTCGACGAGTTCGAGAAGGCCGCGCGCAGCGTGCACGACCGCTTCCTCCAGCTCTTCGACGAGGGCACCTTCGTCAACGGCGCGGGAGAGACCATCTCCTGCAACAACACCGTCATCGTGGCCACGTCCAACGTGGGCTCCGAGGTGTACCGCGAGCCGTCCATCGGCTTCGTGGGCTCGCGCCGCGCCGAGGAGCTCATCGTCGAGGTGGACCGGAGGATCGCCGACGCCTTCCGTCCCGAGTTCCTCAACCGCTTCGACGCCATCTGCCACTTCCAGCCGCTCAGCAAGGTGGAGATCCGGAAGATCGCCCAGCGCGAGGTGGGCCGGGTGCTCGAGCGCGAGGGCATCCGGGCGCGAGGCCTGGACGTGGAGGTGATGCCCGGGGTGGTGGACCTGCTCGTGGAGCGGGGCTACTCGCCGCAGTTCGGCGCGCGCTACCTGCAGCGGGAAATCGAGAAGACGCTCACCGCGGCGCTCGCGGTGGAGATCGCCCGCAAGCCGCTGCGGCCGGGCACGCCCGTGCGGGTGGAGACGCGGCCGGGCAACAAGGTGGTGGCGGTGGCCGAGGTGGCCCCGCGCCCCCGCGAGGAGACGGCCCAGCTCGCGCTGCCCACGGAGAAGTCCGTGTCCGCGGTGAAGCGGCGCCTGGACAAGAAGTCCCTGCTCGCCGAGATGGATCGGCTGGTGGGACGGGCGCGCGCGCTCGCCGTCTCGGCCAACCGGCCCCGGCTGGAGGAGCGGCGCGCGGAGCTGCTCGCGGCCACCCAGGCGCCCAACCTCTGGGATGACCCGCAGCGCGCGGCGTCGACGCTGCGGGCCTTCCGCTCGGTGGAGGCGCAGCTCAACGAGTTGGACCGCTTGGAGGAGCGCTCCACGTTCGCGCGGCGGCTCGTGCGCGAGGCCAAGGGCGAGGCCCAGCTCTCCTCGGCGGCCAAGCAGGTGGAGGAGGTCGCGCGCGAGGTGCAGATGGCCGAGGTGCTGGGCACCTCCGGGGAGATGGACCAGGGAGACGAGGCCCTGGTGGACATCTGCGCGAGCGAGACGAGCGAGGGGCAGGCAGCGTGGGTGCAGGAGCTGGCGTCCATGTACCTGGGCTGGGCGGAGCGGCGCGGCTACGAGGCGCTCGCGGTGGCGGAGGCGGAGGAGCCCTCCCGAGTGGTGGTGCGCGTCACGGGCCCCGGGGCCTACGGCTACCTGTCGGGCGAGGCGGGCCTGCACCGGCGCATCGAGGACGAGAAGCGGCAGCGCGCCTACGTGCGGGTGCACCGGGGTGGACCCGTGGAGGAGCTCGAGCAGCTCGACGTGGACGGCCGCGAGGTGCGGCGGTACGAGGGCACCTTCGTCAACCGGGTGAAGACGGAGGTGACGGTGCGCGACGAGACGAGCGGCCGGGTGATGACGCTCGCGGGCGCGGGCGAGTTGGAGGAGATGAAGGACATCGCCTCGCGAGTGGTGCGAGGCCAGGGAGGCAGCGGCACCGCGGACGAGGCCCGGCGCTACCACCTGGGCCGCAGCGCCCGCGTCGAGGATCCCCGCACGGGCGCTGGCACGCCCCGGGTGAAGGACGTGCTGCGCGGCGAGCTGGATCTCTTCATCGCCGCGTGGATTTCCCGTCCACCCCTCGGCGGCTCCACCCCCACGAGTTGACGCGCTCGGGGGCGGTGGGGGCGTCTAGGATGGGGGCATGAATTCCGTCATCGGCGCTTGGAAGAAGACCCTGGCCTGGGTCCGCTCCCGCGCGTGGATCGCCCTCGCCCTGCTCGCCGGCTGCCGCGGTGTCCCCGTCCAGGTGTCTCCCCAATCCCCCGCGCTGCGCTTCAGTGGCCGCGTGGACTGGAGGGACAACTCCGGCCCCCGCATCGGCTGGGGAGGCTCGTCCCTGACCGTGCGCTTCACCGGCACCTCGCTCGGCATCCGCCTGTTGGATCTGCCCAAGTACGAGGAGGCCGCCCCCAACCGCTTCCGCTTCAGCGTGGACGGCGCCCCCTTCCGCGACCTCTATGTCGGCGAGGGCCCCATCCTCTACCGGATCGCCGAGGGACTTCCCCGGGGCGAGCACGTGCTGCGGCTGGAGAAGGAGACCGAGCCCGCCGTCGGGGAGACGCAACTGCTCGGACTCGAGCTGGACCCGGGCGCCCGGCTCTTGCCCGCGCCCCCCGCGTCCCCGCGCCGCATCGAGTTCGTCGGGGACTCGGGCCTCACCGGCTTCGGCATCGAGGGCAAGAACGCCCAGTGCAGCTTCAACGCGGAGACCCAGCGCGCCTCGCTCACCTGGGGCGCCCTCGCCGCCCAGGCGCTCGGCGCCGAGGCCTCCTTCGTCGCCTTCTCCGGCAAGGGCGTGGCCGTCAACTATGGCAACGATCCCACGCCGCCCCTGCCCCAGCTCTACACGCGCACCCTGCCCCACCGCGAGGACGCCCCCTGGGACTTCTCCTCCTGGGTCCCCGACGCGGTCGTCATCCAGCTCGGCGCCAATGACTTCTGGAAGGAGCACCCGGGAGAGGAGCGCTTCCTCGACGCCTACCGCGCCCTCGTGGCGGACATCCGCGGCCACTACCCCCGGGCCCACATCGTCTGCGTCCTCGGCTCCGGCGTCAGCGACACCCACCCCAAGGACGTCCAGGCGCGCACCCGCGTGCGCGAGCTGCTCTCCGGACTCGTGGACACCCTGCACCAGGGGGGCGACAGCCGCGTGCACTTCGCCGAGGTGCCCGCCAACCGCGAGGACGAGGGCCTCGGCTGCCTGTGGCACCCCAGCCGCAAGACGCACCAGCGCACGGCCGAGCAGATGACGCCCCTGTTGCGCGAGTGGCTCGGCTGGTAGTCAGGGCGCCCCCGCCCCTCCAGGCGCTGGCGCCGTGGGAGGCGTCGCCGGTGCCGTGCCCGGGGCACGTCCCCACTCGCACAGGCTTCCACGCATCCACTGCCGCGAGCAGGCCTCGCGGGCGATCGGCTCGCGGAACTGCCAGAGCAGGGCGGCCAGCACCGCCAGGAGGATGAAGAAGCCCAGGCCCCACGAGCGCGGCTCGCCCTCGTCGTCCTCGTGCACCGTCACCAGCGCCGAGCGCAACATGTCCGCCCGGTCCACCGTGGCTGTCTTCGGCAGCCGGGGCCGGCGGGTGATGAGCATCGCCAGGTCGCGCGTGAGCATCAGCCGATCATTGAGCGCCCAGCCCGAGCCCTCCAGCAGCAGCGCCAGGTTGCGCTTGCGCAGCTTGAGCCAGCCCAGGAGGCCCGAGGGCAGCATCACCACGGCGGCGGCGATGATGAGCGCGGTGAGGACATCGAACACCGTGAGCGAGCGCACCTGCGACACGATGAACGCCAGCGAGGAGCCCACCGCCGCGAACGCGATGCCCGTCGCCGCGAGGAAGCCTCCCGGCCCTCCCACGGGCGCCGCGGCCGGGGCTGCAGCCGGAGCCGGGGCCGCGGGCGCCGCGGCCGGAGTGGCCACCGCGGAGGCCGCCACCCCGGTGCCGTGCGTGTAGCTCTTCTCCAGGGACTCATCGAGCGACTTCTCGCCCGCGGCCGCCATGCCCTCGATCTTCGAGGAGATGAACTTGCCGATGCGCTCGAAGGGCATCGTCATCGCCTCCCACAACGACACGGGCTGCCGGACGATCTGCGTCACCACGGCGTCGTACTCGCGCTGCTCCACGTCGTAGAACACGCCGCGCTTGCCCACCGACAGCTCGGTGCTGCGCCCGCGCGTGACGGGCACCGCCACCTCGTAGCTCTCCCCGCCCTCCCGGGAGATCACCTGCACGTAGAGCGTGCAGGTCGTGCCCTGGTTCGTCAGCGCGGAGTGCGCGGCCCGGTCCTTCACCAGCACCGACAGCCGGTAGCGCCGCCCTCCGAGGATGAGCGTGCCGCGCTCCACCAGCGCGCGCCGCTTCGTCTGGTAGAGGTCCGGCATGCTGATGAAGTTGTTGGCGAACGTCAGCAGCCAGCGCTGGTAGAGGATCAACCGCTCCAGGTCCTCCACCGCGCCCAGGGTGTCCTTGCGCGCCAGATCCTCCCGGCACTTCGCCTCGATGGCGTCCAGGTCGGACTCGGAGATCGTCGCCAGCACGTCCGCCCAGTCGCGCAAGGGGCTCGCCTCCAGCCGCGCCTGCCAGGCCAGGATGGCGTCGGCCCGCGCGGACATCTCGCGCCAGGACGCGTCCGACAGCGTCGCCTGATCATTGGACACCGGCACCGCCACGTCCCGCCGGAACGCATCCAGCTTCTCGAACGCGGGGCCCCGGTACATCCGCGACCAGCGCAACAGCCCCCCCGGCTCGGGAGGTGCCACGGGCAGCTCCGACACCACGCGCGAGAGCGCCTGGAGGTCTCCGAGCGCCCCCTGCACCCGTCCCCCGTCCAGCTTGAGGCTCGTGACGGCCTCGGGCTGGGCCGCGATCAGCCGGCACTGCAGGAAGTACGTGTCCAGCAGCGGACGCACCTCCTGGATGCGCCGGGCCCGCTCCACGCTCGGCGCGCCCCAGACGAGCACCGCGGCCCGCTCGGCCAGGTGGGAGAGCAACGCCCGCCGCTCCTCGCGGAAGCGCTGGAGCATGGGCAGATCCACCCCGGACAGCCCCGCGCGGTTCTTCACCTCGGGAAAGGCCCCCATGAGCCGGAAGGCCAGGGGTTGCACGGCCGCGGGCAGGAAGGCCGGTGCCACGATGCCATCCCCATTGTGACCCGCCTCGCGCAGCGCCCGATCACTCGCGCGCACCTGCTCGAGCGAGATGCGCGTGCGATCCTCCGCCTTCAAGGTGTCCAGCAACAGGCCGGCCGCGTCCCGGGCCCTCACCGCCCCATCGGCGAGCATGTCCAGCACCAGCACGTCGCTCCCCGCGTCCGCCCCCTGGAAGGAGCGCAGTTGCTCCGCCATGAACCGCACGGCCTGCCGCACCTCCATCACCCGGATGCGCCCGTTCTTGTCGGTGTCCAGGTACTCCAGGAAGCGGCGATCACAGGTGAGCCCCTCGACGGGACACGCCGTCGCGAGCCACTGCGTCTCGGGAATGTGGACGGCCTCCACCAACACCTCGAAGGAAGGAATGGAGACCTGGAGGGACCCCCCATAGCGGCGGTAGACGAGTGGACGCGGCATGGCGCACAAGAGAGCACAGCGGCCCGCACGCTGTCCCGAGGACAATCAGGGCGCTCGGCGGCCCGCCCGGCGTGTGGTGTGCCTTGCATCCCGCCCCCTGCTCGGGGCATGTGGAGAGGCGTGAGCCAGCCAGAGCAGCAGGTGGGAGCGAGCGCGGTCCGCATCACGTCGGGGGACGACCTCTTCAGTGCCTATACGGACACGCGGAGCCGGCGCCTCACCCGCCGACAGGTTCTCTCCTACGGCCTCGGCCTGGTCATCTTCGCGGTGCTCGCCTACGTCGCCGTGACCTTCCAGCCGGAAGCCACCCCCTTCCGCGTGGACACCCACCAGGGGATGCGCACGGTCCTCCGGGGAATGACGCCCCAGGAGGTCTCCGGCATCCTCGGGCCGCCCGTCGGGCGGGAGCAGCGCGGCGATCAGGAATGCCTCCAGTACGGCCGCCCCAGCCTCAAGGCGGCCAGCTTCATCCTGACCACGCTCTGCTACGTGGACGGCAAGCTGCAGAACATGAGCGCGCGGCGCTACAACTCCTGGGTCGTCACGAGCGACGGCGCCATCACCCCCGCCCCCATCGAGGGCGAGGAGCTCGTCCCCCCGCCCGAGCCCGGCGCTCCGAACCTCGCGGGTGACGCCCAGCCCTGAGGCCGCGCTTCACCCGGGCCGCTCAGGCCTCCTGCGTGGAGGGTGCCACCTCGCGCAGCAACACCCGGCGCCGCAGGTGGTCCACGTCGTAGTGCGCCACCGTGCCGTCGACCACCAGCGGAGACCCCGCCTGGCAGGCCACCTCGGCGGGCGTCACCGTGGAGGCCACATTCGTGAGCGCCTCGCGAACCCGGCGGTACGTATCCCCCCGCAGCAGGGCCAACTGGCTCCAGGCTGACGGGTCGATCTCGACGGTGTAGGCAGTGGGGTTCATGCGCAGGCACTCAGTGTTCACCAACCCTTTGAGCACGAATCGGGCCACCCCCATCCCTCGTGATTCCGGAGACTTGGCGGGGCGTACGCGGCGACTGGTGGAAATTGTTACAGGTCCAGACTTCAGGGCCCGGAATGTTGGATTGATTCAGGGCGGGGATTGCGGCACCAAGCGGCAGTCCTTTCGCCGTGAGGTACCGTCATTCCCAGCACCAACCTGACCTTCTCGTCCGTCGAGGCCCACCGCACCTGGCTGGAGGAGCAGTCCGCCCTGCCGCGAGGATTCCGTGTCGGTCGGACGCGCTTCGACTTCGTGCCCGCCGAGGTGGACAAGCCCGCGAAGATGAACCTCACGCTCATCGTGCTCGACGAGCCGACGCCGGCGTTCGGGGCGGTGTTCACGACGAACGCGTTCCCCGGGGCGCCAGTGCTCGTGGGCCGTGAGCGGCTGCGCGAGCCCACGCTGGGCGCGGTGGTGGTGAACAACAAGGTGAGCAACGTGTGCGCGCCGGGCGGCGTCGAGGCCTCCGAGCGGCTGTGCGCGGAGGTGGCGCGGGGCCTGGGGTTGAGCGCCACGCAGGTGCTGCCCTGCTCCACGGGCGTCATCGGGTGGCGGCTGCCGGTGGACGCCATGGTGGGCGCGGTGCCCGCGGCGGTGGCCTCGCTCGACGCCCGCTCCGTGATGCCCGCCGCCGAGGGCATCATGACGACCGACCTCTACCCCAAGGTGCGCCGGGCCTCCGTGGGCCAGGGAAGCATCGTGGGCATCGCCAAGGGGGCGGGGATGCTCGAGCCCAACCTGGCCACCATGCTCGTCTACCTGCTCACCGACGTGGACGTGCCCCGCGACGCCCTGCGCGCCACCCTGCGCTCGGTGGCCGCCAGGACGTTCGGCTGCATCAGCGTGGACAGCGACACCAGCACCTCGGACACCGTGGCACTCCTCTCCTCGCGCCAGGTGCCCTGCCCCTCCCTGGAGCAGTTCGAGTCCGCGCTCGAGCGCGTGTGCGCCGACCTCGCCGAGGACCTGGTGCGCAATGGGGAAGGCGTCCACCACGTCATGCGCGTGCGCGTGCACGGCGCGCCGGACGAGGCGGTGGCGCGCGGCATCGGCAAGTCCGTGGTGAACTCGCCCCTGTTCCAGTGCGCCGTCAACGGCAACGATCCCAACGTGGGCCGGCTGGTGATGGCCATCGGCAAGTACGTGGGCGCCCACCACCCGGGGATGGATCTGTCGCGCTGCACGCTGCGCATGGGCGGGCGCGTCATCCTCCAGCAGGGCACCTTCCGGCTCGACCACGAGGCCGAACGCGCCCTGGTGGCGCACATGAAGGAGGCCGAGCTGTACGCGAGCGTGGCGCCCGCGGACGGGCTCACCTTCCGGCCTCCAGTGACGTGGCCCCCGCACGAGCGCGCGGTGGAGCTCGACGTGGACCTGGGGCTGGGCTCGGCGGCGTGCACGGTGCTCGGCTCGGACCGCAGCCACGAGTACATCAGCGAGAACGCGGACTACCGCAGCTGACGGCGCGCGGGGGGCGGCACATCCCGCGAGGAGTGCCGCCTCACATCTTGCGCATGCGCACGCGGCGCACCTTGTGGTCCGAGCCCTTGAGCAGGATGAGCCGCGCGCGTGAGCGCGTGGGCGCGATGTTCTGCGCCAGGTTGGGTCCGTTGATCTCCGCCCAGATGGACAGGGCGCGCGCCGTGGCCTGCTCCTCGGAGAGCTCGGCGAAGCGCCGGAAGAAGGAGCGCTCGTCGCGGAACGCCGTCTCGCGCAAGCTCAGGAAGCGGTCCACGTACCAGCGGCGGATGTCCTGCTCGTGCGCGTCCACGTAGATGGAGAAGTCGAAGAAGTCCGACAGGAAGGTGTGCGGCAGCTTCCCCCCCTCCACGGACCCCGTCTGCAGGACGTTGAGCCCCTCGAGGATGAGGATGTCCGGCCGGCGGATGGACAGGAACTCACCGGGGACGATGTCGTAGACGAGGTGCGAGTAGACGGGGGCGCTCACCTCGGCGCGGCCGGATTTGATCTCCGCGAGGAAGCGCACCAGGGCGCGCCGGTCGTAGCTCTCCGGGAAGCCCTTGCGCAGCATGAGGCCGCGCTCGGTGAGCACCCGGTTGGGGTAGAGGAAGCCGTCCGTGGTGACGAGCTCCACGTGGGGGTGGTCCGGCCAGCGTGACAGCAGCGCCTGGAGGATGCGCGCCGTGGTGCTCTTGCCCACCGCCACACTGCCCGCGATGCCGATGACGAACGGCACCCGCTGGGTGAAGCCGCCCAGGAACGCCTGCTGCGCCGTCCACAGGCTCTGCGCCGCCGCCACGTGCAGGTTGAGCAGCCGGGACAGGGGCAGATAGACCTCCTCCACCTCCTTCAAGTCCAGCTGCTCGCCCAGTCCTCGCAGCCTCTCGACCTCCGCCGCGTCGAGCAGCAGCGGAGTCGACGCGCGCAACGCCCTCCACGCATCGCGCTCGAAATCGACGAACATGGACGCGGCCTGTTGCTTGGGTACGGACATGCGGCCGCCCTCCCTGACGGCCACCCCATCCTACCCAAGTGTCTCGCGCAGGACGGAGTCCTCTTCCCGCCGGCAGCACCCGGACCGGAAACCGTCCGTGAACGACATTCTCCCCGGGCTTCGTCTCCATTGACCTCACCAAAAGCGAGCAGGCGACCGTATTTCCGATTGCGCGGTTTTTCCCGATATTTTCCAGGAGGTCGGAGATGAAGGCGGTCGAAAGCCAGGGGAGCCGTTCGAGGCGGGAATGGGGGATGGCGGGGGTGCTGTGGGTCTGCGGCACGGTGGCGTGCGGTCCGATGCGGCAGGAGCCCCTGGAGACCTCCAGTGCCCTCGAGCCCATCGCCTCCGCGAGCCAGACGCTCTCGTCCGACAACGGAGAGTCCCTCAATGGGCTCGCCTTCAATGGCCTGGCCTTCAACGGGCTCGCCTTCAATGGCCTGGCCTTCAATGGCTTGAACAGCGCGGCCTTCTCTTCCTGGTACGACCAGGATCCGGCCCTGGCCGACAACGTCATGAAGTACGTCACGGCGTGCGCGGCGCCCGCCGGGGAGACGCGCACGTACACGGACAGCCAGGGTCAGGTCCGGGTCTGGAGCGGCTCGCTGGGGCTGGCGCCGGACTGGGTCAGCGGCCGTCCCGCCACCGTGACGGAGCAGCAGCTCGTCTCCGCGTGCCTGGCCGCCCACGTGAACAAGTTCGGGCGCACCGTGCCCATCTCCGTCCTGGGCCGCAGCGCGCACGACGAACCCATCGCCACCTCGGCCGAGGAACTCCAGACCTTCTCCCAGCGCGAGGGGTGCTTCTTCGGCAACCTCTTCACCGCGGAGGGCGTCTTCGTGGGACATGACGACCCGCTCTTGTCGCCCCAGGAGAGCAGCGTGCGCGCCTGCGCGCTCGAGTCCGGCCAGAACGCGTGCGCGCCCATCACCCAGGTGGGCCCTTGCGCCTCACGGTGCACGCCCGATCCCACGAACACCTACTACACCCACTGCACCCTCGACGGCACCACCTACGCGGCCATCACCACCCGCATCCGCCCCCAGGAGATCTACACGTGTGGCGATGGCGTCTGCCAATTCACCGAGTCGTGTGGCCTTGGCACGGACGCCGCGCATTGCACCCAGGACTGCGGCCTCTGCGAACAGTGAGTGAAACGCTTCACGCCACGGACACCTCTCCCAGCCCGAACGACAAGACAGAGGACACGCGGAGAACCCCCGGAGGCGGCCCACGCCCCCGGGGGTTTTTCCTTTCACGCGACTCCCGCGGCATGTCGCCACGGGGACACTGACCTGCCCCCCGAGCGCATTTCCCTCCAGGCAGAGAACCGTTAAACCTGAGAAAGACGAGAGAGCGGCCAATATCGCCGTATTCCAGAGCACGAATACCCAACACATCGGGACGGGGGGCAATCCATGAAGAACTGGACGACACTGCTGGACGGCGAGCTGCGGGAACAAGCACTGCGGACCGTGGATGAGATCGCCGAGGTGCTCCAGTTCAGTCAGGGATTGGAAGGGCCCTCGCTCGTGGGGGGACTCGCCGGACGCGCCCTGCTCTTCGCCGAGTTGCAGCGGGGCCGGCCCCAGCTCGGCCACGGCGGCCACGCGGAGCGGCTCATCCACCAGGCGGCGCTGGCCATCGAGGAAAAACCCTTGCTGCCCTGGCTCCACGGGGGCTTCACCGGAATCGCCTGGTCCATCGAGCGGCTCGGCGCCCTCGGCCTCCACGGACTCGAGGACATGGACGAGATCGACCAGGTGCTGCTCGACCTCCTCACGCGGCAGCCGTGGAGCGCGGAGTACGATCTCCTCCAGGGCCTGGTGGGCCTGGGCGTCTACGCGCTGGAGCGCCTGCCGCGCCCCCTCGCCGTCCAATGCCTGGAGGCCATCGTCGCGCGGCTGGAGGAACGCTCCACCCGCGCGGGCTCGGGCCTGTCGTGGTGGACGCCGCCCCATCACCTGCCGCCCCAGCAGCGCGCCATGTACACCGCGGGCTGTTTCAACCTGGGCGCCGCGCACGGCGTGCCCGCCGTCGTCGCCCTGCTCGCGTTGATCTCCCGCACGGGCGTGGCGGAGAAGAAGGCACGTGAGCTCGCCCAGGGGGGAGCGCGCTGGCTGCTCGCCAACGCGCTCCCGCACAGCCCCGGCGCGCGCTTTCCCTCGGCCGTGGCGCCGGGCGTGGACGTGACGCCCTGCCGCTCGGCCTGGTGCCACGGCGACCCCGGCGTCGTCCTGTGCCTCGTCGTCACCGCGCAAGCGCTCGGAGACGAGCAGCTCGAGCGCGAGGCACTGGCCATCGCCCGCGAGGCCGCCCTGCGCCCCGAGGAGCAGTCCGGCGTGTGCGACGCGGGCCTGTGCCATGGCGCGGCCGGCCTCGGCCACATCTACAACCGGCTCTACCAGGTGTCGGGAGACGCCACGTTCAAGCAGACCGCCACCGAGTGGTTCACCCGCACGCTGCGCATGCGCCGCCCCGGCGAGGGCGTGGCCGGCTTCGTCTTCTGGTCCTCGCCCACCGGCAAGAACGAGGACATGGGGTGGATCGCCGACAAGAGCCTGCTCAACGGCGTCACCGGCACCGCGCTCGCCCTGCTCGCCGCCGCTCAGCCCCACACCCCGCTGTGGGACGGCATGTTGATGGCCTCCATCCCCGCTTGATCCGGTCCGCTCCCCATGAAAACCGCACAGACCGAGAACACGTCGTGGGACTTCCCCTTCGCCCCCTCCGGCTTCTTCGTGCTCCGCACGCCCCTGCTCCCCTTCGATGAGCTGGACACCTGGGGACAGGGCATGGAGGCCCCCCGCCTTCCGCCGGGCCTGCCCCTGGAGCCGGCGCTCCAACGCGACCGCGCCACGCTGCGCGCGCGCCTGGCGGAGCTGGTGCGCCGGCCCGAGGTGCGTGAGGCGCTCTTCGTGGCCTCGCCCGGCTTCCACGATCACCTGGAGCAGTGGGAGCGCGCCCCCGAGAGCGAGCAGGGAGTGAAGCTGGAGCGCGGCCTCGTGCGCTACCTGTCGCGCATGGCCGGCCGGCCCACGCCCTTCGGCCTCTTCGCGGGCTACTCCGTGGGAGAGCTGGGCGAGCACACCCGGCTGCGCACCGGGCCCCGCGAGCGCTACCAACGCCACACCCGCCTGGACATGGACTACGCGTGCCTGCTCGCGGAGGCGTTCTCCCGCTCGCCCACGCTGCGCCCCCACATCCCCCACCGGCCCAGCACCAGCCTCTACCGCGCCAGCAACCAGCTGCGCTACGCCGAGCGGCGCCTCGCGGCACGCCACCGCGCCTACCACCTCATGGCGATCGAGCCGACCGAGTACCTCGAGGCCGCGCTCGCCCGGGCCCGTCACGGCGCGCGGCCCGAGGAGCTGGCGCGCTTCCTCGTGGAGCTGGACCCCGACGTCAGCCTCCACGAGGCGAGGGGCTACGTCGACGAGCTCATCGACAGTCAGCTCCTCGTGTCCGAGCTGCACCCCCCGGTCACCGGGCCCGAGGCACTCCCCGAGCTCATCTCCCAGTTGCGCCAGCTGCCCGGCACCACGTCCCTCACCGAGACGCTGGGCGCCGTCCAATCCTGCCTGGAGCACCTGGACCGCGAGGGGCTTGGCGCGTCGAGCGAGCGCTACCTGGACGTGGCGCGCATGCTGGCGAAGCTGCCCGCCCCCGTCGAGCTGCCGCGGCTCTTCCAGGTGGACCTCGTCAAGCCCGCCCCCGAGGCCGTGCTGGGCAAGGAGGTGCTGCGCGAGCTGGAGAAGGGGGTGCGGCTGCTGCACCGCCTCCACCCCTCGCCTCCGGAGGATGGCCTGGAGGCCTTCCGCGACGCGTTCCTCCAGCGCTACGCGGGCCGGGAGCTGCCCCTGCTGGAGGTGCTGGACGAGGAATCCGGCATCGGCTTCGTGACGTCCGGCGCCCCGGACGCGCGAGCCGTCCCCCTGCTCGAGGGGCTGAGCCTGGGCGCTCCCCGGGAAGCACGCGCCAGCTTCGGCGAACGCGAGGCCCGGCTGCTGCACAAGCTCGAGCACGTGCAGCGCACGGGCAGCCAGGTGATGGAGTTGAGCGACGAGGACCTCGCCCAACTGGAGAACGCGTCCCGCGCGCCCCTGCCGGACGCCTTCATGGCCATGGCCACCGTGGCGGCCGAGTCCGAGGAGTCGCTCGCCCGGGGCCGCTTCCAGGTCCGCCTGCTCATGGCGGCGGGTCCCTCGGGCGCCAACGTCCTGGGCCGCTTGTGTCTGGGGGACGAGCAGTTGCACCAGAAGGTGCGCGAGCACCTGCGCGCCGAGGAGTCGTCGCGCCCGGACGCGGTCTACGCGGAGATCGTCCACCTGCCCCAGGGCCGGGTCGGCAACATCCTCGCCCGCCCGGTGCTGCGCGACCATGAGCTCACCTACCTGGGCCGCTCCGGCGCCCCCGAGGACCAGCAGATCGACGCGTCCGATCTGCTCATCTCCCTCCAGGGCCGCCGCATCGTGCTGCGCTCGCGGCGGCTGGGGCTCGAGATCATCCCCCGGATGACCAACGCCCACGACCACGGGGCGCGGAGCCTGGGCCTGTACAGGTTCCTGTGCACCCTGGCCACCCAGCACCAGTGCGGCGCCTTGCAATGGAGCTGGGGCCCGCTCGCCCACGCCCACTTCCTGCCGCGCGTCACCCACGGGCGGCTCGTGCTCTCCGTCGCCCGGTGGAACTTCTGGCGCGACACCCTGGAGGGACTCGGCACGATCACCGGCGCCCGGCGCTTCGCCGCCATCCAGGCGCTCCGGGCCGAATACCGCCTGCCCCGCTTCATCGCACTGGAGGAGGGCGACCAGATCCTGCCGGTCGACCTGGACAACGTGCTGAGCGTCGACACGCTGGTGCAGCGCATCAAGGACCGGCCCCGGGTGACGCTGGTGGAGCTGTTCCCCCGGCCCGAGGAGTTGTGCGCCCACGGCCCCGAGGGCCGCTTCCACCACGAGGTGGTGGTGCCCTTCGGCCGCACGCGCCCCGCGCCCGCCGAGCCCCGGCGGCTCCACGAGGTGCCGGGGCCGCGTCCCGAGCTTTCCGCCCGCGGCTTCCTGCCCGGCTCGGAGTGGCTGGACGCCAGGCTCTACACCGGCGCGGCCACCGCGGACCGGCTGCTGACCGGGCTGGTGGCGCCGCTGGTGCGCGCCGCGCTGGGCTCCTCCGCGGCCGACGGGTGGTTCTTCGTCCGCGAAGCAGACCCGGACTGGCACCTGCGGCTGCGCTTCCACGGCGCGCCCGAGCGGCTCCAGGAGGTGCAGCACGAGCTGATGAGCATGCTGTCGCGAGCCCGTCGGGAGGGGCTCGTCTGGAAGGTGCAGCTCGACACCTACGAGCGCGAGGTGGAGCGCTACGGGGGCATGGAGGGCATGAGGCTGTGCGAACGCCTCTTCCAGGTGGACAGCGAGGCGGCACTCCAGTTGTTGGCGCTGCTCCGGGACGACGACCGCGCGGAGGCGCGCTGGCGCTTGATGCTGGCCAGCATGGACTCCCTCTTGTCGGACCTGGGCATGGATCTGGATGCGAAGCTGCGGCTGGTCACCGCGCTGCGCGAGGGCTTCGGCCGCGAGTTCCACGTCCAGCGCGCCACCGAGCACCAGTTGAGCGAGCGCTATCGCCGCGAGCGGCGCGGCCTCGAGCAACTGCTCGTCACGCGCCGGGTCCAACAGCCGATGCTCGCCCAGGGCCTGGCGGTGCTCGCTCGGAGATCAGAGCGGCAGGCGCCCATCACCACCGCGCTCCGGGCCCTGTCCGAGGCGGGAAGGCTGCGAGTACCGCTCGCCGAGCTGGCGGGCAGTCTGCTGCACATGAATGCCAACCGCATGGCCCATTGCGCGGTCCGTGCGCAGGAGCTCGTCCTCCATGACTATCTCCGCCGCCACTACGGCTCCCTGCGGGCCCGCCAAGGACAGACATCGCCGATGCGGTCCGCCGTGATCCTCAGCACCGCGAGTTGAACTCCGAGCCCCCGCGCCCATCTGTTCAAGAGGCCACGTTGCATCCCAGCGGGGTCTCTTCCTCCGAGGACGAGCAGTGAAGCCCCCCTCCACGAGGGGAATGCGGAGATGGGTTTCTCGCTGACCACCACTGGACGGATTGCCACGCCCTGCCCAACCTTTCCTCTCAACCCAGACAAGTCGAGGTGGGGATGGATGCGTGGCGAAGCGCGGTACTGCTCTGCTCGCTGATGGTGGGCTGTGGTGGTGGGCTGGGCTCGGAAACCCCCACACCGGAGAGCGAACTTCCGCCCGCGGGTGTGCCCGCTGGGGGAGGAGGCGACCGCGCGAGTGCTCCACCGGCCCGTCCGACGCTGGGCACCGCGCATCTCGTCAAGGATGTCTTCCCGCCCTCCGATCGCCCCTCCCGGACCGACCCGGGCCCCTCGAGCCTGGTGGACTTCCAGGGACGGCTCTTCTTCGCGACCCATTACGAGGACGGCACCCATGCCCTGTGGGCGAGTGATGGGACCGAAGCGGGCACCGCGCGGGTGAAGGACTTTCCCGCGCTCGCGGACACGACCACGGACCTCGTGACGGAACTGACGCCCCTGGGCTCCCAGCTCTTCTTCGTCGCGGGAGACGCGGCGCACGGCCCGGAGCTCTGGGTCACCGACGGCACCTCCGGCGGCACGCGGCAGGTGAAGGAGCTCACGCCGGGCACGGGCGGCGACTCGGCGCCCTACAAGCTCACCGTGGTGGGCGGCCAACTGCTCTTCTTCCGTTACATCCCCGGCACGGACAGCGGCCACACCGAGCTGTGGAGGAGCGATGGCACGGAGGCGGGCACGGTGCTCGTGCGCGACATGGGGCCGGACTCCTCGCTGAGCTTCTCGCAGGTGCTCGTGGGCAACACCCTCTTCTTCGTCTTCACGGACGCGGAGCATGGCACCGAGTTGTGGAGGACGGACGGCACGGCCGAGGGCACGGTGCTGGTGAAGGACATCCAGGCCGGTCCCGCGAGCGCCTACCCGGCCCACCTCCAGAAGCTGGGCACGTCGGTGTTCTTCCTCACCTCGACGCCTTCTTATGGCAGCGAGCTGTGGCGCACGGACGGCACGAGCGAGGGCACGGTGCGCGTGCGGGAGCTGTCCGCGGACTCGGACGGCCCCATCCCCAACCTGATGGAGGGCCCGGGCAGCCAGTTGTTCCTCACGCTCTCCACGCCGTCGGATCACCTCCTGCGCCTGTCTTCCCTGACGGTGGACGACGCGGGCGCGGTACAGGAGCGGCTCGTGGCGACGCTGCCCAACGCCTTCTCGGAGCAGCCCGATTCGGATCCCCTCATCGGCACCTCCACCGTGGCGGGTGGCCGGCTCTTCTTCAGCGTGAACATCTCCTCGTCGGGACCGGCGCCCCGGGACGTGCAGCTCTGGATGACCGATGGAACGGCGAACGGAACGCAGCAGGTGTCCCGGCCCCTGAGCTTGTCGGATGAATTCCAGAGCGAGCTGTTCACCCTGGATGATCGCATCCTCTACAGCAACATCGGCGAGGGACAGGGACTGGAGCCCTGGGTGAGCGACGGAACGGCGGAGGGAACGCGGCAGCTCCAGGATCTCGCCCCCGGGCAGGACTTCTCCTATCCGCACGACTTCACCCGCGTCGGTGCCTCCGTCTACTTCACGGCCTACACGCCGGGCCACGGCGCCGAGTTGTGGGTGCTGCCCCTGCGGGAGTAGTCCCGGGCCCGCGGACCCGCGGGGCTACGGCCCCACGCGGGTCAGCGTGGCGTTCTGGAAGAACTCCCCCGGGTAGAGCTTCCCCCAGGCGGTGGCCGTCACGCGGCCCGCCATCTCGAAGTGGCCCCGGCCGTCCGCGAGCACGATCGAACCGTGCACCGCGGAGAGGGTGAAGAGGACACCGTTCTCATTCCAGGTGCACGAGGCTCCGGGTTCGAGCTGGGCCCGCTCCTCCTCGACGTGAGCGCCCAGGGAACACCCGCCCGCCACGTCGGAGAGGAGGAGCTCCACGGCCGTCCCCTCCGACACGCGCCAGGTCGCCGACACGGGTGAAGACAGGTGACCCAGCCCCGGAATGCTGTAGTGGGCGGTGCCGGTCATCTCGTAGAGGCCGAGCCACTCCTGACGAGAAGCCTCACACCCGAGCGGGATGAACAACAGACACAGCAGGAAGGCCAGACGCGGCATGCGGGCACCTCGGGAAGGACAGGTTCCCGGGAGCCTGTGCAGAAGCCCTGCCAGACCGTCCCCGAGGAGCGAGACTCACACACCACGTCCACGCGCGGAGCCTAACGTCCACATCAGGCGCTCAGACGTCGGGCCTGACTCCCGCGTCCCGCTCCCACATCCGCGTGCGCGACGCCTTCAGCACCCAGAGCAGGTGGCGCTGCTCGTCGACGAAGTTGCGATCGATGAGTGAGCGGATCTCCGGCGTCCACTCCTCCTTGAGGATGCGCTCGTAGGTCTGGTTGGTGATCTGCTCGCCATCCACCAGGGCCATGAAGACGGCCTCCAGGGGCATTCCCTCCTCGATGGGGGTGAAGCCGTGGAGATCACACTGCTCGGCATTGACCCCGATGCACGCCCGCTCCCCACCGAACTGCTCGATGCAATCGTTGAGCTCCCGGATGTGACGCAGGTGATCGGAGCGGAACTCCATCAGGGCCTGCTCCGCCATCGGGTGGGTGATGCTCCGCAGCGCCGCGTCGTAGAGCATCACCGCGTCGACGTCGATGTGCAGCAGCTCTTGAAGAGACGACAACATCTTCGAGTCCATGCTCTGTGCCATGTGATTGTGCCTCCACGATGGGCCGGACCCGCGTCCGGGCACGAGTGAAGGTCACCACACACGGCCCGTGTCACCAGCCTCGGCACACGCGGCCCCGAGGGGTCTCCTGAAGCCTCGCCCCCGGCGGAGGTCCCAGACAAGCTCAAGACGCCGGGGCGGACTCCTCCCGCGGCTCGAGCTGCAACCCGCGCCGCACATGCATGAGGATGTCGATGCGCAACTGGAGCCAATCCATGCCCCGTGGGGTGTCATAGGTATGGGCGGAGAAGTAGGCCGTCATCGTCCCCGCCCGGAGGGCGAAGCGCGCCTCCCTCTTCTGGTACATCACACGAAAGCCCTTCACCCGGCCCACTTCGATGAGATCCCGGGTGATCGCCTTCGCCTGCCGCTCCGCTTCCTGCGCCCATTCCGAAGACATGCCGCCCCCCTGTCCACACGAGGAGTTTCCTGGAAGCTGGAGACGACAGGGCAGGCTGGCACGCGCCCGACCCGAATGGGCCGGCCTGCCTGGAGGCTCGCCCCGTGGGCACCGTCCGCCCGGCGTCCTGCTCGATTCCTGAAGACCGCCGGGCCATCATCCGCTATAACGGATGCCACGGACCGCCCTTCCCTCCGGGGGCATCCGCTATATTGGACATGTCCATGACGAGCGTCTGCCGTCTCCGGTGTTGACCCTCATCGTTCCCGCCACGCCTCCCGCCCGGGCCGACCTCGCGCGTCCGAGCGGATGGAAGACCCCGCCGCGACAGCGGTGACCTTCAGGAAATCCCTCCATGCACTCGCACGTCTCTCCGCGCGCCTCGGGCGCGCTCCGTCTGCTTTTGGCGTTGTTCCTCGCGGTGGCGGCCCCTGCCCGGGGCCAGGGCGGTTCCGCCCCCACGCCGCCCTCCCCGGAAGGTCCGCCACCCTCCACCCCCGCGCCCGCGGCCGAGCCCCCGCCCCCCACCACCATCACCGCCGAGCCCGGTCGCGGCATCGTGGTGAAGGCCGGGGAGCGCTTCTCCTTCGGGCTCCGGGCACGCATCCAGTTGCGCGACACCTTCCTCCACTTCGACCAGAGCGACACCCACGAGATCCAGGTCCGCACGCTGCGCCTCATCGTGGGTGGCAACGTGCTGGCGCCCGAGCTGCGCTACAACATCCAGCTCGCCTTCGGAGGCAATGACTTCGAGACGGGCAGCTCCTCACCCATCTTCGACGCCTTCGTGGAGTACACGCGCTGGCGCGACGTGAACATCCGCGTGGGTCAGTTCTTCGTGCCGCTCGACCGGGCCCGCACCATCCGCGAGTTCGCGCTCCAGTTCGTGGACCGGCAGCAGGTGGTGCGCGAGCTGAACCTCGACCGCGACGTGGGCGTGATGCTCTCGTCCAACAACCTCTTCGGTCTGAACGAGTGGCTCGGCTACCAGTTCTTCATCGGTGGAGGCGACGGGCGCAACCGCTTCGCGGCGTACGCGCCGGGCCCCCTCACCGTCCTGCGGCTCACGCTGCGGCCCTTCGGCGCCTTCGATGACGACCAGGAAGCGGACCTGACGCGCTCGGCGAAGCCCCGCCTGAGCCTGGGGGTCGCGGCGGCCTACAATTACCGGACGTCGCGCCGCAACAGCACCATCGGAACGGCCTTCACCGCCGGCACGGCCAACTACAGCCACCTGGCCGCGGACGTGGTGTTCAAGTACCGGGGCTTCTCACTGCTCGCCGAGGGCCTGTGGCGCAAGGCCAACACGGACGTGCTCGAGCAGACCACCGGCACCACCCCCACCCGGGACGTGACGCGCTCGGGCTACGGCTACTTCGTGCAGGGGGGCCAGTTGGTGAGCCCCCAGGTGGAGCTGACCGCGCGCTGGGAGCAGCTCTTCGCCCGGAGGGGCACCGACCCGCAGTTCCTCCAGCTCGTCGAGACCCAGGGAAAGCAGGTCGGCGCGGGCTTCAACGTCTATCTCAATGGGCACGCCTTCAAGCTGCAGGGCGACTACTTCTACATCTTCGGCGCCACGGGCGAGCCGCGCCACCTCGCCCGGCTCCAGCTCGACGCGAGCTTCTGACGGGAGCTGGCCCCCCGCGCCCGGCAGCAGGCGGCGGAGCGAGGGCCCTCCCCGATGATTGTTCGAAGGAGTTCCCCCCGGTTGTCGCGCAGAGGGGGTCCTCCCACCTTCAGTGTGGGCGCTCCCTCACGGAGGCAGGACTTCTCATGGCCGCCGAGGCGCTTGCCTCCGGCCGTGCCGGAAGGAGCCGCCACGAGGAAGGAGCGCAGCGGCACATGAAGGCACTCGTCCAGGATGAAGCGACCCGGCTGACCGCGCGGGTCGACAAGGAACAACTCGAGAAGATGGCATCCGTGGTGCTCGGGGGGGCGCTGCTGACGCTCGGCCTCCAGCGCCGTTCATTGGGAGGAACAGTCATGGCGCTCGCCAGCAGTGGATTGCTCTACCGGGGCCTTCGTGGGCTCCGTCAGCTCACCTCGAGCCCGCGCGACCGGCGCGAGGAAGGGGCCCGGACGGAAACGCCGAGCGTGCAGCACGCCATCACCATCGGAAAGCCCGCGGACGAGCTCTACCGCCTCTGGCGCGAGCCGGGCACCCTGGCCCAGGTCATGAGCCACTTCGCCGAGCTGTCCACGACGAGCGCGGAGTACACGCACTGGCGCGTGAGTGGTCCGCTCGGACAGGACCTGGAGTGGGACACGCGCATCGAGGAGGAGCGCGCGGGCGAGCTGCTGCGCTGGGAATCGGTGGAAGGCGCCCTCCTGCCCAATCAGGGCCTGGTGAGCTTCCGTCCCGCGCCGGGGAATTGGGGAACGGAGGTCACGCTCCACCTGGACTTCCAACCTCCGGGCGGCGCCCTCGGTGAGGCGGTGATGACGCGGCTGCTCGCCGTGCCGGACCTGCTCGTGAACCGGGCGCTGCGGCGCTTCAAGAGCCTGGCCGAGACGGGAGAAATCCCGACGACCGAGCGCAACCCTTCCGCCCGCCAGGGCGCCCACCTCCACTGAGGAGAGACACCCATGCGAGCACTCTGCTGGAACGGCATCAACGATCTGCGTGTGGAGAACGTCCCGGATCCGGAGATCGTCAATCCGCGCGACGTCATCCTCAAGGTGACGATGTCCACGACGTGTGGCTCCGACCTGCACTTCATCGACGGGTACATCCCGACGATGCGCGAGGGCGACGTCATCGGCCACGAGTTCATGGGAGAGGTCGTGGAGGTGGGCCACGAGGTGAAGAAGGTGAAGAAGGGAGACCGGGTGGTCGTCCCCTCCTTCATCGTCTGTGGCAACTGCTGGTACTGCCAGCACGATCTCTACTCGCTGTGCGACAACACGAATCCCAAGCCCGAGGTCCAGCAGGCCACGTTCGGCCAGCCGACGGCCGGCATCTACGGCTACACGCATGCGTTCGGCGGCTACGCGGGAGGCCATGCGCAGTACGTCCGGGTGCCGCACGCGGACAATGACTGCTTCCTCGTTCCCGACGGACTGAAGGACGAGCAGGTGCTCTTCCTGTCCGACGCGGCGCCCACGGGCTACATGGGCGCCGAGTTCTGCAACATCCATCCCGGGGACACCATCGCGGTGTGGGGCGCGGGCGGCGTGGGGCTCATGGCGATGCAGAGCGCCTACCTGCTCGGCGCCGAGCGCGTCATCGCGATCGATCGCTTCCCCGAGCGGCTGCAACTGGCGCGGGAGAAGGCGGGCGCGGAGACGATCGACTACACCCAGGTCGACAGCGTCGTCGAGGTGCTCCGGGAGATGACCGGCGGGCGCGGCCCGGACGCATGCATCGACGCGGTGGGCATGGAAGCGCACGGCATGGGGCTCGAGTACGCGTATGACCGCGCGAAGCAGGCGCTGCACCTGCACACCGACCGGGGCGAGGCCCTGCGCCAGGCGATCCTCGCGTGCCGCAAGGGCGGAACGCTGTCGATCCTCGGCGTCTACGGAGTGATGGACAAGTTCCCGCTCGGCTCCATCATGAACAAGGGGCTCACGGTGCGCACCGCGCAGCAGCACGGACAGAAGTACGTGCCGCGGCTGCTCGAGCACGTGCAGCGAGGGGAGCTGGATCCCTCCTACCTCGTGACGCACCGGTTCCCGCTGGAGGACGCCCCGCGCGGCTACGAGATGTTCAAGAAGAAGGAAGACGGCTGCGTCCGGTCGGTCTTCATTCCCTGAAGACCCGGGGCTGGCGCCGTCGTCGCCGACGCCAGCCCCGACGCCTGCCCTCAAGGGCTCACTGCACCGTCACCGTCCGGTTCAGGTTGTTGAAGCCGGTGGAGGCTTCCCAGACGTTCTGGTTGGCCAGCTGGATGGAGTACTCCGGACGGGTGTTCAGGGAGGACGCCGGATCCGGCAGGTTCAGCAGGAGGGCATAGCTGCCGGCGGGCACGCTCGTCGGAATCGTGACGGACGGGCCGATCGACGTGGTCGTCCCCGCCAGCCAGCGGCGCGGATCCACCGAGAGGGGCACGCGGTAGACGGCGCCACTCGAGGTGTTGCGCAGCACCAGCTCGACCGACCGGGGATTGTAGGGAGCCGCCCAGCCCTCGTTCTTGATCTGGATGTCCAGGGACATGGCCGCGCCCCGGGTGGCGGTCGCCGGGAAGGTGGCGGACACGAGCGCGAACCGGTAGCCGAGCCGGCGATCGATCTCCGGCCGGCACCCGCCGCTGGTCCAACTGTTGATGACCGGGATGGAGTAGTCGACGTTCAGATAGGAGTAGTGGAACAAGGCCATCTCGCTCAACGCGGTGGAGCAATCCGAGCGCGGCGGGTTGAGCGCGCACGTCTCTCCGCCCATGGCGAGGTAGTTCGTCTCGGCCGACAGGTAGGGGTACTCGACGGACGTGTTCGTGTAGGTCCCGAAATCGTCCGCGCTGGCCAGGAAGCAGTCGTTGTGGTGGCCGATGCGAGCGTTCGCGGAGCCGTTGTAGGCCTGCGCGGCGGAGAGCGCCGTGGTGCCATACATCGTGCGCTTGAACTTGGGCGTGCGCAGTTGGACCATGCGCGAGGCCGGGAGGACACTGAGCAGCTTGTCCACCACCGCCTTGCGGTTGTTCCAATCCGTCTGCGACACGTTCCCCAGGTTGCCGAAGTTCTGGGTGTAGGCCCACTCGCCCCAGGCGCCCACGAACCCCGTCTGCACCACCGAGATGACGTCACTGTTGGCGCTCAGGTACGGCGCGAGCTGATCCAGGTGCGCGGTGACGCGGCTCAGGGGCGCGTCGTCCCCGGACTCCGAGGTGGTGTAGGCGAAGCGGACGATCATCTTGAGCCCCGCGGCCCGGACGGAGTTCGCCTGCCGCTGGAAGCGCTCCAACTGCGCCTGGCTGATGGGGCTGTTCTTGAACTCCGCCAGGTAGAAGACGCAGATCACCTGGGTGATCTTCTCGTTGGTGCGGAAGGCGCTCAACGTGGAGGCGACGAAATCGGTTTCGTTGCAGTTATTGATGTGGTGATAGAAGCCCCGCTCCGGGTTGGCGATGGTGGCGCTGCTCGCCGTGTACTGCGTCGTCCCCGGGTTCGGGCTCGTGCCGCCGCTGTAGACGTGGGTGTATTTGGCGGACGTCTCGAGCGGTGCCTCGATCTGGAAGACGACATCCGCGTCGTTCGGGGTCGCCGTCTCGGCAATGTCCGCACGCGCGACCGTCCACTTCACGGTGCCCGCCGAGTCCGTGTACGTCACCGTCTTGATGAACTGCCAGTTCCACCCACCGCCGACGTTCGCGTACAGGGAGTTGTTCTCGAGGAGGTAGTCCGCCCCGATCCCTTGTTGGGCGAACCCGGTCGCGGGATTGCGGTCGACATCGATGTACGCACGCCGGTAGGCCGGGGTCCCGCTGTACTGGAACTGGTATTGGACGGAGGAAGTGTCGTTGCCCACCACCACCGCGGAGATGGCCGCCTGGGCGGATGAAGACGTGAGCAACAGGCCCGACAGCAGCAACATCGATCTACGCATGAACACTCCTCGACGACTGGGTTGGACAAGGGAAACGGGCGTGGACTCAGCCCTGACCACCGATTGAAGCCAGGGCACGCACGGCCAGCACGGCGAGCGTCACCACCAGGGTCAACACCGCCACCAGCAGCAACACGATGCCGAGCACCCATGCCCGGCTGGCACGGCGGGTGGCGGTGGGGGCCGCCAGATGATTCTCGAGCAGGCGCACGTTGCGCGTATTGGCCTTCCAGGCCGCATCGAAGACGTCGCCCAGGAAGGGGACCGCGCCCACCAGCGCCTCCAGCCCCACGTTGCCGACCATGCGCAGCAACACCTCACGCGAGGCGCCCAGGCGCACTCCCTGCCAGATGATGTAGCAGGAGAGCAACGCACCCGCCCAGTCGCCCACGACGGGCACCAGACCCAGCACGGCGTCCCAGCCGACTTGAAATCCTCCGGGCAGCCGGATGGACGTGTCCAGTTGCCGTGCCAGACGGCGAACCTGCTCGAGCGAGGCGGAATCGGCGGGAGAACTCATGGGGGCGGGCAGTGGGCTCATACGCGGGGGCAGAGGAGCCCTCCCAGGGAGGGCCGTCAACGCTGGTCCACGGCCATCATCGGGTACGGCACAGTCGGGTTCGCGGCCACCGCTCAGCGGTCTCGGGGCGTATCGCACGAAACCCGCCAGAACGTCAAAACAAGAAAATCATGTAAGAACCTAAACTACCTCTCGGGAGTTCGAGCTCATGGAACGCGGCTCGATCACCAAGACCTGACGTGCTCGCGCGGGAATCGAGCCATACAGCCGGAGCACGTCCGGAGCCTCCAGGGGCTCCGCCAGGGATTGGCACCAGCGCAGCAGCTCGCCCAGAGAAGCATCCCCGCGTTGCCGCCAGCGCGCATCCGTCGCGACGCGGTGGCGGATGCGAGCCAGCGCCGCGGTGGAGACACCGCTCAGGATGCCCCCCCGGGTGATGAAGTACAGGCGGCGCAGGAACAGGCCGATGCCCGATTCGCGTCGGAAGTGCCGGAAGGAGTCCCGCGAGAAGATGAACCGCTCACCGTCTTCCTCGTGCACGGCCTCCCGGTCGAAGTGTCCGGAGCGGAAGTAACGGGTCCGATACAGACTGGAATCGTAATGTCCGGCCTCGCCCTTGAACCAGGCCAGGTTCTCCTGACGATGACGGAAGCCATGGGCCAGGTCATTGAAGTTGCGCTTCACCTCGACCATGCCCAGCACCTCGACCGGCTGCCCGGGGCGACGCGGCTGACGGATGATCAGTTGATCGAACTCGGTCCGCGCCGCGCCGAGCCCCACGCCCCGGAGCACCCGGAGGCGGGCCGCGTCACCACCCCTCCGCAACAGCTCGGGCACGATGAAGCGCCACGTCAGTGGGAGGACCTGCTGTTCGAAGGACTGGCCCGCGTGCCCGGAACGATGCCCCTGGTCGCGCGACAGCCCGGCCAGCTCGGCCTCCGCGCGCTCCAGTCCGAGGCGGGAGCGAAGCTGCTCCAGCTCCGCCTGGACCCGGAGCAGCTCCCGCCGCGCGGGGCTCGCCTGGAGCAACAGCGCCTGCTCACCCAGAAGCGCCTGCCGCCTGGACTGAAAGGCGGCGAGCTTGTGCCGCGAGCCCGACAGCTTCTGAGCATCGGTCGTCCGCTCCAGCGCGGCCCCCAGCCCGGCGATCGCCTTGTCCGCCCTGGAGAGTTCCTCTTCGAGTTGGAAGAGACGCTCCGCCTGGGGAGAGGCTTCATCCGCGGCGATGGCCTGACGGAGTGTCCGCTCCAGGGCCAGGAGCTCGGGGTGGGCCTGTCGCAGGTCCCGGATCCTGGCGCGCTGAGCGAAGGCCGGATCCAACTCCCAGCGGGACAGCTGCTCGCCGAGCCAGCGTCGAAAGCCTTCCAGGTCGAGGCCGCGCAGGTCGACGGCCTGCTCGAGCCAGCGGCGCAGCGCGCGCGTTCCCCGGACGGCGTGAAGGGTGGAAGAGGAGGTCTCCATGAGCGCGGGACCTCCCGAGGGCCGCTTAGAGGTCTCCCTCGAGCGCATCACGCACCCCCGGTAGCCGGGCGAGCAGCTCCAGCTCGGCGGCCTTGAGGTGGGACACCCGGCGTCCGGCGATGCGCTCGAAGTGCAGCTCGATGCGGTGCTCGCCCTCGTCGTTGACGTGGCGGAAGAGCCGGGCCCTCCGCCCCTCCTTCACGCAGGCGAGGATGTCCCGGTGGATGCTGTTGAGCCGGCGGAACACCTTCAGCGCCATCCGACCCTCGGGGGTGTCGAACGTGTGGAAGTGCCGGTTGCGCGACAGGGGCTTGGCTGGGTCATGGAGCCTCTCCACGAGGCGCCGCACGAATGGGTCCATCGACGGCGCAGAGTAACATCCGCGCCCCCTCATCTCAGCGTTGGATTCGCGTCTTCCTCGTCCGCCCTGTCCCCTGCCGTCGCTGCTCTCGCTCGCCTGCAAGGACTCGAGGAAAAAGAAAAAGCCCCCGAGGCGAGTGGCCTCGAGGACCTTCTCCTGGTCACGCCAGGCTCCACGTGAAAGACCCCTCTTGGGGGGGACGAAGCGGCCTTCCCTCGTGGAGCCGGGGACCTCCCCACGGCATTCGCGCGGGGTGTCCGCGCGTCATTCCCTGGCCTCAACGGCGGGTGTCGTCCGAGCCGGAACCCGAGGTGGAGCCGCTGCCCGTGCTGCCCGCGCCGGAGCCGCCGCTGCCCGTGCCGCTCAGGTCGTCACCCGCGCCTTGGGAGCCACTGCCCATGCTGCCCGTACCAGCGCCGCCGCTGCCCGTGCCTCCCAGGTCACTCCCCGAGCCGCCAGAGCCGCTGCCCATGTTGTCCGCGCCGGAGCCGCCGCTGCCCGTGCCTCCCACGTCGCTTCCCGAGCCGCCGGAGCCACTGCCCGTCCCCAGGTCGCTTCCGGAGCCACTGCCCACACTGCCCGCGCCGCCCGGTCCGGTCGTTCCGGTATCATCGCCCAGGGTAGAGCCTTCACCATGCGGGGTCGACGGGCCGCCCTGGTTCATTCCCGCGCCACCCGTGCCCTGCTGCCCTTGCTGGCCCTGCTGCTCCTGCTGGCTACCACTCTTGCACCCCGCGCCCACGAGCAACACAGCCGCCGCCGTCCCCACGAACAAAGCCTTCACATGCCGCATGACTCCTCCTCCTCCGGTGTATGGGTTACCGCCAAGAGGAGGTTAAGTACTGGTCATTCGGCGCAGCATTGGACCCGAAGACAAGTCTCTACGAAAAGCCGCCCGATCCCCAGCCACCCTGGCCGCCCGCCCGACCCTACACGGGCCGCCTCGCCTCCCGGCCCGAGGAAGGCTTCAACGTCCTGAAGCTCAGCGAGTAGCGCAGGGTCTTCACGGGCGAGAGCGTGTGCTGCCACTCCGTGCGCGAGGCTCCGGCCATGAGGTAGAGGGAGCGGGGCTCGAGTTCGAGCGCGACCGTCTGGAAGGCATCACCCACCTTACGCCGGAAGCGCATCCGCGCCGGCCCGAGCAGGGACACCCCGATGACACAGGGGCCGAACATGGGCGCATCCCGATGCCAGCCGATGCTCGCTCCGGGAGGGTAGCGCGAGATGAGGAGTTCCTCGAGCGCACTGGGTTCGAGCCCCGCCGCGGCGGCACAACGGGCCCTCACCGGTTCGAGAAAGCCAGGCACCGGGGGCGCGGGCGTGAGGCGCCAGGACTCATAGCCATAGTCCCAGCCGTAGTGCAGCACGGTGCGCCGCGCCACCACCCCGTGCATGTGGATCTCCCGGTAGACGAGCCGTGACAGCTCGTCCACCAGGACCCGCTCTTCCTCCTCGGAGAGGAAGCCGGGCAGATAGCTCAGCCCTTCTGGAAGTCCGGCCACCTGGGGCTGCCTGGCCATCCCGGCTCACATCCTGGGCGCGTCGGAGCGCGGCTCGGTGGAGTCCGGAACCAGGGCCTCGTCCGGCACCGTGGGACCCTCATAGCCCCGACCGAACCCCTTCGCGCCGGAATGCAGCGGGCGGGACCCCTCCCAGATGCTCCTCGCGCGGACGAACAGCCAGCGCACGCCCTGGAGCGCGTCGCGCACGAGCGCTCCGGGCGCCTCGCGCGACAGCAGCGGCGGTCCCTTCAACGTGCCCGACGCGGCATCCGCCGGCATCGGGTTGATGCCCACGCCCAGCTCGTAGACCATCTTGCCGCCGAGCGTGGCGGTGTACATCGCCACCGAGTTGGCGAGCAGCGCGATGACGCTCTGGGTGAGCGAGGGAGGACGACTCAACCGCCACAGCGTCACGCCCACCGCGCCCAGGGTGACGACGGCATTGCCCATGCCGTGGAGGAACACCATGTCCCGCGCGCGGGGCTCCTCGAGCCTCACCTCCTGCGAGGAGGCCAGTCCGGCCACGCCGGCGAAGAGAGCGCTCACCGTGCCGGCCACCCACAGCCGCCGGCCCACCTTCGCCCAGGCCCGATCCCCACTCGCCACCGCGATGAAGTCGGCCACCGTCGCCGTGGGCAACAGGGCCAGAGGAGCGTGGACGACGGACGGGTGCAATTCGTGAAGCAGCATCTTCATGGACCATTCCCCCGTGTTGAGGAGGGCCCGTGGCTCGGCCGCACCGGCCCCCGTGATGAGTGGAGGTTAGGCACCGCCCCCGCCCCCCGCCTCCTCCCGGCTCTCGAGCCCGCCATCCGGGGCTCGCCCCCACGCTCGGAGGGCATCCACGATGCCGCGCGTCGGGCTTCCCAGCGCAAAGGGAGCGGGCAGGCCCGGGCGTCTGCTCGAACCAGTCGCCCCATGGGCAACTTCAAGGCGTTGCACGAGCAGGAGGTCCACACATGAAAGAGTCGGAAAAGGAACGTGGCGCCACGGCTCCCCCAGGTTCCGACCCGCCCCGCGAGGGCGCCCGGCCAGAGGAGCACCGTTCAGCCAAGCCAGACACCATCCCCTCCACCCCCGCCGGCAAGGCCAATGCCGGGTCCAACGAGCCGCCCGAGGGATACGCGATGGACACCATCACCGATAGCGACGGCAACTACCTGGAGCCGCCAGATTGAGCCCGCGGAGCACTCACGCACGAACAGCCATGGAGCCCATCCCGTCACGGTGCTCCTCCACCCACCAAACACGAGGAAACATGCGCGGGGGCTTGAAACCCCCACGCACCTCTCCTTGACTGCCTGCTCGATGCCGTGAGTGCCCCGCGGCCCCTCGTTCCACCCCATCCTTCCCGCCGCGGCACCAACCCCCATGCCCCTTCCCCTCCGCCGGTTCCTCCTGTCCACGCTGCTGCTGAGCGCGTGCGGTGTCCCCCCCGAGTCCACGTCCGTTTCCCCCGAGGAGTCCCTGGGCAACGTGGATGCCGCGCTCACGGTCTCCAACATCCGCTGCGTGCGCATCTCCCTCCAGCAGCTCAGCTGCTCGGCCTACGCCGAGGGCGGCAGTGGCCCCCTCACGCCGCTCTGGCAGCAGGCGTACCAGCTGTCCGGTCAATGGGAGTGGAGGGTCAACATGCCCTGGTCCGAGATCGCCTGGAGCCATGTCCTCTACTGCGAGGCGCCCTCCGCATCCTCGGACAGTGCCCTGGTCCAGGTGGAGTTCAAGGTGCGTGACAGCGCGGGAGTCGAATCCGAGGTGAAGAGCACCTCGTTCTATTGCACGCCCGAATCGATCGACCTCTTCCCTGAACTGCGCAAGTAGGAGGCCGGACCGGCGCCGAGCGCCAGGATGAGGGAGCGGGGATGACCCGCCCGGCCGCCCGGTGGGGAATGGGCGTGAACAAAGGCTGAAACGAGCCCGGGGCTCCCGCGTACAAGAGAGAGAGCGCCCACGCCGGGCGTGTCCGGAGGCCTGAACCATGTCGTCCGACCCCGTCGTCCCTCCCCTCGCCCGCCGCGCCTCGCCAGGGGTGCCGCGCCGGTTGTTGCCCGCGATGCTGGCCCTGCTCGGGGTGTTGAGCGCGTGCACCGAGGCGCACGGCGCCCCGCCAGCCACGAACGCCTCCAGCGCCCAGACTCCACCCACCGCGCGGAGCCAGGACGGCCGGCAGCCCACGGGCGGCGGCTCGGCACCGGGCACGCCGCGAGAGGCGGTGGCACCGGCGGCGCCCACGAAGGGCACGAACGAGGAGGCGACGAGGGAGACAGCGTATCTGGCCGGCGGGTGCTTCTGGGGGATGGAGGATCTGCTGCGCGAGATTCCGGGCGTCATCGAGACGGAGGTGGGCTACACGGGCGGCGCGAAGCTGTTCTCCCGCCCGACGTATGACGACGTGCACACGGGGCGCACGGGGCACGCGGAGTCCGTGCGCGTGGTCTTCAACCCGAAGCTGCTGACGTACGAGGCGCTACTGGAGAAGTGGTTCTTCCGCATGCATGACCCGACGACGCTCAACCGGCAGGGCAACGACGTGGGCACGCAGTACCGCTCGGCGATCTTCTACCTGTCGGACGAGCAGCGCCGGGTGGCCGAGAAGGTGAGGGCCCGGGTCGATGCCTCGGGCAAGTGGAAGCGGCCCGTCGTCACGGAGATCACCGCCGCGGGCGAGTTCACCCCGGCCGAGCAGTACCACCAGGACTATCTGGTGAAGAACCCGGGCGGCTACACCTGCCACTACATGCGCGAGTGAGCGAGGGCCCCCGCGGCCCGGGGGGATGAGGATGGGAGGGTGAGGAGCCGGGCGCTCAGGGCTCTCGAGGGAGGAAGATGTCCGCGTCTTCGCCTTCGCCGCCAGGAGCACCATCCGCGCCCAGGCTCCACACCCGGGGCTGATCCTCACGCAGCTCATATCCATAGGGATGGCCCCAAGGATCGTACGAAGCCCAATCCAGCTCCAGGCTGTCCAGGAGCTCCCGGAGCCCCCACGCGGGGGAAGGATAGCAGTGGTACTTCGAGTGATAGAGCCTCAGTGCTGTCTGGAAGCGCTCGAGGTCGCGTTCGGCGCTCTCCTGATTCGCGCGGGCAATGCTCACGAGAGCCAAACCCGCGAACAGCAACACCGTTCCCCCCAACAGGAGGAGGATCAGGACAGAAGCGAAGCGAAGGAGGTTGTGCAGGAATGCCTGCCAATCGAGCTTCGACTGTTCGGGGGGCGCGTGGGCCATCTCCGGAGCCCTTTCAAGCCGCGTACCGGCCGCTCACGGTAAGCAAGTCCTCGGCCCCACGTGACAAGACCCACGGCCCGTGCGTCTCCTGTCCGAGACCCGCCACATCGGTCTGCCATTCTGTCAGCACCCGCGCTCCCACGACGCTCGAAGTGATGGCGGCCTGTTTCTGACTCTCCGGGTCTGTACAGGCGTCCTACATCCGAAGTAGGAGGAGCAGGAGAGGAGACGCGGACATGAGCGACGCATCGGAGTGGAAGGGACGTCGGCTGGGCCCGTATCGAGTCGGTGAGCGTTACCCGGGGATACCCGAGGACGAAGGCCGAATCTATGAGGCACACCACGTCGAGACGGGAGAACCCGTGCTGGTCGTGATGCCGGGCACGGGTGACGACTGGCGCACGTCCACGCCCTGGAGCATGCAGACCACGAACTTCACCGAGCCGGACGCCCTCGTCGTGCATCCCAAGCGCACGGCCGGGGCGAAGCTCCCAACGTTCCACGAGATGACCCTGGGCTTCATCCGGCTCGCGGGCGCCCTGGCCCAGCTCGACGGGCGGAAGGACGTACGGGCTCTCTTCTCGCGCGAGCCCGGGGCGGCCTCCTCACGACACAAGGTGCAGCGCTGGGGACTCACGGGCGCGGGATTGGCGCTGGCCGCGGGACTCGCGCTCCTGCTCTGGCCAAGGCCTATCGAGCAGCCGAAGACAGGCGACACACCCACCGAGGCCATCTTCTTCTCCGATGGCCAGGACATATCCATTCCAGCCATCGCCTACCCAATGCCAGAGACGCCCTTCAAGGAGCAGCGCAAGCCTCCGTGTATTCCCGAAGCACAGGTGGAGATACGAGGCGGTTGTTGGAACGAACTCGCGAAGACCGCTCCCTGTCCGCGCAGCACGGCCGAGTACCAGGGCAAATGCTACGTGCCGGTCAAGAAGCCTGACCCGCAGCCGCGCTCCGTTCAGCCCTGAGCCGGGCATGCGTTCGGGAGCGGATGACTGCCCGCAAAAGGTATTGCGGGCGGCAACCTCGCGGGGCCACCCTCATGGGCAAGGGAGGCCTCGTGAAAAAGCAGGAGTACATCCACGGTTATGACCCCGTCGAGCAGGAGCGCTTGATCGAGCAGGCCCGTTATCTCGACAAGTGGGTCCGTCCGGGTGTCGAGTTCAAGCCCAAGGGTCGGATCCTCGAAGTGGGCTGCGGCGTGGGCGCGCAGACCAAGATACTCTTGAAGCGCTTTCCCGGGATCACCATCGACGGGGTGGACCTCGTCCCCGAGCAGCTCGAGGCCGCCCGTCACTACCTCAAGCGAGAACTCGCGGAGGGACGCGTCCGGCTGTTCCAGGCCGACGCCTCCGACCTCTCCGCCCTCGAGGGCAATGCCTATGATGGCGCATACATCTGCTGGTTCCTGGAGCACGTGAAGGACCCGCTGAAGGTCCTGAAGGAAACCCGGAGCCGGCTGAAGAAGAACGCGCCTGTCTTCGTGAGCGAGGTCTTCAACCAGACCTTCTTCGTCAATCCCTACTCGCCCGCGCTGCTGAAATACTGGTTCGAGTTCAACGACCACCAGTGGGAGACCGGCGGGCATCCCTTCGTCGGTGCATTGCTCGGCAACCTCCTGACCGAAGCGGGCTTCCGCAAGGTCGAAACGGAGATCAGATCCTTCCACTTCGATTCGCGCCAGGCCAAGGAGCGGGAGCGGTTCACGAAGGTCTTCGAGAAGGTCCTGTTGAGCGCCGCGCCCGCGTTGCTCAAGGCGGGACGGGTGGATCGCAAGACCATCACGAAGCTCAAGCAAGAGCTGGTGCGCATCGAGAAGGCGAAGGACGCCGTGTTCTACTCCGCCTGGGGTCGCGCGGTCGGCCGGGCCTGAGCACCCGGCTCACACGGCGAGCACCCGCGACATGACCAGGAGCGCCCCGGGGACCACCCCGGGCCAGAACGAGGCGAGGAGGTAGCCCGAGAGCGAGCCGAGGTAGCCCAGGACCTGCCCGGTCCGGGCGCGCGTGTCGTCCTTGGGGTAGGCGGCGAGGCTCACGGGGAGGAACGACCCCGCGCCCACGAGGTACCACAGCGGCCGCCAGGCGTCGGGGTGCGACTGGAGGGACAGTCCGAGCGCGCCCGCCACGAGGAGCCCCTGGAGGAAGCACAGGGCGAGCAGCAGCACGAACGCGATCACATCCGGGGTCGCGAGCTTCTGGGGGGAGCCCGTCCCCGCCCCCACGGAGGGTTGTTCGGAGAGGGCCCGCTTCACCAGGGGCGTCAGGGCGAGCCCGAGCAGCTTGCTGACCAGCAGGTTGAAGACGAAGACCTTGAAGAAGAACAAGACGAACGACATGCGCCCTCCCGGAACGACCCACGGCGAAGGCGCACCCTAGCAGGCGACCCGGAAGACTCAGTCGATGAAGAAGTCTGGCAGGGGCTGGGTGCCCGGCTTGACGAGGTACTTGTCGAAGTCCTTCACCCCCTGCTCGCGCAGCAGGTCCTCGTCGAGGAAGAAGTTGCCGGTGCACGAGCGGCTGTCGCGCGTGAGGATGGCGTAGGCCGCGTCGGACATGATTTCCGGCGTGCGGCTGGCCTCCATCATCCCCTGCCCGCCGAGCATGTTCACGGCGGCGGTGGCGATGGTGGTGCGCGGCCAGAGGGCGTTGAAGGCCACGCCCTGGTCGCGGAACTCCTCGGCCATGCCCAGCACGCACATGCTCATGCCGTACTTGGCCATGGTGTAGGCCACGTGGTTCTGGAACCACTTGGCCTTCATGTTGAGCGGCGGCGAGAGCGTGAGCACATGCGGGTTCTTCGCCTTGAGCAGCTCGGGCAGACAGGCCTGGGTGGTGGCGTAGGTGCCCCGGACGTTCACGCCGAACATCAGGTCGAACTTCTTCATCGGCGTCTCGAGCGTGCCGGTGAGGCTGATGGCGCTGGCGTTGTTCACCAGGATGTCGATGCCGCCAAAGCGCTCCACGGTCTGCTTCACCGCCGCCTGGAGCTGGTCCTCGAAGCGGATGTCCACCATCAGGGGGAGCGCCTGTCCGCCGGCCTTTTGAATCTCCTCGGCGGCCGAGTGGATGGTGCCGGGCAGCTTGGGATGGGGCTCGGACGTCTTGGCGGCGACGACGACGTTGGCGCCATCCCGCGCCGCGCGCAGGGCGATGGCCAGGCCGATGCCCCGGCTCGCGCCGGTGATGAAGAGGGTCTTGCCCTTGAGCGTGCTCACAGCGGGTCCTTTCGCGGGGGCTCCCGTTCCGGAGCCTCGGTCCACGGCCTGCCTACTTCGTCCCGCCAGGGAGCGCCAGGGGCGCGTCACGGCATCCGTCCCTCGAAGTCCTCCCCTCCGCAGTGGGCTCGTTCCCCGAGCAAGGGGGAGAGCAAATTCCTGCGGCCAGCCTGGCCCCCAGCTCTTATGATGTAGGAACATGCTCCACGTCATCCCCCTGGGTGGGCTCGGAGAGATTGGCCTCAACGCGATGGTCATCGCCTGCCGCGGGGAGATGCTTCTCATCGACTGTGGCTTGATGTTCCCGCCGGTGGGCAATCAGGGCGTGGACGTCATCGTCCCGGACTTCACCCACCTGCGAAAGAACGCCTCGCTCCTCAAAGGCATCGTGCTCACCCACGGCCATGAGGACCACATCGGCGCCCTGCCCTTCCTCCTGAACGAGGTGAAGGTCCCCGTCTACGCCACGCGCTTCACGCTCGGCATGCTGCGCCACCGGCTCCACGAGTTGGGCGTGGAGGCGGACCTGCGGGAGATCGAGCCGCGCCATCCCTTCCCCGTGGGCAACCACTTCACCGTGGAGGCCTGCCGCGTCACCCATACCGTGCCCGACGCCGTGGGCTACATCGTCCGCACCCCCGAGGGCCCCGTCATCCACACCGGGGACTTCAAGTTGGACCCAGACCCCATCGACGGCCTGCGCACGGACCTGGAGCGCTGGGGCGAGCTGGGAGACGAGGGCGTGCTCTGTCTCCTGTCCGATTCCACCAACTCCGAGCGCACCCATGAGACGGGCAGCGAGCGCGACGTGGAGCGCACCTTCGAGCGGCTCTTCCGGGACGTGAAGGGCCGCATCGTGGTGGGCATGTTCGCCTCCAACCTGCACCGCGTGCGGCATGTGCTGGAGCTCGCCCAGAAGCTCGAGCGCAGCGTGGTGCCGCTCGGCCGCAGCATGATGCGCAACATCGAGATGGCGCGCGAGTTGGGCTACCTGCCCGGCGTCACCGACTCGCTCTTCGTCCCGCTCGAGCACGCCGCCGTGCTCCCCCCCGAGCGCACCCTGGTGCTCGCCACCGGCTCCCAGGCCGAGCCCCGCGCCGGACTGTCCCAGCTCGCCGCGGGAGAGGGCCCCCTGCGCCTGGGTCCGGATGACCTCGTCGTGCTGAGCGCCCGCGCCATCCCCGGCAACGAGCGCGCCGTGTCCGGGCTCATCGATCAGCTCCTGTGGCGCGGCGCCCGCGTCGTCTACCCAGAGCTGGAGCCCGGAGTGCACGTGTCCGGCCACGCGAGCCAGCCCCAGCAGAGGCGCGTGCTGGAGCTGGTGCGCCCGAAGAACTTCGTCCCCATCCATGGGGAGTACCACCACCTGCACCGACATCTGACCACGGCGAGGGAGTGTGGGCTCGCCCCCGAGCGGCTCCTGCTGGCGCAGGATGGGGACCTGCTCGCGTTCGAGGAGGGCCGGGGGCATTTCGCCGGCAGTGTGCCCACCGGGCGCATCTACCGGGATCGCTTCGGCCAGGGGCAGGTGACGCCGGAGGTCCTCCAGGAGCGCACCCGGCTGGCCGAGACGGGCATCATCGTGGCGGCGCTCGTCATCGAGCGGGCGAGCCTCAACGTGCTGACGGGCCCCCAGCTCACGTCGCAGGGGCTCAACCTGGACGAGCAGGTGCTGCTCGCGCGGGTGGCGGAGGACGCCCGGGGCTTCTTCCTGGAGATGTCACGGGAGCTGAGAGGGGACGACGCCCGGGTGAGGGAGGAGCTGGTGAAGGCGGTGCGGCGGGCCTTCCGGCTCCACAGCACCAAGCGGCCGGTGGTGGTGCCGATGGTCCTCAAGGTGTGATAAGCGGCCCCAGCCATGCCATCCTTCGACGTCGTCTCCAAAATCGACCTTGCCGAGCTCGACAACGCGGTCAATCAGGCCAAGAAGGAAATCACCACGCGCTACGACTTCCAGGGCGCCCAGGCGGACATCGTGCTGGCCCCCGACAAGACGTCGCTCACGGTGAAGGCCAACACCGAGGACCGGGTGCAGACGGCCAAGGAAGTGCTCCTGGCCAAGCTCGCCAAGCGCGGCATCTCCCTGCTGGCGTTGGAGTACGAGCCCATCGAGAAGACGGGCCTGTCCAACTGCAAGCAGCTCATCAAGCTGCAGCAGGGCATCCCCGTGGAGAAGTCCAAGGAGCTGGTGAAGCTGCTCAAGGACTCCAAGATGAAGGTGCAGGGCTCCATCCAGGCGGACCAGCTCCGGGTGACGGGCAAGAACCGAGATGACCTCCAGGAGGCCATCGCCCTGTTCCGCCGCGAGGCGGATCGGCTGAAGCTGGACATGCAGTTCACCAATTTCCGGGACTGACGCCATGCGCCCCCTCCTCGTGTCCGCCGTGATCGCGGCGCTGTGCCCCCTGTCGGCCGCCGCCCAGGAGTCCTCCGAGCCCAAGCCGCGCCAGGTGAAGGCGGTGCCCGCGCTCGGCCGCGAGCCCAAGCTGGACGGCAACCTCAAGGACCTCCCCGCCACGCTCACCCTCAAGTCCCCGGCGGACCCGGCCGCGAGCGCGTCGTTCACCGCGCGCGTGGGCTGGCGCAAGGAGACGCTCTACGTGGGCGTGGAGGCCACGGATGATCAGCCCCAGTCCGGGGATGTGCTCACCCTCACCCTCTTCTTCCCGGACGCGGGCGCCACCGCGAGCGGCCATGTCTTCCGCTTCGCCTTCGACGGCAAGCGCGCCTCGCCGCCCGACAGCGGCACCTCCGCGTTCGCCCAGAAGCTGGTGGACGTGGGCGTGCAGCGCCAGGACGACCGGCTCGTCTTCGAGGTGGCCATCCCCGCCCGGGCCCTGCCGCGCATTCCCGCCGTGGACGCGCTCAACCTCGACCTGTGCCTCACCTACGACGACGTGGACACCGGCGCCCAGCCGCCCGCCGTCTCCAACTGCAAGAGCGGCGGCATGGTGGGCGAGGTGCTCCGGCTGCCGGAGGAGTTCCGCAGGGGCCTCAAGCTCAAGCCGCCCGAGGGCGTGACGGGGCTGGAAGGCCGCGCGGGAGGCTGGCTCGGCTACGGCGTGCTCCACTACCCGTCCTGGGTGGAGGCAGACGCACCCCTGACGCCCGCTTCGCTGGAATCCCTCGTCGCCCCCCGGCCGTTCAAGGCGAGCGAGGCCGGGGTGAATGTCCCGGAGACGCTCACCCTGCCCGGGGGCAAGCCCCTCGTGCTGGTGCTCTCGGGGGTGAACCCCTACGCCGGAGGCACCTGTGACTCGGAGAAGGAGTTGCGCCTGGGGGTCTACCTGGTGAAGGGAAAGACGGCGCAGCGGGTGCTCGAGTGGCCGGCCGCCACCTGCGCCCTGGGACGTGCCACGTCCCTGGAATTGGATGAAACGGGCTCGTTGAGCATCAGCTACTCGAACGGCCCGACCGTCAACTTCGCCTGGAGTGAGGATCACTTCGAGCGGACCGAACTTGGAATGCGGTAGGAGTCCCGTGCACGCCCCTTCTGAAAACAAGAATCTCTACATGATGACCCTCGGCTGCCCGAAGAACCGGGTGGACTCCGAGGTGATGCTCGGCACCCTCAAGCAGCGGGGGTATTCGCTGGTGCAGGATCCCAGCGTCGCCGAGGTCATCGTCGTCAACACCTGCGCCTTCATCGGCCCCGCCAAGCAGGAGTCCGTGGACTCCATCCTCGAGATGGCCGAGCTGAAGAAGACGGGGGCGTGCAGCACGCTCGTGGTCACCGGCTGTCTGTCGCAGCGCTACGGCGCCGAGCTCTCCAAGGAGATGCCCGAGGTGGACCACTTCCTCGGCACCAGCGCCTACGCGCAGATCGGCGACCTGCTCGCCGCCGAGGCCAGCCCCCGTCAGGTGATTCCGGACCCGGACTACATCCACAACGCGCAGACGCCGCGTGAGAACTCGATGCCGTCGTACACGGCCTATCTGAAGATCTCCGAGGGCTGCGACAACGCGTGTGCCTTCTGCATCATCCCCACGCTGCGCGGCGGCCAGCGCTCGCGCACCATCGAGGACGTGGTCGCCGAGGCGCGCAAGCTCGCGGACTCGGGCGTGCAGGAGCTCAACCTGGTGGCGCAGGACTTGACGGCCTACGGGCACGATCTGCCGGGCCGCCCCAAGCTGCACGACTTGCTGCGCGAGCTGGTGAAGGTGGACGTGAAGTGGATCCGCCTGCACTACGCCTACCCGCGCGTCTTCACCGACGAGCTCATCGAGCTGATGGCCACGGAGAAGAAGATCGCCCGCTATCTGGACATGCCGCTGCAGCACGCGAGCGACAAGCTGCTCCTGTCGATGAAGCGTGGCCGGGACTCGAAGTTCCTCAAGGAGCTGCTCGTCAAGCTGCGCGCCCGGGTGCCGGGGCTGGTGATGCGCACCTCGATGATCGTCGGCCTGCCGGGCGAGACGGAAGAGGACTTCGAGCTGCTCAAGGAGTTCGTGAAGGAGCAGCGCTTCGAGCGGCTGGGCGTGTTCCAGTACTCGGACGAGGAAGGCACCGCGGCGTACGACTACGCGGACAAGGTGCCCAAGCAGACCATCGAGCGGCGCTGGCGCGAGGTGATGGCCATCCAGAAGCGCATCAACCGCGAGCAGAACAAGAAGCTCGTGGGCCAGCGCATTGAAGTCCTGGTGGAGGGCCCCAGCGAGGAGTCCGAGCACCTGCTGGTGGGCCGCCACGAGGGTCAGGCGCCGGAGATCGACGGGCAGGTGTACATCAACGATGGCCTCGCCTACCCGGGCGAGTTCGTCACCCTGGAGATCACCGAGGCGCACGACTACGACCTGGTGGGCAAGGTGGTCGAGCGGCCCAACCCCAAGGATCGGGTGCTCAAGCCCCGCGAGTCCTTCCCGCTGCCGGTAGCGGCGGCTCCGCGCTAACCGCCCCGAGTGAGACCCGGCGCCGCCCCTCGAGGCGGCGTCAGTGGGGATCCTCGGGCTCCAGCTCGCGCTCTCTCTTCGTCGGCGGCTTGGGGATGTTGCTCCGCTGGAGCACCACGGCCCCGTCGCCCAGGGGCGTGGGCTGGCACTCGCACACGGTGCGCCGGGTGCTCGGCTGGTGCACGAAGACACATGCGTTGGGGCACTCGGCGACGGGCCCTTCCTCGAAGAGCGCCAGGGCGTAGCCGCGCACGGACCGCAAGGCCTCCGCGCACTCGGGCATGGACTGCGCCAGCTTCGGCCACGGCACCAGGTGCTGCGTCGTCACGCCTCGGCTGGTGGGCGGGAACGAGAACCCCACCTGGCACTCCAGCGACAGGGGCTTGCCATCCTCGCCCAGCGGCTCCAGGTGCACCCGCCCGCCGCCGGGGAGATCCCGGAACACCGCCCCCGTGACGGCCGTGCGCTCTCCCGCGCCCCGCCGCACGTGCAGCGCGAAACACGCCTCCTCGCGAGGCTCCTCCGGCGAGGCCGAGGCCCCCGGACGCACACAGCGCTGATGGCCCTCGACACTCACCACGCGGGGCCGCCGCAGCACCAGCGTGCTGCCCTGCACGTCCACCGTGGCGCGGAAGCGGCCCCACACGTCCGCGCCCAGGCGGCCCAGCGTCGTCGGGTTCTTCCACCCCACCCCGGCCTCCACCACCAGCGGCGCCACGCCCACGCCCGAGGACACCTCCACCCCGTCCACCAGGAAGGCCCTCGGGGGCAGTCCGGCCGTGGTCTCCAGGCCATGCAGCCCCTGCGCCTCCGCGGGCCCCAGGGCGAGCCGCGAGAAGGGCTCACGCGTGCCCAGCACGAAGGGTCCCGTGAGGACGGACTCGCCCTGCGTCACCCGCGCCGCCAGCAGCGGCCAGTCCCCCACGGGTTCGCGGGTCAGTTCGAGCACCTGCACCTCCTCGACCGACTCGGGTCCGGCGGAGGCGGCCTCGGCCAGCCAGGCATCGCGGGGACGGGTCTTCTCGAAGGAGACCTCCCGGCGCAGGGGATCCACCGTGAAGGCATAGGGCGCCAGCAGATCCGCCCCGAGCGTCACCGCGCAGGCCTGCTCCCCGGTGAGGCCCATGCCGCGAGGACCCAGGAGGACGCCGCCCACGCGCAGCCCCGAGACGCGCACCAGGGGCCAGTCGCGCAGGCCCCCGAGGCTGGCGTAGACATCCGGTACGCGCGCCATGCCCGTGACGGGGGGCACGGGCCGCTTCTCATCCCAGCACCCCGAGGACACCGCGGAGAGCGCGCGGGCCACGTCCAGCACCACCGGCATCGCGCGGCCATTCAAGTGCCCTTCCACCACCAGCCGCAGGTGGGGCGAGGGCAACAGGGGCAGCGTCTGGCCCACGAGGGTGCCCGGCGTCTCGGTGGCGACGGGCCGAGCGGCCTGGTGACAGCCGGCGAGCAGCAGCGACAGGGCCGCGAGACGTGCGCGTGCCATGGTGGGCTACTTGGGCATCATCTTGGAGAGATCGTCGATGCGCGTGCCCTCGGGCGGGTTGATCTTGAAGCGCGCCTCGTCGATGCCCACGTTCGTCTTCAGGTTGAGGAAGGCGATGGCGTTCTCGCTGCCGTCCGGATCCACCACGGTGCTCTTGAGCACCTGCGCCGTCTTGGGATCCACCTCCAGGCGCACCTGGCGGAAGCGAGGCTCCGTCTTGGCCGGGTCCAACACCAGCAGCGTGCCCTTGCAGTCCTTGCACTCGCCCTTGGTGATGGTGAACTCGTCCGCGAGCCGTCCCTTGCCGAAGAGGAACGTCACCGAGGCGGACAGCTGGCTCGTGTCGATCCGGCCCACGCTCAACGTCTGGGCCTCGGGGTCGTGCGCGTACACCTTCTCGCCCGCCAGCACGAAGGTGCGCTTGGAGGGCTTCTCGTACTCCCAACGCATCAGGCCGGGCTTCTTGTAGATGACCGTGCCCGACGAGGACTGGGTGCGCCGCAGGGCCTTGTACTTGTAGTCCTGCTTGAAGTCGGACGAGAAGTCCTGCGTCTTCTCGTAGAAGGCCTGCATCCGCTCCACCAGGTCCTTCACCTCGGGAGTCATCGCCTTCTTCTCGGGCGCCTTGGGCGCCGCGGCGGGAGCGGCCGCCTGCTGGGCGGGCGCCTGGACGGCCGCCTTGGGTGCGGGGGCCGTGGCCGGCGCAGGGGTCACCGGGGCGGCGAGCAGGGTCATGAGCAGCGTCTGCAGGTGCATGGTCGAAGCTCTCTCCTTGGGTGGGCGGGAACGCCCACGGGATGCATCTGTTCCTGTCGACGGGTCGCCCCGGACGGGCATTCAAGGCGAGGACGGAGGCGCCTTCTTGAAGATCTTCTTCCGTTGTTTCACGGCGAGCACATAGAAGCGCTCGCGCAGTTCCTGCGCCTCGCCTTCCGTCAGATCGCCCACACGTCCGAGGTGCTCCTCGCGCCAGGAGATCGCCCGGGTGACGCACGCCGACGCCGCCGCCGAGATGTTGAGGCTCTGGCTGAAGCCGCGCATGGGAATCCAGAACGTCCCATCCGAGCCCGCCAGGACCTCCGGGCTCACGCCATCACGCTCGTTGCCGAAGATGAGCGCGATCTTCGAGTCGAAGCGCATGGAGTACAGGCTGGTGGCGTCCTCGCGGATGGCGGACGCGTACAGGGAGAAACCCCGCGCCTTGAGGGCCGCGCGGCACGAGGCGAAGTCCCGGTAGATCTTCACGTCGAGCCACTTGTCGCAGCCCTGGGCCACCCGCGAGTTGGGCATGAAGGGCGCCGCCGGGTTGACGATGACATGCACCTCCTGGAGGCCATTGGCCTCGCAGGTGCGCATCACCGCCGCCATGTTGAAGCTGTCCTCCAGCCGATCCAACACGATGGTGAAGGTGCGCGTGCGCTGGGAGATGACCTTGTCGATCTTCTCCTTGCGCACGTCGAGCAGGAGCGACTCCGGATCGATCGGCGCCCTGTCGAGCTTCTCGTAACGAGGACCTCCGCCCGCCATCGCGTCAGGCCCTCCGGCGGCGAGCCGCTCCAGACGCCTTGCCCGCCCCGCTCCGGACCGTCCGCGCCGCCGCCTTCTTCACGGGCGCCTTCTTCGCCGCCACCTTCTTCACGGCGCCCTTCTTGGCCGGAGCCTTCTTCGCCGCCGCCTTCTTCGCGGGCGCCTTCCGGGCCGGAGCCTTCTTCGCCGCCACCTTCTTCACGGCGCCCTTCTTGGCCGGAGCCTTCTTCGCCGCCGCCTTCTTCACGGGCGCCTTCTTGGCGGAGGCCGTCTTCGTGGCCTTCTTCGCGGCCGCCGCCTTCTTCACGGGCGCCTCGCGAGCCGGGGCCTTCCTGGCGACCTTCGCGCTGACCTTCTTCTCCGCCCGAGGCGCCGGCGGCCTCTCCACTTGCAACTTGTCCGTGCGGCCGGTGAAGAGCACCTCGGCCACCGTGTCCAGCAGCGGCTGCATGCCCAGGCCCGTGGCGCACGAGATGGGGAACACGGCGATGCCGCGCCGCTGCAGCTCGCGCGTCACGGACTCCTGACGCTCCAGCGCGTGTGGAAGATCCAGCTTGTTGAGCGCCACCACCTGGGGCTTGTGCGAGAGCTCCTCGCTGTACTTGCGCAGCTCCGTGTTGAGCGTGTCGAAGTCGCGCAGCGGATCCCGATCCTCGGTCTCCGTGCCCATGTCCAGCAGGTGGATGAGCACCTTGCAGCGCTCCACGTGCCGCAGGAACTGGTGCCCCAGACCCACGCCCTCGCTGGCGCCCTCGATGATGCCGGGGATGTCCGCCATCACGAAGGACAGGCCGTCCTTGTACTGGACCAGGCCCAGGTTGGGCACGAGCGTGGTGAACGGATAGTTGGCGATCTTCGGACGGGCCCGGCTCACTATGGAGATGAGCGTGCTCTTGCCCGCGTTGGGAAAGCCCAACAGCCCCACGTCCGCCAACAGCTTGAGCTCCAGGCGCAGGGTGCGCTCCTCGCCCGGCGTGCCGTCCTGGGCGAAGCGCGGCGTCTGCCGCGTGGAGGTGGCGAAGTTCATGTTGCCCAGGCCGCCCCGGCCGCCCTTGCACACCACGACCTTCTGGCCCGGATCATTGAAGTCCGCCAGCACCTCGCCGGTGTCCTCGTCCCGGATGAGCGTGCCCACGGGCACCCGGAGCACCAGGTCCTCCGCCGAGCGGCCGTTGCAGTCGTTGCCCATGCCACCTTCGCCGCTCTTGGCCCGGTGGTGCTGCTGATACCGGTAGTCCAGCAGCGTGGTGAGCTGGGGATCGGCCTGGAAGATGACCGAGCCGCCATTGCCCCCGTCGCCGCCATTGGGGCCACCACGGTCGATGTACTTCTCCCGGCGGAAGGCCACGGCACCGTGACCTCCGTCCCCGGCCTTCACCTGGATGCGGACTTCATCAACGAATTTCATCCCAGACCCTCGAAACGCGGAACGGGCCGCCTCCACGTCCAGCACCCAGAGGCGCATGGACCGGGAGCGACCCGCTCGCGAGGCAGCCAGGAGACCCGCCAGTCGCGGGCCTCCACTTCAGACGACGCCTGAACTCAGGCGCTCGCCTGGGCCGGATAGACGGAGACCTTCTTGCGGTCCCGCCCCTGACGCTCGTACTTCACGACCCCGTCCACCGTGGCGAAGAGCGTGTAGTCACGCCCCAGCTTCACGTTGGCGCCCGGGTGGATGACCGTACCGAGCTGACGCACGAGGATGCTGCCCGCGCTCACCGTCTCGCCCGCGTACACCTTCACTCCGCGGTACTGCGGATTGGAGTCGCGACCGTTGCGGGAAGAACCCTGTCCCTTTTTATGTGCCATGACACTGATTCCTGTGGCTGCCGGCGCGCCCCAAGGCGCTCCGGGATGTGGGTTCCGGACTAGCCGGAGATGGAGGTGACCTTGACCTCGGTGTAGGGCTGACGGTGGCCGCGGCGGCGCGTCCAGCCCTCCTTCTCCTTGCGGAAGTGCAGCACCTTGCGGTGCTTGTCCTGGGCGAGGATCTTGCCCAGCACCTTCGCGCCCGACACGGTCGGCTGCCCCACCTTCGGGCTGTCGGACCCACCGAGCAACAGGACGTCGTTGAAGGTCACCTCGGCGCCAACGTCCCCCGAGACCTTCTCGATCCGGAGCACATCGCCCTCGGCCACGCGGTACTGCTTGCCGCCCGTGCGAATGACTGCGTACATCGTCGAACCCCTGGTTGTCCGGGTTGATTCAACCCGTATAAGACCGGCGAGCATTTCGGACGACTGAAAAACCCGTCCTATATGCAAAGGGCGCTCGATCTACGGGAGAAGCCCAGGGGAGTCAAGGCGGATGGCGGGATCAGCGCACATACCCGACGTGAAGACCGCTCCCCCCTCCGTCCCCAGGGCGAGCCCACCGCCCCAGCCTACACGTCCTTACGCCTCGGCGTCCCCCCTCGTGGGATCACGCCCGGCCCCTCCCTCCCCTGCCTGGCCGCTCCTGCTGACGGTGGTGCTGCTCGGCGGGTGCCGGGGTTCCACCTGCCAGGAGCTCGCCAGGGCCTACGCCGCCGTGGAGCGCAAGGCCCAGCGCTGTCTGGATCACTCCCCGCTGCCCGCCTTCGATCCGGAGCACTGCGAGCAGCACCAGGCCGCGTGCGACGCCGAGGACCTCGGACAGCTCGACGAGCAGGTGGAGTGCTACCAGAGGCTGGACACCTGCCAGGCGGACGAGAAGGACTCCTTCCTCGAGGGCATCACGCGCTGCGACGACCGGGCCCCGAGCAACGCCTGCGAGGCCGCCATCTTCTAGGGCCGCCCGGGGATCACGCCCTCCCCGCCGAGTCGCGTAGAGTGCGCGCGCCATGTCTCGTTCCGCCCGCCGCATCCCCCTCGTCAATCTGTCCCACTACCGCTCCGGCACCGCCGAGGAGCGCGCCCGCTTCGTCCGGGTCTTCGGAGAGGCCCTCCAGGAGTTCGGGTTCGTCTCCGTCGAGGGCCACGGCATCGACGACGGGCTCATCCGGCGCACCTACGCGGACGTGGAGGCGTTCTTCCGCCAGCCCGAGGCCATCAAGCAGCGCTACCACGTGCCCGAGTTCGGCGGACAGCGCGGCTACACGCCCTTCGGCCGCGAGCACGCGAAGAACCGCACCGTGGGCGACCTCAAGGAGTTCTGGCACGTGGGGCGCGACCTGCCCCCGGGCCACCCGCGCAGCCCCGCGCTCGCCGCCCACAACATCTGGCCCGAGGAGGTCTCCTCCTTCCGCGCCAACACGCTCGACCTCTACCGCGCGCTCGACGAGGCGGCGGCGGTGATGCTGCAAGCCATCGCCGAGTACTTCGGCATCGAGCGCACCGCCTTCAGCGACATGGCCCAGGACGGTACCTCCGTGCTGCGCGTCATCCACTACCCGCCCCTCAAGGACAGGTTCGTCCCGGGCGCGGTGCGCGCCGCCGAGCACGAGGACATCAACCTCATCACCCTCCTGTGCGAGGGCACCGCGTCGGGCCTGGAGATCCTCACCCGCGATGGCGAGTGGATCCCCGTGGACACGCTGCGCGGGCAGATCGTCGTGGACTCGGGCGACATGCTCAGCCGCATCACCAACGGCGTCATCCCCGCCACCACCCACCGCGTGGTCAACCCGCCCTCGCCCGCCGAGGACAACACGCGCTACTCCATGCCCTTCTTCGTCCACCCCTATCCGGAGTGCGTGCTCGCGCCACTGCCGAGCACCGTCACCCCGGACAAGCCGGGCGAGCCCCCCATCACCGCCGACGCCTTCCTCAAGCAGCGGCTGCGGGAGATCGGCCTGCTCAAGTAGCCCGGGCTCACCCGCCCACGGGGCCGAGGTCCGTCACGTGCCCCTTGCCCCACTGCACGCCCCGCTGCGCCCGGTAGTCCGTGAAGAGCGAGCCGAGGATGGTGCTCGCCCCCACCACGACGTTCACCACCGTGGTCCACCGGCTCCGGCGCGAGTAGCCCAGGAGGAAGGGCGCGGCGATGACCTTCAGGCTCCACACGTGGTCGATGCACTCGTGTACCTCGATGGGGATGAGCTTGCGCAGGCTCAGCCGGTAGTCGGTGAGCAGCGACACGCTCAGGCCCACGCACCCCAGCACCACGCCGGCAGCGCGGGCCACGGCGCAACGGGACAACAACCCCGCGCCCAGCACGCTCAGCGCGCCCTGGTAGTCCAGCAGTGAGTGGATGTCCTGCGGGATGAGCCGGCGCAGGGGCAGCACGCCGAACAGGGGCATGGCGGGGATGCCCGCCGCCGCGCTCTTGTCCCAGAGGCCCTTGCGGCTCTCGCTCACAGCGAGGGGAACGGGAACGGCTTCCCGGGGGGTCTTCTTGTGCCAGTCAGGGGTGAGATCCATGAGCGTCTCCTTGAGAAACGAACCGCCCCTCAAGGATAGGTACGCGGACAGCCCCTCATCGCACCCCGCCCGGCTCTCCGCTCGGCGAGCGGTCCACCACGACGTGGCGAGGCCCTGGACTCAGGCCGCCCTCGACAGGTCGAGCGACTGGACGGCCGACAGATGATCCGGGGGGATGAGCGTCTTCTGGATGATGCCCCGCAGGCCACTCGCCACCAGGAACCGGTAGAGCTGGAGCGCCTGGTTCAGCCCCGGAAGCGGATTCAGACCGAGCAGGTTGCGCACGGGCTCGGGCGTGATGAGGCCCTGGGCCTGCAGGAGCAACTGGAAGCGCCACGGACCCAGATCCCTCCGGAACGACTTCATCAACTCCCGGGTGTAGTCGCTGTACACCAGATTCTCGGAGATGATCGTGTTGCGGTGCCGCCGCCACTCCGGGTAGCTCGCGGGCAGGCCGCGCATCCCCAGCCCCTCGCCGATCCTCCGGGTGTATTGGTAGATGCCCTCCTGCTCCTCGGCGGTGAGTGGCCGGTGCACCAGGGTGAAGGCCCGCTCCGAATAGTCCAGCACGAGGTACAGGACGTCCCGGTGCGCCCAGTCCGGCATCGACATGCCCCGCTTGCGCTCGACCGCCTTGTGGATGGCGTTGATCTGCGCCAGCTTCGCGTTGGACTTCTGGACGCTGCTGAAGGCGATGTCCTGGGCGAACGCCACCGTCGCGAAGATGCGCCCGATCGGATCCTTCAGGATGGAGCCCGTGAAGGCCAGCCAATCCACGGAGCGATGCAACGAGTACTCCGCCGCGGCTCCCGCGAAGAGGAGCAGGATGACGTCGGCGTCACCCCAGATCTTCCGAACGATCGAATTCTCGAGGGTAAAAGTGCTCATCCCCGACATTCACGTTTATCCAGCTTGTGAAGAAAAGACCGTCCGGCTCGGAATGGGCTCCCCCCGTCCGCTTCTCAACACCCCCCGCTGGATTACTCGCCCAGCTTCTTCTTGAGCAGGTCGTTCACCAGGGCGGGGTTGCCCTTGCCCTTCATGGCCTTCATCACCTGGCCCACGAAGAAGCCGTAGATCTGCTTCTTGCCCGCCCGGTACTTCTCCACCTCGCCCGCGTTCTTCGCGAGGATGTCGTCCACCACGGCCTCGATGGCGCCCGTGTCGCTCACCTGCGCGAGCCCCTTGTCCGCGATGATGGCCTCGGGCTCCCTGCCCGTGCGGAACATCTCCCCGAACACGTCCTTGCCCGCGTTCGCCGAGATGGTCCCCTTCTCCACCGCCGTGAGCAGGTTCGAGAACTGCACCGTCGAGAAGCGCAGCGTGGTGACGGTGCCGCCCTCGTCCTTGAGCAGCCGCAGCAGCTCGCCGAGGAACCAGTTCGACAGCCGCTTGTAGTCCTTGAAGTGCTGCGCCACCGCCTCGAAGTAGTCCGCGAGCGGGCGCTCGGCGCAGAGGATCTTCGCGTCGTACGCGGGCAGGCCGTACTGGCTCATGAAGCGCGACACCTTCGCCCGCGGCAGCTCCGGCAGCGCCTGGGCCGCCGCCTCGAGCTGCGCGTCCGTCACGTGCAAGGGCGGCAGGTCCGGCTCGGGGAAGTAGCGGTAATCGTGCGCCTCCTCCTTCGAGCGCATCGAGCGCGTCTCGCCCCGGTTGGGGTCGTACAGCCGCGTCTCCTGATCGATCTTCCCACCCGTCTCCAGCAGGTCCACCTGCCGGGAGATCTCGTACTCGATGGCCTGCTTCACGAAGCGGAACGAGTTGATGTTCTTGAGCTCCACGCGCTGGCCATACACGGTGGCGCCCTTGCGCATCACCGATACGTTGGCGTCGCAGCGGAACGAGCCCTCCTCCATGTTGCCGTCGTTCACGCCCAGGTACACCAGCACGTCGCGCAGCGCCTTGAGGTAGTCCACCGCCTCGTCCGCGCTGCGCAGGTCCGGCTCGCTGACGATCTCCAGGAGCGGCACGCCCGCGCGGTTGAGGTCCACCAGGCTCTCGCTCGCCGAGGCGTCGTGCACGCTCTTGCCCGCGTCCTCCTCCATGTGGATGCGGCGCACGCGGATGAGCTTCTCTCCCTCGGGCGTGTCGATGGAGAGCTGGCCCCACTCGCAGATGGGCTGATCGAACTGGGTGATCTGATAGCCCTTGGGCAGGTCCGGATAGAAGTAGTTCTTCCGGCTCCACACGCTCGTCTTCTTCACCGTGCACCCGAGCGCCAGGCCCGTGCGGATGGCGAACTCCACCACGCGCGTGTTGAGCACCGGCAACACCCCGGGCAGCCCCAGGCACACGGGGCACGTGTGGTGGTTGGGCGCCGCCCCGAACGAGGTGGAGCAGCCGCAGAAGATCTTCGTGTGCGTCAGAAGCTGGGCATGGACCTCGAGCCCGATGACCGGCTGGAAATCGCTCAGGGACATGGCGTCTCCGACAAGGGTTCTCAAACAGGCGCCAGGCGGCGCGTGAAGTCATGCTCGCGCTCGAAGGCGCGGCCGATGCGCAGCAGCTTCGCCTCGTCGAACGGCCGACCCATGAGCTGCAGGCCGATGGGCAGGCCCGCCTTGGTGAAACCGCACGGCAAGGACAGCCCGGGCAGCCCCGCCAGGTTGCACGGCAGCGTGCACACGTCCATGAGGTACATGGACAGCGGGTCATCCACCTTCTCGCCCAGCTTGAACGCCGGCACGGGCGAGGTGGGCGTCAACAACGCGTCCACCTGCGCGAAGGCCCGCGAGAAGTCCTCGCGGATGAGCGTGCGCACCTTCTGGGCCCGCACGTAGTAGGCGTCGTAGTAGCCCGCCGACAGCGCGTAGGTGCCCAACATGATGCGGCGCTTCACCTCGGCGCCGAAGCCCTGCTCGCGCGTCTGGCCGTACATCTCCTTGAGCCCCCGGCCCTCGCGCGCCCGGAAGCCGTAGCGCACGCCGTCGTAGCGCGCCAGGTTGCTCGACGCCTCCGCCGGGGCCAGCAGGTAATAGGTGGCCAGCGCGTACTTCGTGTGGGGCAGGGACACGTCCACCAGCGTGGCGCCGAGCTTCTCGTAGGTCTCGAGCGCCGCGCGCACCGACGCCTCCACCTCCGGATCCATGCCCTCGACGAAGTACTCGCGCGGCACGCCCAGGCGCAGCCCCGCCACCCCGTGCTCCAGGTCCGCGGAGTAGTCCGGCACGTCCACCAGCGCCGACGTGGAGTCGAGCGGATCATGCCGCGCGAGCACCTGCAGCAGCGCGGCCACGTCCCCCACCGTGCGGGCCATGGGGCCGGGAGCGTCCAGGGACGAGGCGTAGGCGATGACGCCGTAGCGCGACACCCGCCCGTAGGTGGGCTTGAGGCCCACGGTGTTGGTGAGCGCCGCCGGCTGGCGGATGGAGCCGCCCGTGTCCGTGCCCAGCGTGCCGAACACCTCGCGCGCCGCCAACGCCGCCGCCGAGCCGCCCGAGGAGCCTCCCGGCGTGCGCGTCAAATCCCACGGGTTGTGGCACGGGCCATAGGCGCTCGACTCGTTGGACGAGCCCATGGCGAACTCGTCCTGGTTGAGCTTGCCCACCACCGGCATGCCCGCCTGCTTGAGCAGCCGCACCGCCGTGGCGTCATAGGGGGGCACGAAGCCCTGGAGCACGCGCGAGGCGCACGTGGTCTCCACCCCCTCGGTGAGGAAGATGTCCTTGACGGCCACCGGCACGCCATCCAGCGGCCCCAGCCGCGTGCCCGTGACGCGGCGCGCGTCACTGGCCTCGGCGGCCGCCAGGGCCCCGTGCTCGTCCAGCCGCAGGAAGGCCTTCACCTTCCCGTCCACCTGCGCGATGCGCGCCAGGCACGCGCGCGTGGCTTCCACGGAACTGATCTCGCCCGAGGCCAGCTTCGCCGCCAGCTCCAGGAGGGTGAGGTCGGTCAACGACATGGCGTCACTCCAGGATCTTCGGGACGGCGAAGCTGGTGCCTCCCCGGGCAGGCGCGTTGGCCAGCGCCCGGTCCGGAGGCAGCGAGGGCCGCGGCTCGTCCTCGCGCAACAGCGAGGCGGCGAGCGTGGCATGGGAGGTGGGTTCCACTCCGCTCACGTCCAGCTCCTGCAGCTGCGCCACCGCGTCGAGCACGGCGGAGAGCTGCTCGGCATAGCGCTCCTCCTCCCCCGGAGACAGGGAGAGGCGGGCGAGAGTGGCCACATGGCGGACCTGCTCGACAGAGAGCTTCATGGACCGGTCGCTCCCGCGCGGGACTACTTGTTCTTGAAGAGGTTGAGGATGGCGCCCATCCACCGGCCGTCCTTCTCGTGCGCCATGTGCGCCTGCAGCCGCTCCAGCTCGCCCGAGTCCAGGAAGACGCCGTGGCAGTTGAAGCACGTGTCGATCTCCACGTCGCCCTTGGTGAGCTTGTGCAGATCCATGCCGCACTTGGGGCACTTCATGAAGTGCAGCTTCTTGAGCTCCTCGCGCTGCTGGGCGGCCAGGGCCTGGGCCTGCTGGTGGGCCAGCTTGCGCTTCTGCTCGATCTCCTCTTGGGCGAAGTAATCGTCTTCGTTGGTGGAGGGCTTGTCCGTGTGGGCCATGATCCAGGACTCCTGGGGTGAGGATACGCAGCGGGGGCGCAAGATACATGCTCCGCCCCGTCCCGGTGCTCCAAAGTAGTCACGCCGGCGCCCCCGGGGATGGACCGCCGGAAAATTGACCGCCCCCCTGCCCTCCCTACACTCCGGCCGTCGGCTGCTACAGGCAGCTACGGAGAGTGTGAGCAAAGTCATGGCGGAACGGAAGGCCAGAGGGGAAAAGACCGTCCTTTCGCGGCAGGAGATCGCCACGCGCCGCAAGGCGCTCGCGGAAAAGAAGGCCAAGCGGGGAGGTGGCGGCGTCGAGGCGGGTCCCGGCCGCAAGGCCCTCGTCGGCCTGTTCCTGATGGCGGTCTCGGTGCTGTCACTGGTGTCGGTGGCCACCTTCAACGCGAAGGACCGCCGGGGAACGAACTACCAGAACGCGGTGGGCCCCATCGGCCACCTCATCGCCGACCAGCTGCGCGGCCTGCTCGGCTTCTGGGCGTATCTGCTGCCCCTGTGTGGGCTCTACGCCGCCATGATCGTCTTCGTGGGCAACCGCGAGCGGCGCCGCTGGCCGCAGATGGTGGCGCTCGTGCTGCTCACCCTGAGCGGCGCGGTGCTCGCCCAGCTCTTCATCGGCAACCAGCCCGGCCAGGCCCATCCGCCCGGCGGCTTCATCGGCGCCACGCTCGGGGGGCTGCTGGTCGGCCTCTTCTCCACCGTGGGCACCATCATCCTGGTGACCACCGTGTGCGCCGCGGCCCTCATCGTGGGCACCCAGTACACCTTCCTCAAGCTGTGCTCGCTCGCGTGGAGCGGGGCGTGCGCGTTCGGCCAGCGGGTGGAGGCCGCCGCCCTCGCCTTCTGGGAGCAGCAGAAGGAGTCCTACAAGGAGCGCAAGGAGCGCGCCGCCCAGGAGGATGAGGAGGAGGCCGCCTTCCTCGCGCAGATCGAGCAGGAGGAGGCGGAGCTGGAGGAGGCCGAGCAGCTCGTCGCCGAGGCCGAGGCCGCCGAGGAGGAGCTCATGGCCGAGGAGGCCCTGCGCCTGGCGCGTCAGGAGGAGAAGGAGCGCCTGGCGCTCGCGAAGAAGACCGCCAAGGAGGCCAAGGACGCCGCCCGCGACGCGCGCGCCAAGGCCGCCGACGCCCCCGCTCACGTCCCCAACATCGTCACCGCCCCGACGGCTCCCACCGCCGCCGCCAGGCCCGCGCCCGGCGCGGATCCGGTGTGGGCCTCCTTCCTGTCCCCCTCGGGGGCCGCCAACGCCGTGCCCACCGCGCCCCAGCCGTCTCCCGCGGACGCCGCCAAGGGCAAGCGAGGCAAGGCACCCAACATCGTCACCGGCCCGGCCGCGGAGGCACTCACCGAGTCCCCCGAGGCCGAGGCTCCGGCTCCGTCGCCCGCCGCGTCCGCCCTGGCGCTCGCCTCGCCCGCGGCGATCGTGCCCGCTCCGGCCGCGCCCGCGGCCCCCCAGGCGGCGCGCACCCCGCTCATCGTGGAGCCCAAGGCCCCGCCCAAGCCCACCGCCGTGGTCAAGAAGAAGGAGCACGAGTTCCAGTTCGTGGGGGGCCGCACCAGCTTCTCGCTGCCGCCGATGGACGTGCTCGCCATCGAGAAGAAGGAGCGCTCGGCGCTCGACAAGGACGCCTTCCTCACCACCGCGGAGAAGCTGCGCGCCAAGCTCGCCGACTTCGGCATCACCGGCGAGGTGGTGGAGATCCGTCCCGGCCCCGTGGTCACCATGTACGAGTTCCTCCCGGGACCCGGCATCAAGGTGAGCAAGATCGCCGCGCTCCAGGACGACCTGGCCATGGCCATGGAGGCCATGCGCGTGCGCATCGTCGCCCCCATCCCCGGCAAGGGCGTGGTCGGCATCGAGGTGCCCAACCGCGACCGCGAGACGGTCTACCTCAAGGAGATCGCCGAGCAGGACGTGTTCCAGAAGGCCAGCAGCAAGCTCACCATGTGCGTGGGCAAGGACATCGAGGGCATGCCGTACGTCTTCGACCTGGCCAAGGCGCCCCACCTGCTCATCGCGGGTACCACCGGCTCGGGTAAGTCCGTGGCCGTCAACTCCATGATCATGAGCATCCTCCTCAAGTCCACGCCCGAGGAGGTGCGCTTCATCATGGTGGACCCGAAGATGCTCGAGTTGTCCGTCTACGAGGGCATCCCCCACCTGCTGCTGCCCGTGGTGACGGATCCCAAGAAGGCGGCGCTCGCGCTGCGCTGGGCCGTGGAGGAGATGGAGCGGCGCTACCAGATGCTGTCCGAGGCGGGCGTGCGCAACATCGCCGGCTTCAACAAGCTCGTGGAGACGACCGAGGCCGAGCGCGCCTCGCGCTCCACCGAGGCCGCCCCGCGCAAGGCCGCCGCCGCGCCCAAGAAGCCCAAGAAGGTGCTCGTGGTGGACGTGGCCACCCCCGAGGACGCCATCATCGAGGAGCCCGCCGCCGCCGCGAGCACGGGTCCGGGCGTCGCCGCGCCCCGCTTCGACGACGACGAGGAGGTGCGCGAGGCCCTGTCCGAGTCCGAGGACGCGCCCGAGCAGCAGGGCGCCGAGGACGCGGACGACGACGACGGCATGGACGACGCGGTGGACGCCGCGCTCGAGGCCGCGGGCGAGTCCTCCACTCCCGAGGAGGAGAAGAAGGAGTGGAAGAAGCTGCCCTACATCGTGGTCATCATCGACGAGCTGGCGGACCTGATGATGGTGGCCAGCCGCGAGGTGGAGACGTACGTGGCGCGCCTGGCGCAGATGGCGCGCGCCGCCGGCATCCACCTCATGGTGGCCACGCAGCGCCCGTCCACGGACGTCGTCACGGGCATCATCAAGGCCAACTTCCCCACGCGCATCAGCTTCATGCTGCGCTCCAAGCCGGACTCGATGACCATTCTGGGCACGGTGGGCGCCGAGGCCCTGCTGGGCATGGGCGACATGCTCATCATGCCGCCCACGAGCGCGCACCTGCAGCGCGTGCACGGCGCCTACGTCTCCGAGAATGAAATTAAGGGGGCGGTGGACCACCTCAAGGCCCAGGGCAAGCCCGTCTACGACGAGTCCATCCTCAAGCCGCGCGACGAGGACGGCGAGGGCGGTGGCGGCGAGGAGGACGACCTGTCCGACGAGCTGTACGATCAGGCGTTGGCCACGGTGAGCGAGATGAAGGCCGTGTCCATCTCCATGCTCCAGCGCAAGATGCGCATCGGCTACAACCGCTCGGCGCGAATGATCGAGCGCATGGAGCGCGATGGCGTGGTGGGCCCGGCGGACGGGGCCAAGCCACGCGAGGTGCTCATCCGGAACCTGGGCGAGATGGCGGGCGCCTGAGGCCCCCTCCTACCCCGGTTTTCCGACGAACGACGCGGCGGGACGCAGGGCCACTCCCGCCGCGGCCTCGATGTCCTCCCGGCAGCGCAGCAACTCCTCACGCAGCACGGGGAGCTGCGCCTCGAAGCGCAGGGCGGGCACCGGTATCGACAGGGCATAGCGGGGCCCGGTCGCCAGCCGCAGCGTGACCCCGACGGCACAGATGCCCTCCGTGCGCTCACCGAGGTCGAAGGCCATTCCCCGCTCGCGCACCTCGCGCAGTTGCACCAGCAACTCGGGCAGGGAGCGGACCGTGTTCGCCGTCAACGGCTTGATACTCGAGCCGACGAGCCGGGTGACGTCCTCGTCCGACATCTCCGCGAGCAGCGCCTTGCCATGGGCGGTGCTGTACAGCGGAAAGGAGCTGCCCAGGGAGGAGCGCACGCTCAGCTCCCGTTCCGACTGACTGACCGCCACACAGACGGCCTGGTTGCCCTGGAAGACCGACAGGTTGACCGTCTCGTGCACGCGCCGCGTGAGCGCCTCGAGGTGCGGCTGCGCCACGGAGGGCAGATCCGTCTGGGCGGCGGCGGCCAGCAGCGTCAGGGTCGGCCCCAGCCGCACGCCCTCGCCCGTGCGGCCCACCGTCACCAGTTGCTCCGCCGCCAGCGCGCCGACGATGCGCTGCACCGTCGACCGGGGCAGCTCCACCCGCTTCGCGATCTGCCCCAGGCTCAGCCCCTCCGCCTGGCCGGCCAGCGCCCGGAGGATGGCCGCGGCCCGGGCGATCACCTGGATGCTCTCGCCCCGCCGTCCTCCCTCCTCTCGCTCCGCCTCGTCCTTCTCCGTCATCGGCTCCTCGGGCCTTTGGATTGACACCCGCTCCCTGGGCTTCTACTTATGTACCGCCTGACAATACACTGTACCGCATCGCGATACACCCCTTTTGAGGATGCCCTTGCGAATCCGGCCTGGTTCCTTCGCCTTCACCCTGCTGCTGGGCGCGCTCAGCATGCTGCCGCCGTTCTCCATCGACATGGGACTGCCGGCGCTCCCGGCCATGGCCCAGTCCCTCGGGACGACGTCGGCCGGGGCCTCGCTGTCGCTGAGCCTCTTCATGCTGGGTTTCGCCCTGGCACCGCTCGTCTACGGGCCCCTGTCGGACCGCTATGGACGGCGGCCGTTGCTGCTGATCGGCTGCACGGTGTTCGTGGTGGCCGGCGTGGGCTGCACCGCGTCCCACTCCCTGCCCGTCCTCTTGTTCTGGCGCTTCATCCAGGGAGCGGGCGCGGGAGCCGGCTCGGTGCTGGTGCTCGCCATCATCCGCGACCTGTTCGAGGGCGCGACCGCGCGGGCCCGGCTGTCCTACGTCACCCTGGTGATGGGCATCGCGCCCATGGTGGCCCCCACGATCGGCGCCTGGGTGCTGACGGTGGCCCACTGGCGCTTCATCTACGCCACGCTGGCCGCGGGCGGGGTGGTGCTCCTGCTGGCGGCGGGGCTCGGCCTCGGGGAATCCGCGCGGCGGGAGGCGGGGGCGACCCTGTCAGTGAAGGGGCTCGTGCGCGACTACGGGCAGGCGCTCCGCCACCGGCGCAGCATCGGGTACTCCATCATCAACGCCCTGTCGTTCGGCTGCGCCTTCGCCTACATCTCCGGCTCGTCCCTGGTGTTGATGGACGTGCTGGGCGTCTCCCCCACCGTCTACGGCCTCTGCTTCGCGATCACCGCCGTGGCGTCGATGACGGGCGCGTTCACCAACGGGCGGCTGAGCGCCCGGGGCGTGCCCGCCGCCACGCTGCTGAAGGCGGGCATGGCCCTGTGCGTCACCGGCGCCCTGGTGCTCGTGCTCATGACCCTGGCCGGACTGGCCCGCCTGGGCACGCTCATGCCCGTGTTCTTCGTGTGCCACTTCAGCATCGGGCTCATCGCGCCAAACGCCACGCACGGGGCGCTCCAGCCCATGGCGAGGATCGCCGGCGTGGCCTCGGCGGTGCTCAGCGGGCTGCGGATGCTCGGGGGCGCGGTCGCCAGCGCGCTCGTGGCCTGGTTCTTCGATGGACGCAGCGCGCTCGCCGTCACGGGCGTCATGGCGGGCTTCGCACTCGCCGCCCTGCTCGTCTACGTCCTCCTCGTGCGTCCCGAGGAGCGCCGGGCCGAGTCCCCTGGCCTGCCCGTCGAGGCCTGAGCGGGGGAGCGCCGCCCCGCCTTTCCGTGTGGATGAGGTGGTGAAGCGAGGGGCGGCTTGGTAAGGCGGGTGAATGGCTGAACGTCTCGCCCTCTTCGCCACCACGGCCCGCGGTACCGAGGAACTCCTCGCCGACGAACTCAAGGAACTCGGCGCGCGCCGCATCCGGCAGGACCGGGGAGGCGTGCGCTTCATGGCCTCGCTCGACGAGGCCCTCAAGGTCTGTCTCTGGTCGCGCATCGCCATGCGCGTGCTCTACCCGCTGGGGGAGTTCGAGGCCCGGGGCGCGGACGGCCTGTACGACGCCGTCGCCAGCGTGCCCTGGGAGGAGCACCTCACGCCGGAGGTGACCTTCGCGGTGGAGGCCACGCTCAAGGACAGCGAGCACAGCCACACGGGCTTCGTGGCGCTCAAGGTGAAGGACGCGGTGGTGGACCGGATGCGCGACAAGCGCGGCTCGCGGCCGGACGTGGACCCGAAGAATCCGGACGTGCGCGTGGTGGCCCACCTGGTGCGCGAGAAGCTGTCGCTCTCGTTGGACCTGTGCGGCGAGCCCCTGCACCGCCGGGGCTACCGCGTGCGCCCCACCGCGGCGCCCATGAAGGAGACGCTCGCGGCGGCCCTCCTGCGCGCCGCGGGCTACACCGGCGAGGAGGCCCTGGTGGACCCCATGTGCGGCTCGGGGACGATCCTCATCGAGGGCGGCCTCATCGCCCGTCGGCGCGCGCCCGGCATCGCCCGGGACTTCGCCGTGGAGAAGTGGCCGCACCTGGGCGCCCGCGCGCGAGAGCTGCTCGAGGACCTGCGCGCGGATGCCCGCCGCAACGAGCGCAAGGTGACCGTGCCGCTGCTCGGCTTCGACAAGGATCCCGAGGCACTCGAGGCGGCGCGGCGCAACGTGAAGGCGGCGCGGCTCGCGGAGGAGATCCGCCTCGAGGAGGGCGACGCGACGAAGCTGCCCGCCCTGCCCGAGCCTCCGGGCCTGCTGCTCACCAACCCGCCCTATGGAGACCGCCTGGGCTCGGGGGGGCAGAAGGGGATGAAGAGCTTCTACTTCAAGCTGGGCGACAGTCTCCGGGCGCAGAAGGGCTGGCGGCTGTTCGTGCTCTCGGGAAACCCGGCCTTCGAGAGCGCCTTCCACGTCCGCCCGAGCACCCGCCGGGAGCTGTGGAACGGCCCCATCGAGTGCACGCTGCTCGGCTACCCGGCCTTCTACACGCGGCCCCCCGTGCGGGACTCGGAGAGGCGCTCAGAAGCGCCGCTCGGAGCGCCGCAGCAGCCGGTGGATGTTGCCCCGGTGCGTCCAGAGGATGAGGACGAAGAGCAGGGCTGAGAGCCCGGCGTATTCGAGCGAGGAGGCGGTGAGGGCGGCGACGACGACGGCCGTGACGCCGCCGGCCAGCGAGCCCACGGAACTCACGCGCCAGGCGGCCACGAGGCCCGCGTACACGAACGCCGCGGACAGCGCCGCCAGGGGCACGAGCACCGCGAGCACGCCGAGCGCGGTGGCCACGCCCTTGCCGCCCTGGAGCTTGAGCCACACCGGGTAGACGTGGCCGAGGAAGGCCGCGAGTCCCACCGCGGCATGCACGCGGGGCTCCCCGGGCACGAGCCACAGGGCGAGGCCCACGGCGAGCGCGCCCTTGAGCGCATCCAGCACGAGCACCACCGCGCCCAGCTTCTTGCCGGCCACGCGGGTGACGTTGGTGGCGCCGATATTGCCGCTGCCACTCTGGCGCACGTCCACGCCCCTCACCCAGCGGGTGAGCAACACCCCGAAGGGGATGGAACCAGCCAGGTAGCCCAGCAGGAGGAGCGCGGAGGAGAGCACGGTGGGGCCCTAGGCGAGCAGGTGGGGGAACTTCGTCGCCACCACGACCCAGGCGTAGTTGAGGAGGACGACGAGGACGCCGACGATGCGCACCCAGTGCCACTCCCGGGGGGAGAGCTGGAGCTCGGGCACGGGCATGGCGAAGACGAGGTGGAGCAGCGTCACCACGACCATGAGGGCGAAGAAGAAGGCGGCCACCGTGCCCAGGGGATTGGCCTGCCAGGCGAGGGCGAACTGGAAGTGGGCGACGCGATCCGCCACGCGCGTGAGCCCGCAGCCCAGACAGGGCCAGCCGGTCGTCTCGCGCAGGGCGCACCCCCAGAAGGGGATGAGCTTCGCCACGGGGATGTAGCGGGCGACGAGCAGACCGACGAGCCCCAACAGGCCGAGCACGTCGCTCGCCCCGAAGGTGCGGTTGGGCTTGGGTAGGAGGACCTTCACGTCCAGCAGTGTACTCGGGAAGGTGGGCATCTTGCCCGCCCAAAGGCTTCGGGCTATCGGTGAGGGATGAAGACCTTCCGCGCGACCCTGGTGACGCTGTTCGCTCTTCCCCTCGTGGCGCTCGCCGGCAACCCGGCCGCCGGGCAGAAGCCCGCCGCGAAGCTCGCCGTCCAGGAGGACTGTCCCCACCCGAAGGAGGCCGCCGCCGACGCCAAGCCCAATGCCGGCTGGACGCTGACGCGCGGAGAGGCCCTCAAGGGCGCCCCGGCGGTGAAGCTCGCCGACCTGCTGGCCAAACCCCAGCCCCACGACGGCAAGACGGTGCGGGTGGAGGGCCAGGTGCGCAAGGCCTGCCAGAAGAAGGGCTGCTGGATGGAGCTGGCCACCGGGGACAAGGGCGCCGGGGTGCGGGTGACGTTCAAGGACTATGGCTTCTTCGTACCGGTGGACTCGGCGGGCTCGCAGGCGCGCGTGGAGGGCGTGGTGAAGGTGTCCGAGCTGAGCGAGGCGATGGCCAGCCACTACGAGGCCGAGGGCGCCATCGTCCCCCGGGGCGCCGACGGCAAGCCGCGCGAGGTGCAGTTGGTGGCCACCGGTGTCGAGCTGCGTCGCTGAGCGATGGCGCGCGGCTTCAGCATGAGGGGCGTGATGGGCGCGGCCGATCGGGCCGTGCAGCACGCCCGGACGTGGTTGCAATCGGCCGAGCCCGGCTCGCTCGTCCATGACGTGCAGGAGGACCCCCGCTTCCAGCACCGGGGCGTGGACCTTCTCTGGGAGCTGCCCTCGGGCGAGGTGCGCGGCATCGAGGTGAAGGGCGACCGGCAGCCCCGCCGCAAGCGCTACTTCTTCGAGCTGGTGTCCAACCTGGAGCGGGACACGCCGGGCTGCTTCCTCTACAGCGGCGCGGACCTCATGGTGTACGTGTTCCTCGTGCAGAACGAGCTGCACGTGCTGCCGCTCAAGGCGGTGCGCGAGTGGTTCCTGCCGAGGGCGAAGGGGTACGAGCTGCGGCACACCTTCACGCAGACGGGCGCCATCCGCTACACGACGGTGGGCGCGGTGGTGCCGGTGAAGGACGTGCAGGAGGCGGTGCCCGGGGTGAAGCACATCCCCCTGCCCCGCCGGGGCGACGCGCGGCAAGAGCCCGCCTCCGACACGGCGGTGGCCGAGGCCCCGCCCCCCGCGCACGAACGGCCCGAGGAAGACGTGCCCTACTGAGTGACTCCCCTCCCGCGCGCGAGGGCGGGAGGGGGCACGGCCAGACACCGACTCAGTGCTGGTGCTGGTGCTGGCGCTTGTGGTTCGGGTGGGCCTCGTCGTGCGCCTTCTCGATGCGGGCGCGATCCTGGGCGAGCGCCGCGAGCGCGGTCTTCTCACCGAGCTGCTTGTAGGCGTGCTCCAGGCGGGCGGTGATGTCCAGGGCCATGTGCCAGTCCTGGATGCGCTCGGCCTCCTCGAGGAGCGGACGGCCCACGGCGGCCACCTTGTCGTTGGCGCCCAGGTGCAGCAGGGCATCCACCGCGAGCACGCGCGAGAGCGGCGTGCGCGAGCCATCCCCGGCCACCTTCTGCAAGTCCTCGAGCGCCGCGTCGCGCTCACCCCGCGAGGCGCGGATGATGGGCTTGGACACGCCCCGGCGATCCGGCAGGAGGAACTCCTCCAGGTCCGCGAAGGAGTCGGCGGCCTCGTTGTGGCCCGCCTTGGCCAGCATCTCGGCCAGGTCGTCGAACGCGCGGGCGGCGCGCTCGTCGAACACGCGGAGGGCCTCCTGCATGAAGCCCGGCTCGGGCTCGCCCTTGTCGTTGACGGGCACGCGCTGGCGCACCGCGTTCATGCGCTCGAAGGCGGGAGCCACGGCGCCCTGGTTACCTCCCTGGAGCAGCGCCCCGAGCGCGCCCATGAGCTGGGCGAGGCTCTCGGAGAGCTCGTAGGGGGCGAGCCGGTCGGCCAACCAGCGCCGCCACAACTCACCCGCGGCGGCGAACGGGAAGGGGGCGAACTGGCCCGTGCCCTTCCACGACGCCAACCACTCCTGCGCGATGCCGGAGGGGTACTTCTTCTCGGCCAGCTGGCGGAAGTCCGCCTCCTGCACCTGGACACCGTAGTGACCGAGCGTGCCGATGATGGCCTCCGTCGAGTAATCCTTCAGTCCCTTGCGCTGCCACGCCTTGTCCACCCGATCCGTGCTCACTGCGGCTGCAAGCCTCCTGGCGCCTGGGAGCGGCGCGTCCGGCCTTCTAACAGACAGCGGCAGGCGGGGGGCAAGGGCGGCACGCACCAACCGTCAAGCGGCGGTCGGAGCCACCCCGTCCACGACGGGCCAGGCGGTGGCCTTGCGCCGGCCATCCTCCACGCGGCGGGCCATATAGGGCCGGCAGCCGCGCTCCTGGAAGGCGCGCTTGAAGGCCGCGAAGCTCCCTCCGGCCTTCCACGCGTCCATGGCGGCCAGGCCCGCCTCGGGGCCACACTGGGCGAGCATGTACTCCACCCACGCCCACCGGGCCGAGGTGGGCCGCACTTCCGCCCGTCCCTTGAGGCCCCGCCGCAGCCGCTCCAGCCGGGACTCCACCTCGCGGATGCCGGCGAAGGGGGCCCCATCCAGGGGGGTGTTGCGCTTGGCCACGAAGGGCGCCACGCCCAGGGCCACCGGCATGATGCGCGAGAGCTCCGTGGTGAAGCGGGCCAGCTCGTCCACGTCCGCGTCCTCCTCCAGGGGCAGGCCCACGACGTTGTACACCTTGAGCTGGCGCATGCCGGCCGTCCTCGCGAAGTTCGCCGCGCGGACGATCTGCTCCTCGGAGTGCTTGCGGTCCACCAGGTCGCGCATGCGCTGCGAGGCGCCATCCGCGGCCACGGTGAGGTTGGTGGCGCCGCCGCGCCGCAGCTGATCCACCAGCTCCTGGGTGAGCCGGTCCGCGCGCAGCGAGGAGACACCCACCTCGCGTCCGGCGTCCACCAGGGTGCGCAGCAGCTCGACGATGCGGGGGTGATCCGTCACCGCCGCGCCCACCAGGCCCACGCGCCGGGCGTGTTCGGGGATGAGCGAGAGCACGCGCTCGGGCGGCACGGTGCGCATGCCACCGTTGGTGGTGCGCCGCATGACGCAGTAGTGGCACCCGCGCGAGCAACCCCGCTCCGGCTCGATGAGGAACATCGAGCGCAGCTCCGTGTGGGGGGTGATGATGGCCGAGCGCGCGGGCAGCCGCGCATCGGTGCTCTTGGCGACGTGGTAGCGCGCCCCGCCGCGGCCCGGCACCCGGAAGCCGGGGATGCCGGCCAGGTGGGTGAGCAACGCGTCCTTGTCCATGGACGGCGCCGCGTCCAGGAGCACGTGGATGAGATCCTCCGCCTCGCCCTGCACGAGCACGTCCACGAAGGGCTCGAGCGGATCCGGATTGGAGAAGGTGAGCGGGCCGCCCGCGACGATGAGGGGATGGCGCTCGGTGCGCTCCTCCCTGAGCAGGGGGATGCGGGCCAGCTCCAGCATGGAGAAGAGCCCGGTGAGCTCCAGCTCGTACGCCACCGAGAAGGCCAGCAGGGGGAACTCGGAGACGGGGGACTGGGTCTCCAGCGTGAAGAGCGGCGTGCGCGTGCGCCGGTACTCCTCCACGTCGTCGGGCAGGAAGGCGCGCTCGGCCGTCACCCCGGCATGGGCATGCACCTCGCCGTAGATGGCCTGGTAGCCGAGCGAGCTCATGCCCACGTGGTAGGGGCTCGGGTAGCAGAGCGCGACCCGGTAGGGGGCGTCCTTGTAGAGCGTCCCCTGCTCGTCGGCGAGCAGGGCCTGGGCGCGTTCAACGATTGAGTACCGACGCTCCATGCACCTTCCTGGGCAACCGTGGGACCACGGATCTCCATAACACCGCGGCCCTGGCACGCCACTCCCATGGGGAGGGGCGACCAGGGCCGCGATTCACTTCCACCCGGCGAGCAACGGGCCAGGCGCCAGCGAGGAGCCGGTTACTGGATCACCTTGAAGGACGGAACGCCCTTGTCCGGGTTGGGCACGCATCCGCCACGGGGCGTGACGGAGATGACATTGCCGTCATCGTCCCGCTTCACGAGCGGCGGGCCGATGTCCGCGATGCACACCGCGTCGAAGTCCGGGTTGAGGCCCGAGCCCTCGGCGCAACGAGAAGCCGCGTTCTCGGGCGTCTGGTTCTTGAATGCATCCACGCTGCACGGCACCTGGGGCCACAGGGCGAGCATCGTGTATTCGCACGACTCGCCGCTGGTGCCCGTCGAGTACCGGACCTTCGCGCTCAACTGGGTGCCCGGAGCCGCGGGCGTCGAGTAGACCTTCACGTCCTCATACGCGTAGGACACCGACTCCGCGGGGATGTCTTCCTCCGCGTTGTCCGCGGCGACGGTGACCGCTCGCGCATCGACCCTGGCCGGAGCGAAGCCCTCCGCACCGCACAGGCCCTGCTCGTTCGGCTCGTCATCCAGGGTGGCCGACAGGCTGGTGGCCACCTTGGGGTCCGCGACCCGGAGCTGCTCGTTCTCGTCCTTGTCCACGAAGGACACGAGGGACGCCGCACCCGCCGGGCGGATCGCCAGGCGCGTGGGCTGAACCGCCTGGCCCTGCGTCGGGCACTCGGCGTTCTTGTCCGGGCAGGGATCGATGTACTTGAAGACGCCGATCGCCTCACCCTTGAGGCCGCTGCACGACTTGCCGGCATCCGCGGGGTTCAGGAAGTACCCCGCCTGCCAGTAAGCATCCGTGGCGTCCTGCACCTGGCAGCCAGCGGACGGCTGCTCGAAGTTGCATCCGGAGAAGGCACCGGCCAGACCCAGGATGGCTACCGCGGTAGAAATACGCTTGCTCATGTCTCGTGATCCCATCGGGTAGCGTTCTCAGAAGGTGTACTTGAGACCCAGGCGGATCTGCCGCGGAGCCTGGTAGACGGTCGCCTGCTTGAAGTTCTTGTTCACCTTGTCCGCCGGCAGCGGAGTGCCCGCGTACGTCGTCACCTTGTCCGGGGTCAGCTCGCCCTCGATGCCGTCCGCGATGGGAAGCACGTCCTCGTTGGCGTAGATCTGATCCACCTGCGTGTACTGCTGGAAGTTGAAGATGTTGAACACGTCCAGGCTGAGCGACAGCACGTTGGTCCGGGTCACGCGGTAGTTCACGCCGATGTTGCCATCGATGTTGTGAACCCAGGGCGTGCGGCCCGCGGTGCCACGGGGGAGGATGAACGCCTCGCTCGTGCCGTAGGTGGGGTGACCGCCGAGGTAGCTGATGGGCGTGCCCGAGCTGCCGCGGTACGACATACCGAGGCTGCCCGTCAGGTTGTTGGTGAAGTTGAACTCCTTGGCGCCGAAGAGCTTGACGGAGTGGGTGCGGTCGTAGGGCAGCAGGCCCGTGCGGTTTTCCAGCAGCTCGACCAGGTCGAAGTCCGAGTTGGTGTTCGGATCGAGCTGATCGTTCTCCGGACGGAACAGACCGGCGTAGTTGCCGTACAGACGCGACCACGTGTAGCTCGCCTGCGCCAGCCAACCATCCGTGAAGTTGCGGGTGAGGAACACCGACACCGCGTCGTAGTCACGCGTGGCCTTCGGGAACTCCCCCTCGGTGAAGCCGGAGCCCGGGTTGCCCAGGAAGTACGTGTTGCCACCATCGCGGCTCATGTCCTCGATGACCGAGTTCATGCTGCGGTGGGTATAGGTGGCGCCCAGGCGGGTGTTGGCCAGCAGTTCGTACTCGGCGCCGAAGAGCAGCTCGTCCGAGGACTGAGGCTGGATGTTGGGGTCCACCGGCGTCGCGTCGGACTTGCCGCCCAGGTAGCTGAAGCTGGGGTTCAGGTCGCTGTACGAGTTGATCTGCGCCAGGTTGCTACCGGCCAGGCACGCGCGCTGGCCGTCGGGCGTGTCGAGGTTGGCCGCGGCGCACCCGCTGGCGTTGCGGTAGGCGACGTAGCGCTGCTCGGTGGGGAAGCCACGGTCGAGCAGGTTGATGGGCACCTGCTCGTAGTAGCGCGCGAAGTTGGCGTACACCTTCATGCGGCCGTTGGCCATCGGGTCGACGATCACACCCAGGCGCGGGGAGATCTGGTTGCCGAGCACGAAGGCCAGCTCCTGACCGCCGTTGCCGTACAGCCACTGGGAGTCGTAGCGCACGCCCACGTTGAGCGTCACGCGGTTGGCGATCGTCCAGCTGTCCTGGATGAAACCACCCGCGGTGGTGCTGGCGGAGTTGGCCGTCTGGGTGAGCGCATCCGCCGAGGCATCCGGACCCGACAGGTAGCCGTAGCGGCGGTAGTCCTGCCACAGCGTGTTGCTCACGCCCTCACGCAGGTACACGCCGCCCGTGTAGGCCCGGACGTTGTTGTAGTTGAGCCGCTCGATGTCGATGCCCGCCTTGAACACGTGGCTGCCCAGGGCCTTGAGCAGGTAGGTGACCTTGGCGTTGCCCTGCACGCGGTCCAACAGCGCGTCCTTGATGAGACCGGGACCGCCCGAGTAGTAGTTGCTGGACGAGTTGCTGGCCGGGCAGGCGACCGTTCCACCCTTGCCGTCCTCGCACAGCGCCGCGATGTTCGGGATCTCCGGCTCGTAGAAGGCGATGGAGCGGGGCTGGCGGTACCACACCAGCGCGAGGCCCGCGTCACCCGTCGTGTCACCTGGCCGCGAGCCATCCGCGGGCAGGCTGGCGGACGTCTGGTGGAACCAGCCGAAGTTGGCGTCCACCAGGACGTTCTTGTCGTTGAAGGCACCCGCGTACTTGAGGGCCGCCGAGGTGGTGCTCGTCAGCTCCTGCACGTTGGCGAGCGCCGAGCTGCCCGGCTTCGCGTTGAACCGCTCCTGCAGCGCGCCCGACTGCTGATCGATCGCGAACACGCCGCGGCCACCGGACGAGCTCGGCGTGCCGGCGATCGACACGGAGACGTTGTGGTCCTGGTTGAGCAGGTACGTCAGCTTGCCGAGGTACTGCACCGACTGGGCCCGGACGCCGTACTGGCTCGTCGAGTTCGGGATGAGCTCGGTCCTCTCGAAGTCACGCTCATCCTTCAGGACGGTCGGATTGCCCTTCGCGTCCAGCACCGGAGCGCCGCTCGCGTCCCGCTCGATCAGGAGGCGGTTGAGGGTGCGGGTGTGGGTGTAGCTGGTGTAGGACGGAGCCACACCGGCGAAGAACCACAGCTTGTCCTTGAGGATGGGACCACCCAGGGTGGCGCCCACGTCACCCAGGAAGTTCAGCGCGTTCTGACCGGCGATGACCGAGGCGGCCTGGCGCACCGGGGTGCGCGGACCCTCGGCGAAGCCCGGGGTGACGGTGCCGTAGATGGAGCCGTGGAACTCGTTGGAGCCCGACTTCGTCACCGCGTTGATCACACCGCCCGTGGAGCGGCCGTACTCCGGCATGTAACCGCCGGTGATGATGTTCACGTCCTGCACGAACTCCACGCTCAGGGGGCTCGCGTTGACGCCGAAGGCGGGATCGTTCGTCGACAGGCCGTCCACCACGTACCCGTTCTCGGGCGAGGTGGTGCCGTTGATGGACACGCCGTACGAGTCACTCTGCGCGCCCGGGGCCAGCTCGGCCAGGCTCTCGAAGGAGCGCGCGCCGCCGCCCTTGCCACCCGGACGGTTCACCGCGATGCGCTTGATGAAGTCCTGATCCACGTTGACGCCCGTGCTCGTCGAGCCGACGTCGATAGTGGGCGGCGTGCCCGTCAGGACGATCTCCTCGGTGAAGCCCTCGGGCAGCAGCTCCACGTTCACCCGGATGGTGCGATCCAGGCGCAGCTGCACTTCCGAGCGCGAGAAGGGCCGGAACGACTCCTTGTCGAAGCGCAGCGTGTAGACACCGGGCGGAAGCTGGGGAATACGGTATTGGCCCTGAGCGTCCGTAACGACAACCTGCTCACCTTGAAGATTGGGAGAGGTCGCCGTGACCACGACGTCTGCTACGGGCTTCTTGTTGTCAGCGTTGACAACACTTCCGATGATGACGCTGTCGGCGTAGGCCGCGGTGCTGTACGTCAAGCCCGCAATTACGACCGCTCCAGTCGCCCGGAGCATCCGTCTGACTTGCATGCTGGGAACCCCTCCAAGGTGGGCTACGGTGCAGCAAAAAGCGTCGGGCAAAATATCCGAGGTGACCTTGTTGTCAACACGACGTTGATTTTTGCTGACGCCTGGGGCATTGCGCGATCACACAGGTGGTCTTTCCCCAGGTGGGGTCACTTGCACCCGTCCGCGGTTTTTGTATGGTAGCGCGCCTTTTGCGATCCGGGCGGGATGATGTGGTGGGTGTCCACCCGAGTTCAGGAGCGTTACCGCATGTTCGACTCTGTCCTTGACCGAGGGCAAGGGCCCAAGTCCCGTTTCGGAGTGGGTGCCGTCGTCTCGGTGGTGCTGCACGTCGCGCTGGTGGGTGGCATCGCGTGGTTGTCGATGCGGCCGCCGAAAGAGGAAGAGAAGGAAGTCGAGGTGACGTTCAAGCAGGCCATGGCTCCTCCGGTGGCCGCGGCACCGCCGCCTCCTCCGCCCCCGCCCCCCGCGTCGAAGAAGGCCACCAAGAAGCCCACGGTGAAGAAGCCGGACACCATCGTCCAGCCCAAGGAAATCCCCCAGGAGAAGCCACCCGAGGTGGAGCCTGAGCCGGCCGCCGAGGAGGAAGAGGCGACCGAGGAAGAGGTCGAGGGTGGAGTCGAGGGCGGTGTGGCGGGAGGCGTCGTCGGCGGAGTGATTGGCGGTGTGGTCGGTGGCGTACTCGGTGGCCAGGTGGGAGGCACCGGAACGGACGTGTTGCCCTTCGGCGCGGGAATGACCCGCCCCGAGAAGCTGTCGGGTCCTCAGCCCCAGTACACCCGCGAGGCCCTCGAGGCCCATGTCCAGGGTCTCATGATCGTCAAGTGCGTCATCACCACGGAGGGCAAGGTCGAGCGCTGCCGCATCATCAAGCCGCTGCCGCACATGGAACAGGCCGTGTTGGACTCGCTGTATGCCCAGCGCTACAAGCCGGTGACGTTCCAGGGTCGGCCCGTCCAGGTCGACTACACCTTCAACATCCGCCTGAGCATGCCGCGCTGAGTCAGCGCCGCCGCCGCTCCCTGTCATCACCGCCGTATCCAACTGCGCTCGAGGAGGAGCGCCTCCCCCCACCATGGATTTCTCCCTTACCCACATCTGGCAGTCCACGGGCCTCTTCGCCCGCTTCATCATCTTCACCCTCGCCTTCATGTCCGTGTCGTCCCTGGTCGTGATGGCCGAGCGCATCATCGTCTTCCGCAAGACGCGCAAGGACTCGCGCAATTTCGCGGCGAAGATGGGCGCCATCCTCGCCAAGGGAGATCTGGCCCAGGCCGCGGGCGCCAACCTCGGCAAGGACGTGGGTCACCTGGGCCGCGTGATCAACTCGGGCCTCACCGCCTACCGCATCAGCCCCGCGAACAAGGAAGTGGCGGTGGAGTCGGTGGCGCGCGCGCTCGAGCGCCAGGCGCAGCGTGAGGTGCAGAGCCTCAAGCGCGGCCTGGGTGTGCTGGCCACCGTGGGTTCCACGGCCCCGTTCGTCGGTCTGCTCGGCACCACGATGGGTATCGTGAACGCCTTCCAGCAGATGGCCACCGCGGGCGCGGGCGGTCTGGGCACCATCTCCGCCGGTATCTCCGAGGCGCTCATCACCACGGCCTTCGGTCTGCTCGTGGCCATCCCCGCCGTGATCGCCTACAACTTCCTGTCCGGTTGGGTGGACTCGCGCTCGGTGGACATCTCCGAGTCCTCCAACGAGTTCCTGGACGTGGTGGCGCGGCACTTCGGTGGCTCGCACACCGCTCAGGGCTAAGTCCCCCCACGAAAGCCTCCGGCCCGCCTCCTCGGCGGGGCTCCGCGAGTCCAAGGCCCCCCCGGGCCGGAGCTTTCCCTCTTCCAAGCAGCAGGTGCACGCATGGGTATGTCAGCAGGAGGCCCTCAAGGGGGGCCCAAGAGCGAGATCAACGTCACGCCCCTGGTGGACGTGGTGCTGGTGCTGCTCATCATCTTCATGGTCGTCACGCCCATGCTCCAGCGTGGCAAGTCCGTCACCCTCCCCAAGGCCGCCAAGGTCGAGGAGGAGAAGAAGAGTGGCGAGGATCCCGATCCCATCATCCTCTCCGTCACCGCGGACAAGAAGACGTTCGTGGAACAGGACGAGTACGACGCGGCGGCGCTGGAGTCCAAGCTCCGGGACACCCTCGCCTACCTGCCCAACAAGAAGATCCTCCTCAAGGGCGACAACACCCTCACCGTGGGTGACATCCGCCAGGTGATGGAGATCACGCGCAAGGCCAAGGCCAAGAAGATCTTTCTCGGCGTCGAGGAGCAGAAGAACTAGCCATGTCCGCCCGCCGCCAGTTCGTCAAGCCCAGCACCCCCCCCAACTCGGAAATCAACGTCACGCCCCTGGTGGACGTGGTGCTGGTGCTGCTCATCATCTTCATGGTGCTCACGCCGCTGCTCGAGAAGGACATCGAGGTGCGCATCCCGGAGACCGAGGAAGTCCCCCCGCCTCCGGACGACACGCCCGACACCCAGCTCATCGTCAAGCTGGACCCCGCGGGTGCCTACACCATCAACACCGAGCCGGTGACCGAGGCCGACTACGTCACCAAGCTCAAGCGCATGCTGGGCGCCAAGAAGAAGGAGGACCGCATCGTCTTCTTCGTGGCGGATGACAAGGCCAACTACGGCAAGCTCGTGGCCGCCTTCGACGGCGCCAAGCAGGCCGGCGCCTTCGTGCTCGGCATGGCCACCGAGGACATCCCCGCCGCCGCCGCCGCCACCGGAGCCCCCGGCGAGGTGCCCCCCGTGCCCCCGGCCCCTCCCGCGCCCCCTACTCCCTGAGTCACCTTGACGCGGTTCCCACGACCGGGCTCGTCGGCTAGAGTCTGAGATTCTCATGGCCGACGAGCTCCTGGTTTTCGAGCAGACCATCGAGGCGGTTTTCGTGCGCGCCCTCCACGGGCGCCTGTCCCCCGCCTGCCGGGAGCGCCTGCGCCAGGCGGGGCTGGACGTCGAGCAGAAGCTCCGCCCGGCGTACCCCTTCGCCTCCTGGATGACGTTCCTGCGCATCGTGGCGGAGGAGCTCTATCCCCAGCTGCCGCTGGAGGAGAGCGCCTTCAAGCTCGGCGAGGCCTATATGGACGGCTATCGCGAGACGATGCTCGGCCGCGCGGTGCTCTCGCTCCTGCGCGTGCTGGGGCCGCGGCGCGCCCTCATGCGCGCCACCCAGCACTTCCGCTCGGGCAACAACTACACCGAGTCACGCCTCAAGGAGCTGGGGCCGCGCAAGTTCGAGCTGTGGATGAACGAGGTCGGCTCCCTGCCCTCGTTCACCGCGGGCATCATCCACGCGGGCCTGCGCACCGCCGGCGTGGAGCACCTGCGCATCGAGCTGACCGGCTACGACGGCCACGCCTGCACCTACTGCATCAACTGGAGCGACGCCTCGGTCTCCTCGGGCGTGGCCGGCAACGGGGACTCCAAGGCCGCCACCAGGTCCGGATCCATCAACTCCCTGTAGATCCACTCGGCGATGAGCCCCGTCACCATCCAGATGGGCAGGATGTAGAGCGACGTCATCTCCCACATGATGGCCCCCGCGTCCGCGTAGTACCAGATGCGATAGCCCGTCAGCTTCTCCAGGACCACGCCACTGAAGCCCTCGAAGAAGAGGATGGTGAAGCCGTAGAGCACCGCGCGCAGGAGCGTGGGGTGGCGGAAGGTGCGCTGGTAGATGGCCTCGATGAAGAAGAAGCAGGCCACCCCGTAGATGAGGAACATCCACAGCGAGCACTGGCCGTAGGCCGTCGACACGGGCGTCTGCCAGATGGCGTTGAGCCCCAGGCGATCATCCACCCGCCACTGGAAGCGGAAGAGCATCTCCAGCACCGGGATGTGCTGGGCGACGCGCACCAGGTTGTAGAAGAAGATCTCCGAGGACAGGCCCACCATTCCGTAGAGACAGAAGCGGAAGAGGCCGAACGTGAACTTCATCCGCGCGTTGCGTTTGAGGTCAGCACGGCGGATGTGAAGAGGATGAGACGCGGAGTCCGAGTGTGGGGCCGGGGCGGTGTGTTCCATGAGGCCCGAGGTTAGCTGAACTCCCGTCCGTTCGTAAGATTCCCCAGGAACGAAACTCCTGGACTTCCGCGCCCCTCCCTGCGTGGACACGCCGTCCCATCGCGAGGACCCGCGGGCAGGCGGGCCTACCCCGGTGGCTCGCGCCGGTACGCACCTTGCTCCCCTCCCCGCGGGACTCTTGACGAGGACGGGACATGCTGGCGCGGGTGCGGTCGGGCGCGTTGATGGGAATCGACGCGGTGGTGGTGGAGTGCGAGGTCGATATGGCCCTCGGACTGCCGTATTTCAGTGTGGTGGGGTTGCCGGAGGGCGCGGTGCGCGAGTCCAAGGTGCGGGTCGTCTCCGCGCTGAAGAATTGCGGCTTCGAACTGCCCTCCAAGCGCATCACGGTGAACCTGGCGCCCGCGGACATCCGCAAGGAAGGCGCCGCGTTCGAACTGCCCATCGCGCTGGGGGTGCTCGCGGCGGCCAAGCTCATGCCCGAGGAGCCTCTGTCTCACTACCTCTTCGGCGGAGAGCTATCGCTGGATGGCGGGGTGAAGCCCATCAAGGGGGTATTGCCGCTGGCGGTGGCGGCCCGGGATGGGGGCTACCAGGGGGTGATGGTGCCCGAGGCGAACGCGGCCGAGGCCTCGCTCGTGCAGGGGCTGCGCGTGGTGGCCATCCGCCACCTGCGCGAGGCCGTGGACCACCTGATCGGCGACAAGCCCCTCGCGCCCTTCACCCGCGAGCACCTGCCGCCCCCGAGCGGACGTCCGCGCCCGGCGCCCCTGGACATGTCCGAGGTGCGCGGGCAGGCCGACCTGAAGACGGCGCTGGAGCTCGCCGCCGCCGGAGGGCACAACGTGCTGTTCTGCGGCCCACCTGGCTCGGGCAAGACGATGCTGGCGCGGCGGCTGCCCGGCATCCTCCCCACCATGGCGTTCGACGAGGCGCTGGAGGTGACGAAGATCTACTCCGTGCTCGGGCTGCTGGGGGACACGCACTCGCTCATGCGCGAGCGGCCCTTCCGCGCGCCCCACCACACCATCTCCGACGCGGGCCTCGTGGGCGGCGGCCCCGCCACCCGGCCCGGCGAACTGTCCCTCGCGCACCACGGGGTGCTCTTCCTCGACGAGCTGCCCGAGTTCCGCAAGAACGTGCTGGAGGTGCTGCGTCAGCCCCTGGAGGAAGGCTCCATCCACCTGGCGCGCGCCATCCAGCATGTCACCTACCCCTGCCGGGTGATGCTGGTGGCGGCGATGAACCCCTGCCCGTGCGGCTACTTCAACGTCCCCGGCCGCACCTGCACGTGCCCTGAGTACCGGGTGCATGACTACCACTCGCGGGTGAGCGGGCCGCTGCTCGACCGGATCGACATCACCCTGCAGACGCGCCCCGTGGAGTACCGCCACATCGCCCGCCCCGGCGACGAGGAGCCCCCGAGCACGTACTACCGCGAGCGCGTGGAAGCGGCGCGCGAGCGCCAGCGGGCCCGCTTCCGCGAGGAGCCCGGCGTGCACTGCAACGCCCAGATGCCGGCGCGGCTGCTGCACCTCTACTGCAAACCCGCGCCCCGGGCCGAGCGGATGCTCGAGCGGGCCGTGCGCCAGTTCGGCCTGTCCGCGCGCGCCCATGATCGCATCCTCAAGCTGGCGCGCTCCCGGGCGGACCTCGAGGGACACGAGCGCATCGAGGACATGGACATGCACCTGGCCATCGACTGCCGGCAGATGGATCGCCGCGGCTGGTTGCACACCAACCTCCAGGGTGCTCCCCCCTCCCGCCAGGACAGCTCCGGCCCCTGGCCCCGGCCCGAGGACTCCTGACCCTCCCCTCCGCCGCATGGGACACCTTGGGCCGGACGAGACGCCCGAGGTCAGGTGCTCTCGGGTGACCGCGCACGGCACACCGCTTGCTCAAGAGCCTCTCGTCCCACGAGCTCCCTTCCGGAGCGCGGCGGGGCCCCCGGTGACGGGCGGCGAGGAGCGACGGATGAACAAGCTGACGGAGAAGTTGAAGGCGGTGGCGGCGGCGGTGGCGGCGATCGAGAAGCAGTTCGGCAAGGGGGCGGTGATGCCGCTGGGGGGCGAGGCGCGCGAGCAGAAGGTGGCGGTGATTCCCTCGGGCTCGGTGGGGTTGGATCGGGCGCTCGGGGTGGGGGGCTACCCGCGCGGACGCGTGGTGGAGCTGTTCGGCAACGAGTCCTCGGGCAAGACGACGCTCACGCTGCATGCCATCGCCCAGGTGCAGGCGCAGGGAGGCGTGGCGGCCTTCATCGACGCGGAGCACGCGCTGGACGTCAACTACGCGCGCAAGCTGGGCGTGCGCGTGGAGGAGCTGCTCATCTCCCAGCCGGACACCGGCGAGCAGGCGCTGGAGATCACCGAGCAGCTCGTGCGCTCGGGCGCGGTGGATCTCATCGTGGTGGACTCGGTGGCGGCGCTGGTGCCGCGCGCGGAGATCGAGGGGGAGATGGGGGATGCGCACATGGGCGTGCAGGCGCGGCTGATGAGCCAGGCGCTGCGCAAGCTCACCGGCGCGGTGAGCCGCTCGGGCTGCTGCATCATCTTCATCAATCAGATCCGCATGAAGATCGGCGTGGTGTTCGGCAACCCGGAGACGACCACGGGAGGCAACGCGCTGAAGTTCTACTCGTCGGTGCGCCTGGAGATCCGCCGCACGGGCAACCTCAAGGACGGCGAGAGCGTGGTGGGGACACGGGCGAAGGTGAAGGTGGTGAAGAACAAGGTCGCCCCGCCCTTCCAGGAAGCGGAGTTCGACGTGCTCTACGGCCTGGGCATCCACCGAGCGGGCGAGGTGCTGGACCTGGGGGTGCAGACGGGGCTGGTGGACAAGGCGGGCAGCCACTTCAGCCTGCGCGGCGAGCGCATCGGCCAGGGCCGCGACCGGGCCACCGAGTGGCTGCGCGAGCACCCGGACGCGTTGGAGTCCCTCGCCCGGGAGCTGGCGGGGGTGCTCCCCGCCGCGGCGCCCTCCACCGCGAGCGCCGAGGCGGAGGTGCCCACGGCACAGGCCTAGACGTCGGGCAGCACGAGCGACGCGGGCAACGCGAGCAGGCGCTGGCCGGCGCGCAGGAAGAGCCGGCCCTGGGCGTCCTGCTCCATCAGCTCGCCCAACTGGTACTGGGCATCCCGGGAGAAGCGCGCCCGGGCCCGGCCGCCCTTCACCTGGCACTCCAACACGCCCTCGGCGCCCACCCCGAGGCCCGAGGGCTCCAGGGCCTCGGCGGTGCGATCACTCAGGCGCACGGAGACACGCTCGTCCGGGGTGACGTCCACGGTGCGCACCTCATAGGCCGCGCCCTCCACCTGGACGTAGCACCAGTCGTTGCCAATCCGGAGCTGGTAGCGGCCCGTGTCGTCCAGGTGCAGGGAGCTGTTGAAGAGCTCAACGATGCGCGGATGCTGGATGGGCTCGTCGTCGTGCCACCAGCGCAGCCGGGCATCCAGGCGGATGCCGCTGTCCTCGCGGGTGTGCCAGCGCTTGCCCGAGGGGGGCCCGGAGGCGGGAGGTGGGGTCGGAGGCGTGTCGCTCACGCCCTGAGATGTGCTCGTCCGGTGGCGGCCGGTCAAGCCTGGAGGCAAGCCGGCCCTACCAGTTCCGGACAAGCTCGGTGTAGCCCCGGAAGGCCACCGCGCCCCAGAAGTTCACCAGTCCTCCGAGCACCAGCGCGGCCACCACGGCCCGGTGGCGCAGGGGCCAGCCGCCCAACGCGAAGAGCAGCAGCAGGTAGGGCGTGTAGTCGAGGCTGAAGCGGAAGCCGAACTGCATGTAGCCGGTGTTCTGGTAGAACAGGCCGGGCAGCGCGGTGACGGCCACGGTGAGCCACACCGGCCAGTGCAGGCGCGGCGTCCTCTTGGGAATCAGCAGGAAGACGAGCAGCGGCAACGTGAGCAGCAGTGTCAGCCCGTGAGGGTCATACGTGAGACGCGGCGGGGAGCCCGACAAGCCCGGCAGCTTGAGGAAGGCCGCCTCCAGGTTGCGTGGCAGGTAGGCCGGGTTGAACAGGCCCAGGCGATCGATGTCCACGTTCACCCGGTTGTTGTAGAGGAAGCGGTGGCCGAACTCGGTCAGGCTGCCGAAGCGGTAGAAGTTGTAGGCGGCCGCCAGCAGTCCGAGCGGCGCGGCCCCCAGCACGAAGCGGCCCAGCTTGTCCGCCACGGACTGCCACTTCGCCCCCAGCGCCTTGAGCTGGGAGAGCCGGTCCGGGCCCGGACACACCGCCTCCAGCACGAAGAACAACCCGGTGAAGAGCAGCGGCGTGCGCGTGAGCGTCGCCATGGAGAAGAAGAGCCCGGCGAGCAGCGGCCGGTGCGCCCGGATGGCGTTGCGCGCGTAGAGGCACGTGAAGGCCACGCCCATCACCTCCGCGCTGAACCACACCTCGCCGCGAATGGCCGCGTAGAAGAAGAGCGTGCCGAAGCCCAGCGTCAGCGCCAACACCGCGTTGGGTGCCCACGTGCGCGGCGTCTCCCCCTCCTTCGTGAGGAAGCGCAGCAGCGCGTAGAAGAGCGCCACCGCCAACGCCCCCGTGAAGACGCCAAACGAGGTGTCGTTGAACTGGTAGCCGTTGATCGCCACGAAGGGCAGCATCACCACCGCGGGAAACGACGGGAAGCTCACGTACCAGCGATCCGTCGGCCGCGGCGCGCCCTCGCACCGCACCTTCGCGCCCGCCACCTCGCGCACGCACGCCCAGTCCTCCAGGTTGGGCAGGACCTCGGGATCCAGATCCAACCGGCCCTCCAGCCACGCCTTCGCCTGGTACACGAAATGGGGCGCCTCGCTCTGGCGCAGGAAGCGCTGCGAGCTGAAGCTGGCCAGCACCGCGAAGCTCACCAGGAAGAGCACCACCTCCACCCGGTACGCCGCGAGCCACGTGCGCACCGCCGCCCCCACCACCCCGCCCTCCTGCTCCCCAGTGGACACCGGTACCACGGGCCGGGAAGGCCGCTCCGGCGGAGACCCACTCCGCAGCGAAGGCTCGGGCGAAGAGGAACTCCGGGCGGGAGCATCGCTCGGAGGGGCACCGCGCGCGGGAGGCTCGGCGGGAGGCGGCGCGGCGGGAGCCGGCTCCCGGGACGGGCCCTTGGGAGGCGTGGCGGAAGGCCTGGCGCGTTTGGACTTGGAGCGGCTCATGGCGAGGAAGGCGCAGTCAGCAGGTGCTCGCGCAGCAGCTCGAGCGTGTGGAAGGCGGCGAAGAGGCGGATGAGTTCGCGATCCCCGGAGAGCGAGAAGCGCTCGCAGCGCGTGGGCCCGCCGTCCACCGCGAGCGCGCAGTAGACGGTGCCCACCGGATCCTCGGGCGTGCCCCCCGTGGGCCCCGCCACCCCCGTCACCGACAGGCCGTAGGTCGTCTGGCACGAGGCGCGAATGCCCTCGGCCAGGGCCACCGCCACCGGACGCGACACGGCCCCGTGACGCTCCAGCATGTCGGGGGGCACTCCCGCCCAGGCCGTCTTCATCCGCTCGGTGTAGACGACCGCGCTGCCCATGAGGAAGCCGCTCGCGCCGGGCACCGCGGTGAGCTGCGAGGCGATGAGGCCCCCGGTGCAGCTCTCGGCGATCGCCAGCGTGGCACGCGCCTGTGTCAGGAGCCTCGCCACCACGCCGGGGTAGGTGTCCGCGTCCGCCCCATACACCGAGCGGCCCAGCTCCGCGCGCGACGCCGCCTCGGCCGCGGCCAGGGCGGCCTCCGCCTCGGCCTGGGAGGGCGCTTCCGCCATCAGCTTGAGCTGGTTCTCCGGCGCATGGGTGCGAAAGCCGAACACCACGCGCGGGTGCGCCCGGGCCAGCGGCGCCACGCGCGCGTCGAGCACCGACTCGGGCAGGCCCACCGTGCGCAACAGGCGGAAGGCGCGCCAGGTGCGCCCGGGCCGCCGCTCCAGCTCCTCGCGCACGCGCGGCACCACCACCCCGTCCACCAGGGCCCGGTACTCGCGCGGCACCCCGGGCAGGAAGAAGAGGCGGCAGCCACCCAGCCGGACGATGAACAGCGGCGCGGCACCCACGGGGTTGGGCACCACCTCCGCGCCCTGGGGCACGAGCGCCATGCGCGCCACGTTGGACGTCAGCTCCCGGCCCCGCTTCTCGGCGCGCTCGCGCAAGAAGTGCAGGGTGCCCGCGTCCTCGACGAGGGGCACGCCCGCGGCCGCCGCGGCGCACTCGGCGGTGAAGTCATCCGCCGTGGGTCCCAGCCCTCCGGAGACGATGACCACGTCCGCCCGGGACGCGGCCTCCTGGAGTCCCCGGGTGATGTCCTCGCGGACATCGCCCACCAGCACCACCCGGCCCACCTTGACGCCCAGCTCGAAGAGCCGCGCCTCCAGGTAGGGACTGTTGGTGTCGGTCGTCAGTCCGGTGACGAGCTCGTCCCCGGTGCACAGCAGCTCGACGCGCATGGGCCGGGCATCCTAGCCGCCCTCCGCGCGGGGCGACTACGCCATCCGCTGCCCGTCGTCCTCGTCGTCATCCTCGTCCTCCGCCTCGTCCAGCAGCACCATGGCCGGGGCCGCGCCGCGTCCCGCCTTGCGGGCGACGAGCCGGTGGCGAACGAGGAAGGCCGACTCGAGCAGGCCAAAGCCGAGGTAGGCGAAGGAGTAGGCCACCAGCACATAGGCCGGGTGGAAGCGCGTGCCGATGACGACGCCGCTGGCGAGCACCAGGGCGAGCACCGCCGCGGAGCGGGGCGACAGGCGCAGGTCCTTGAAGGTCCGGTAGCGGACAGTGGACACCATCAGCAGCGACAGCGAGAGCGTGGCCACCACCACCGGCCCCCGGGCCGAGCCATCGAGGGGCTCGCCCCCCGTGGCGGCGTAGTGGGCGATGATCATCGAGACGAGCACGCTGGCGGCGAGCGGGATGGGCAGGCCGACGAAGAAGTTGCCGCCGCCGCCCTGGGGGCTGCGCATGGCGAGGACGTTGAAGCGCGCGAGCCGCAGGGCGCCGCAGGCGGTGAAGCTGAAGGCGATGAGCAGGCCCACGAAGCCCAGGGGCTCCAGGGCCCACTTGTAGACGAGCAGGCCCGGAGCGGCACCGAAGGAGACGACATCCGCGAGGCTGTCGAGCTGCATGCCGAAGTCGCTCTGGGTGCGCGTGAGGCGGGCCACCCGGCCATCGCACCCATCGAAGAACATGGCGAAGAGGATGGCCAGGGCCGCCTGGTTCAGCTGCGCCGGAGCCGCCTCGCCCGCGCACAGGGTCAGGGCGTAGAAGCCACAAAGGATGGAGGTGACCGTGAACAGATTCGGCAGCACGAACATCAACTTGCGAGGACTCATCTGTTCTTTCCCGCCTCCGGGTGTCGGCCACTGGCCGTTGTGGTGAAAGCCGAGCGAGAACGGACCATAGCAAGGTTTTATTTGCCCGGACTCGAATGGAGGAACAATGGACGTGGCGCGGTGGGTCCCATGGGTGGTGGCAGGCGTACTCGTCCTGGGGGCGCTCAACGTCCTCTGGATACTGCTCGTGCGCTGGTGGTACCGCCCGCGTGTCCCCCCGCCCGAGTTGCTCAAAATCCGGTGCCAGGACGGCTGGGAGCTGAGCGTGTACCTGCGGCGCGCGCCCACCCGGCGCTTCGAGGAGCCCGTCCTGCTGTGCCATGGGCTGGCCGCCAACCGCTATACCTTCGACTTCGAGCCCCCCTACTCCCTCTCGCACGTCCTCGCGGAGGAGGGCTTCGACTGCTTCATCGTGGAGTGGCGGGGCATCGGGGGCTCTCGGCGCCCGCCCTCGGGAAAGCGCTGGCCGGACGCCTCCGTGGATGACCTCGTCACCCAGGACGGACCGGCGCTCATCGACCTGGCGCTCGCCCAGACGGGCGCCCAGCGGGCCTTCTGGGTAGGCCACTCGCTCGGGGGCCTGGTGGGCTACGCGGTGGCGCAGGGCTCCCACGCCGGCAAGCTCGCGGGCCTGCTCGCGCTCGGCTCCCCGGTGTTCTTCCCGCCCGACAAGCTCATCCGCCGGCTCATCCACCTGGGCAACCGGGCCGCGTGGCCGCGTGGCCTGCGCAACGAGTGGTTGAGCCGCACGATGGCGCCCTTCCTCGGCTACGTCCCCATCCCCCTGTCGGACCTCATCATCAACCCCAAGCACATCCCCCCGACCATCCAGCGCAAGGTGTACGCCAACATGATGGCGTCGATGAGCCGCAACGTGCTGCGCCAGTTCCAGGATTGGATCGACCATGACGCGTTCCGCTCGTTCGACGGGAGCGTGGACTGGCGCGCGGGGCTGGCGAAGCTGACGCTGCCGGTGCTGGTGATGGGCGGGAGCCAGGATCGGCTGGCCCCTCCGAAGAACCTGCGCGCCCAGTACGAACTGCTCGGCTCCTCCGACAAGCAGCTCCACATCTTCGGCGCCGAGCGCGGCGACAAGATGGACTACGGGCACGGCGACCTGCTCTTCGGCACGGGCGTGGCCCACGAGGTCCATTACGAGGCGCGCGCCTGGCTCATCTCCCACGCCACGCGCCTGAGCGTGCAGGAGGAGGCCCCGGACGGCTCCGCCCGCTCAGCGTGACGGTCCCGTCACGCACGGCGCCCCCGGCCCCAGCGTGCCCTGGCCCTTCACGCGGCCCAGGGTGACCCGGGTCTCGCCCGCGCAGTCGGCCACCACGAGTCCCCCGGCATTGTCCCCGGCCGAGAGATCCTCCACGCGCAGCACCCCGTTCTCCAGGGCCACGAGCGCGGGTCCACCGGAGCCCCGCACCTCGAGGCCCTCGGCCGTCACCCGGGCCAGCGTCTCGCCCCACACTCCCGCGGTCCGGCACGACGTCAACGAGGTCTCCCGCAGCACCACCCGGGCTCCCTGGGCCGCCAGCACCCCCGCGCCCGCCACGTCGCGCACGACGAGCCCGCGCGCCTCCACCTCCACGTCGCGCAGGTGCAGCCCGTCGCCGGCGTCTCCCTCGCGCGACGTCAGCCCGGTGAGCAGGGCCCGCTCCAGCCGCAGCCGCCCGCGCGTGGCCGAGACGCCGTAGGACTCCGCGCCCTCCACGTGGAGGCCGCGCAGCAGCATGTCCGAGCCCAGCAACGACACCGCCCCGAAGTCGCCACTGCCCACCACCCGAGTGTCCTCCATCACCCCCGTGGTGCCGAGCAACGCCACGCCCGCGCGCACCGAGCGCACCGAGGTGAAGCCGCGCGCCTCCAGCCTGGCCTCCCGGGTCTGCAGGCCGTACTCGTGGCCGGTGACGGTGACGTCCTCGAGCCGCAGCGTGCCGTGCTGCACGAAGAGCCCCACGTCGGGGCCGTGCGCCACCGTCACGCGCACGAGCCGCGCCTCGCCCCGCGCCTGGTGCAGCGCCGTGCGCGCCGCGCCCACGCGCACCGACTCCAATTCCACCCGCGCGTCCCGGATCTCCACCGCCCGGCGGAAGCCGCCGCTGAACGAGGCCTCGTGGATCCGCGCGCCCGCGCCCTCCACCCGCAGGCCTACTGCCTCCGGGCCTCCCGCCTCGAATCGCCCCCCTTCCACCGTCAGCTCGCCCGCCCCCATCCACAGGGCCCCCGTCCCCTGAGCCGTGAAGCGCACCGCCTCCACCCGCACCGCGCCCCCCGCCTCCAGGCCCCACCCGCCCCCCTCGAGCTCCACCCCGCGCAGCCGCGCCCCGCCGGGAGCCCGCACCACCGTCTCCGCCCCCTGCGCGTACACCACGACCCCTTCCCCACCGCCCACCAGTTCCCACCCGGCCGGCAGCACGAGGGGGCCCGGGTAGCGTCCCGGCGCCAGGTGCACGCGGAGCCGGGCGCCTGCTTCCCGTGCGAGGACCCGTCCCAGCGTCTGGAACGGCCGGGTCCGGGAGCCGTCGCCGCCCACCGGCGAGGCGCCATCCACCCACACCTCCGCCAGGGTCGCCGGGGGACTCCGATCGGCGCGGGAGTGACAGGCCGAGAACACCAGGCAGGCGATCATCCAGGGAAGGCGGGGCATGGGTTGCCCAGACTACGACCTGCCAGCCTTCGGCGCCCGTTGGATCAGACAAGCCGCGCAAGTGATCGAAATGACAAAGGAAAACCCTTCCAATCGATCACATCCACCCGACGCCGCCTGGAATTCCCGCGCCGGGAAGCCACACCCACCGCGTCAACCCCTCGCTCTTCTAGAGGAGGAGCAAGGCCCGTCAAATTCCTCACATCTTCCTCACAGACTTGGTGTGGGGCCGATCTTCCGGCGCGCAACGCCTGTCAGCGTTGACAGACAAAAGAGCGATTTGTTACCAACCTCGGGCTTTCGCAGAACAACGTGGGTGGAGGAGCGGATGACCAAGGCAGAGCTCGTGGAGGTGGTGGCGGCGCAGTCGCGACTGACGAAAAAGTCGGCGGCGGAGATTCTCGACATCGTCTTCGCCAACATCGGCAAGGCGGTGAAGAAGGACCAGCGCTTCAGCTACCCGGGCTTCGGCACCTGGTCGGTTCGTTCTCGCAAGGCGCGGAAGATCCGCAACCCGCAGACCAACGAGATGATGAAGCTCAAGGCGTCGAAGACGGTGGGCTTCCGGCCCGCCAAGGAACTGAAGAACTCGTTGTAGCCTCGTTGTCGTTTGAGGGGCCCGCGAGCGCGCTCCGGCCTCAGAGTGGGCGTCGTCCGAGAGGGCGGCGCCCTTGTCGTTTCCGGGAGTCCGGAAGCGACTCGTGGTGGACGAAGGAGGGCAGCTCTCCCGACTCGGTGGGGCCCATGACATCGAGCGGATCACTCGGCTCGCCGTCACGCCACAGCTCGAAGTGCACGTGCACCCCGGTGGCCATGCCCGTCCTGCCGGCCGCGCCCAGCACGTCGCCCTCCTCCACCACGTCCCCGGGCACCACCAGCAGGCGCGACAGGTGGCTGTAGCGGGTGGTGACGTTGCCATCGTGCTGGACGATGACCTGGTTGCCGTGCCCGCCATTCCACCCGGCGCGCAGCACCACGCCCTGGGCCGCGGCGGTGACGAGCTGGCCCGCCTTGGCCGCGAGATCCACGCCCTGGTGATCTCTCTCCGTACCGAGGATGGGGTGCAGCCGGCTGCCGAAGACGCTGGTGACGACGACGGGCTCCACCGGCCAGCTCAGCGAGAGCCGCTTGGGCACGGCGCGGGTGGAGGGGCGGCGCAGCTCGGCCATGCGCATCGCGAGCGCGTCCATCCGGGCGAGCACCGCGTCGGCCAGCTCCGCGGGGATGTCCCCGTAGGCGCGCGCGTCCAGCTCCAGCTCGGCCTCCAGCGACGTCCGGGTGCGCACCACGTCCAACGAGGACGTCTTGCGCGCGGGGCGGCGCAGGAACTCGTCCAGGAAGCCGTTCATCCGCCGCCAGTTGACGACCTGGGCGTCCGGCATGGCGCTGCCCTGGGACACCTGGATGCGCGCGGCGCGCGCCTGCGCGACGAAGGTGGCCAGCGCGGCCCGCAACTCGGGGGACTCGGGCGCCTGCCTCGAGACAGTGGCCCCACCGCGGGTGCCCGCCTCCTGGCGAGGAGACACGGCTCCCGGGTCCGGGCCCGAGGGATAGGGCGCGGGATCCGAATACAGCTCATCGAAGCTCATCTTCGCGCGCGCGCCCGGATGGGCGCACGCCGATGCGACGAGCAGCAGCAAAGGGGCCAGACGACGCAAGGGGCCCCAGTCTACCAACGCCGTGGAAATCAGCCAGCCAGCGCCCGGCGGATGCGCGCGAGGCCCTCGTCGATGTCCGTGGACGACACATCCAGGTGGGTCACCAGCCGCACCGTGTGAGGCCCCGTGCCCGTGGAGCCGGCGAGCACGCCATGGGACGCCAGCTTGCCGAGCATCTCGCGCACGGGGAGGGGGAACTCGGCGACCACCATGTTCGTCTCCACCTGGCCCGGCACCACCTTCACGCCGGGCATTTCCGCCAGCCCCGCCGCGAGCCGGCGCGCGTGGACATGGTCCTCGGCGAGCCGCTCCACGTGGTGCTCCAGCCCGTACAGCGCTCCGGCGGCGAGGATGCCCACCTGGCGCATGGCCCCGCCCAGCCGCTTGCGCAACCGCCGCGCTTCCTCGATGAACTCCCGCGAGCCCAGGATGGCCGAGCCCACCGGCGCGCCCAGGCCCTTGGAGAAGCACACCGCCGTGGTGTCGGTGAGCGAGGCCCAGGCCGAGGCCGGCATGCCCGTGGCCACCGCGGCGTTGAACAGGCGCGCGCCGTCCAGGTGCACCGCCAGCCCCGCCTTGCGTCCCGCATCCACCACGCTCTGGAAGAGCGCGAGCGGCCACACCCGGCCCCCACTGCGGTTGTGCGTGTTCTCCAGCGACAACAGCCGCGAGCGCGGACCGACGAAGTCCGTGCGCACCGCCGCCGTCACCTGCTCGGCGGTCACGAGCCCCTCGGACCCGGCCAGCGGCGCCGGCTGGACACCCCACAGCCCCGACAGCGCGCCGCTCTCGTAGTGGAAGATGTGGCTGTTGGCCTCGGCGAGCACCTCGTCGCCCTGGCGGCAGTGCAGCCCCATGGCGATCTGATTGGCCTGGGTCCCCGAGGGCACGTAGAGCGCGGCGGGCAATCCCAGCACCTCGGCGATGCGCTCCTCCAGCCGGCGCACCGTGGGGTCCTCGCCGTAGATGTCATCCCCGACGTCGGCCTCGGCCATGGCACGGCGCATGGCGGCGGTGGGCTTCGTCACGGTATCGGAGCGCAAGTCGATGGGCTTCATGAATGTCCTGAGAGGGTGTCCTGAAAGGTAGTGGAAACTTCTTTACGGCACAGGTCGCTCTGACGTACAGCCGTGCGCGTGGCACGCGAATCATCGCAGTCCAAGCGCCTGCGGGCGATCGAGGTGTTGGAGCGGCTGGAGCGCGCCATGCCGGACGTGCGCATCGAGCTGGACTATCGCACTCCGTTGGAGTTGTTGGTGGCCGTCATCCTGTCCGCCCAGTGCACGGACAAGCGGGTGAACCTCGTCACCCCGGCCCTCTTCCAGCGCTTCCCGGACGCGGCCGCCTACGCGAGCGCGCGCGTGGAAGAGGTGGAGCCCTTCATCCAGTCGTGCGGCCTGTACCGCGCCAAGGCGAAGAACCTCGTCGCGGCGGCCCGGGCGCTGGTGGCGGAGCACGGCGGCGAGGTGCCGCGCTCGCGCGCCGTCCTGGAGACGCTGCCCGGCGTGGGCCGCAAGACGGCCGGCGTGGTGTGCATCCACCTGGGCGGCGATGACGCCTTCCCCGTGGACACCCACGTGAAGCGGCTGGCGTTCCGGCTCGGGTTCACCCGTCACGTGGATCCCGACAAGGTGGAGATGGACATGCAGGCGCTGCTGCCCTCGGAGCGGTGGATGAAGGGCCACCAGCTCCTCGTGTGGCATGGGCGCAGGACGTGCTTCGCGCGCTCGCCCGCGTGCGAGCGCTGTCCCGTGGCCGAGCTCTGCCCGAAGAAGGGCGTGAAGGGCGTGGCGCCTTAAGCCGACGGCCGGGTCTCGCGCGATGCCTTCACGCGCTTCATCCGCTTGCGGATGAACTCGCGCTTGAGCGAGGACACGTGGTCCACGTAGACGGTGCCATTGAGGTGGTCCGTCTCGTGCTGCACGGCGATCGCCAGCAGCCCGTCGCACACGCGCGTCTGCTCGTGGCCCTCCTCGTCGAGGTAGCGCACCGTCACCACCGCCGCGCGATCCACGTCCTCGGACTCGCCGGGGATGGACAGACAGCTCTCGTGGTAGGTGGCCTTGCCCTCCAGCGCGATGAGCTCCGGGTTGATCATCGCCAGCGGCTGGGACTCGGGCTGGCTCGGACGCGTGTCCAGGACGATGACCCGCTGCAACACGCCCACCTGCGGCGCGGCGAGCCCCACGCCCTGGGCGGCGTACATCGTCTCGAACATGTCCCGGATCAGCGTGCGCACGGTGTCGTCCACGCGGGCCACCGGCCGGGCCTTCTGCTTGAGGACGGGATCGGGCCAGATGAGGATTTCTCGGACCATCCGCTTCTCATAATCCCAACCCGGGCGGACGGGCAACCCGCGCTGGAGGCCCCCGCCCCCGGGCCGTTGGCCCTGGACGGACGCCTCCCCTCCCCCCGGCCGGGCCTCAATCCAGCAGGCTCCGGGCGTACTCCTCGCGCAGCCGATCATCCGCGAGCGCCCGCGCCGCCTCGCTCAGGGTGTTGGAGATCTGCTGCGCCCGGTGCTGGAGCACCGGATCCGGATGCCCCGCGAAGCGCAGGGGGTGGAACTCGGCGGACAGCAGCGCATGGGCGCGCTTGACGTCCTCGCTCCCCGCGGTGCGCGCCAGCCCCAGCACCGAGAAGTAGTCCGCGTCCTGGATCTCCTCGAACTTGGACTCCAACCGGCGCACCTCCAGCTCGCCCGGAGCCTCCTGACCGGACACCGGGACGGCGGGCCGCAAGACGATGAGCCCCAGCGTGTGCAAGAGCGCGAGCAGCTTGAACGCGGTGTCCTGGGGCAGGCCCGCGCCCAGCAGGAGCTGCTCGAGCGTCTGCTCCCCGTCCACTTCCGACAGCAGCCGCAGCTCGCGCGCGGACAGGCCGAACGCCTCCGGCGCGGACTCGCCGCGGAAGACCCCGGCGCGCAGCCCTCCGGCGGCCGACAGGAAGGACTCCGCGGAGACGTGGTCGCGCAGCGCCTCGGCCAGCAGGTGGAGCAGGGGCCGGGTGGAAGCGGCGAGCGCCACCTCGTGGGGCGGTGGCTCCTCGACGAGCCGGTAGAGCGAGGAGGCCTCGCCGAACGCGTCCAGGGCCACCTGCTCGGTGTAGCGCTGCACGAGCGGGACGACCTCGTTCTCCAGCAGGTGGCCGCGCGCGCGCATGGTGTCGATGAGCGCGCCGGTGGAGGAGCCGCGCACCAGCCGCAGCTCGTTCTCCTGGCGCGCGTCGATGAGCGCGTCGGCCCGGGCCCGGTCGATGAGCGACTCGTCGGGCGCGGAGGACAGGGCGCCCACGAGCCGCCCGTCCTTCAACCACAACACGCGCAGGGCCCCGGTCCCCTTGAGCTCGAAGCGGGCCTGGAGCCGCGCTGACTGGAGCCGAGTGAGGAGCGAGGCGAGGCCCTCCCGGGTGACGCTGCCCGCCCGGGGGATGTCCACCAGGGAGCCCCCGGGCTCCTCGAAGGAGATGAGCGCCGCGCGGCTGCGAGCCTCCGCGGCCTCGGCCTCCGCCTGGAGGCGGGCGAGTTGCGCCCCGGAGTGGACCCGCGCCTGCTCCAGCCGCTCCACCTCGCGGCGCGCTTCCGTCAACTCGCTCCCCAGCCGCTCCGCCTCCGCCCGGGCCTCGTCGAGCTGGGTGGCGCGCTCGGCCAGGGACTCCTCCAGCCGGGAGAGCCGCTCGGACAGCTCGGCGGACTCGCGAGACCAGGCCTCGCGCGCGTGGAGTCCCGCCTCCACCCGGGCCAGGGCCTCGTCCCGGGCGTGCTCGGCGGACTCGGCCCGGGCCTCCGCTTCACCCCGGGCCTGCTTCTCCTCGGCGGCGCGGGCCTGCAGCGCGGCACGCGCCTTCTCCGCGCGCTCCACCCGGAGCTCCATCTCGACGCGCAGCCGCTCCGCCGTCACCGCGCGCGTCTCCGCGTCCACGCGCGCCCGCTCCAGCTCCTCGGCCTGGGACTCGGCCTCGGAGCGCGCCTGCGTCGCGCCCTCCAACCGGGCCTCCCATTCCTGATGCCGCCGGGACAGGGCCACCTCGCGCATCTCCGCTTCCTCGCGGGCGCGCAGCTGGCTCTCGGCCTGGGCGAGCGCCTCGTCGCGCTCCTGCTCCGCCTTGCTGGCACGCGCCTCCGCGCGCAGCCGGGCCTTGTCGGCCGCCTCGGCGCCCTGCTGCGCCCGAGCCCGCTCCCGGGCCTCCGCCTCCGACTGGGACTCCGCCTCCGCCCGCGCCGCGTCCGCCGCCTCCGCCCGTGCCTCCGCCTCCGCCCGGGCCTGCATCTCCGACTGCACGCGCGCCTCCGCGGTGGTGCGGGCCCGCGCCTCCACGTCCATCCGCGCCTTCTTCTCGGCGTGGCCGCGCGCCTCGGCCTCCGCCCGGGCCCGTGCCTCGGCCTCCACCCGGCTCTCGGCCTGGGCACGCGCCTGGGCCTCCGCCGCGGCGCGTGCCTCCGCCTCCGCCCGGGCCCTGGCTTCCTTCTCCACACGCGCCGACAAGTCCTTGCGCGCCTTCGCCTCCGCGTGGGCTCGCGCCTCCCACTCCCCGCGGGACTTCGTCTCCGCCTCGACGCGCGCCTCCGCCGCTTCCCGCGCCTTGCGCTCCGCCTCCGCCCGAGTCTCCGCCTCCGCGCGCGCCGCCCGCTCCTCCTTGGCGCGCGCCTCCGCTTTCACCCGCGCCGCCCGCTCCTGCTCGGCCCGCGCTTCCGCCGCCTCCCGCGCCGTGCGCTCCGCCTCGGCCCGGGCCTCCGCCTCCGCTCGCGCCGCCCGCTCCTGCTCGGCCTGGGCCTCCGCGTCCACCCGCGCCGCCCGCTCCTCCTCGGCTCGCGCCTCCGCCGCTCCCCGCGCCGCCCGCTCCTGCTCGGCCCGCTCCTCCGCCTCCCGCAGCGCGGCCTGCTCCTCCTCGGCCCGGGCCCGCGCGTCCACTCGCGCCGACTGCTCCTCCCGCGCCCGTGCCTCCGCCCGCGTTCGCGCGGCCCGCTCCGACTCCGCCCGGGCTTCCGCGTCCCTCAGCGCCGCCCGCTCCTGCTCGGCTCGTGCCTCCGCCCGGGCGCGCGCCTCCGCCGCGGACGCCACGCGCCGTTCCGCCTCGAGGCGCTGTCGCCGCTCCTCCTCGAGCTGGCCTCGCAGCTCCTCGAGCCGCTGGTGGAGTCCGGCGGCATCCTCCCGCCCCGTGCGCGCCTCCTCCAACCGCCGCTCCAGCTCGCGCCGCAGCGTGGCCTCGCGCTCCCGCTCCCCGGACAGCTCCTCGAGCCGCGCGCGCTGCGCCTCGGCTTCCCGCCGCAGCGACTCCTCCCGGCCCGCCGCCTCCCGCGTCAGGCGCTCCCGCTCCAAATTGAACGCGGCCTGCCGGTCCGCCAGCGCATCCGAGTGCTGCTGCAGCGAGAAGTGGAGCTCCTCCGCGAACGCATCGGCTTCCGCCCGGTCGCGCTCCGCTTCCTGCAGCGCCTTCTGGGCGGCGTCCCGTTCGGCCTGGAGCTGCGCGAGCCGCCGCTCCGTCCGCATCAGGCGCACTTCCAGGACGGCGAGGGCCTCCTCCGCCGGGAGCGCTTCCTCCTTCGCGGGCGCTCCCACCGCCAGCCCCGGCGCGGGCTCCGCCACGGCCCTCGGCGCGCCCTCGCGAGCGGGCCCGGATGCGGCCTGCTCCGGCTCGGAGTCGAACCAGTCCGCCGCGCTCTCCTGCTGCGGTTCCTCCCAGGACTCGGGCGCGTCACCTTCCGTCGGCAGCGGCGCGTCCTCCGGGACGGGCTCCAGGTCCGAGCCCTCCAGGAGCCGGGGCGACTCGGGCGCCAGGGCCCGTGTCTCCGCCTCGCGCAGGGCCGGCGTGGGCGCCACGGGCGTGGGCTCCACGTCGAAGAATCCCTCGTCCCCGAGTTGGGGCCCGGCCCGGGCGGCGAGCTCGCCCGGCGAGAAGTCATCGGAGGCTTCCAGCCCATCGCGTGCACGGGCCCGTGCCGATTCGATCTCCAGCTGCGCGAGCCGCTCGGCCTCCGCGCGGGCCTCCGCCTCGAGGTCCACCGTCTCCGGGCTGAGGGCCTTCACCGGAGGCAGCGGCGGCAGGGGCTTGACCGGATCCGGCGCCAGCACGGGGGCCGACACCGGCCCCATCTCCACCGGGCTCACCGCGGTGATGGTGGGAATGGTGCGCCCCGAGCTGACGGCCTGCTCCGTCTGCCCGAAGAGGGACTCCGCCTCGCCCTCCGGCTCCAGCTCGGCCGGCACCGGCGCGGGCTGGGCGGGGGCGAAGACCTCGGGCGGAAGCAGCGGCAGGGGCACTTCCCCCGTCAGCCCCACGTGGGAGAACAGCTCATCCGCGTCGAGCGCGAACGGGGACGCGGGGAGCGCGGGCTCGCTCCCGGAGGCGCGGCCCGGCCCGGCCTGCCGGGGAACGAGCCCCGGAGGACCCGAGCGCGGCGGGAGCGGCTCCAGTGGCTCGAGCGGAGGCTCCGGCTCCTCGTCCTTCACCACGAACCAGCCCTCGGGCCCGGAGGGCGAGTGGATGAGGGTAGACACCTGCGCCACGAAGTTGGCCCCGTCCAGGGGCAGCGGCGCCACCGGGGCCGCGCTGCCGGCGACGGGCTCGCCCAGCAGCAGCACGCGCGCCAGCCGCATGTCCGGGTGGAGCCCCAGCTCCTCGAGCACCAGCGGACCGCGTCCTCCCTCCACCCCGGGGGCGAGGACGATGAGCGCGGGCAGGTGGTGGCCAAAGGCGATGAGCGCATCCGCCACGGACGTGGCGAGGATGACCTCATGGCCCTCGCGCGTGAGCAACCGCCGCACGGTGGCGATGATGGCGATGTCGTCGTGGACGAGGAGAACCGATTCAGCCATTGGCAGGGGGCAGCAGTCTACAACATGGCCGCGGGATCCACGTCGATCGTCACGCGCACCGCGGAGGGAATATCGACCAGTTTCGCCTCCAGCCTGGCCAGCAGGGGCGCGAGCGCGGCGTGGGTGGGCGCCTTGAGCAGCAATTGCCAGCGCGTCTTGCCCCGGATGCGGGAGATGGGCGCCACGGCGGGCCCGAGCAGGCGCACCCCCCAGGAGGCCGGAGGCATGTGCCGGCCGATGAAGTCGCCGAGGAAGCGGGCGACACTCGCGGTCTGCTCGGGGCTCTCGCCCTCCAGCCGCACCGCCGCCATGCGCGTGTAGGGAGGCCAGGACAGCGCGCGGCGCCGCTCCAGCTCGCCCTCGGAGAAGCCCTCGAAGTCGTGGGCGAGCATGCGCCGCACGGGCTCGGCGTCCGGGTTGTACGTCTGCACGAGCACCCGCCCCGGATCCTTGCCGCGTCCGGCCCGGCCGGCCACCTGGGTGAGCAGGTGGAAGGTGCGCTCGGAGGCCCGGAAGTCGGGGATGGCCAGCGACGTGTCCGCCATCACCACGCACACGAGCGTCACCCCGGGGAAGTCATGTCCCTTGGCCACCATCTGCGTGCCCACCAGCACGTCGATCTCCCGGCGGGCGAAGGAGGCGAGCAGCTCGGTGAGGCGCTCGGCGCTCGTGGCCGAGTCCCGGTCCAACCGCGCCACGCGCGCCTGGGGGATGCGCTCGGCGACCTCGGCCTCCACGCGCTCGGTGCCGATGCCCAGCTTGAGCAGGGGCCCGGTGCACTCGCGGCAGTGCTCGGGCACGCCGTGGGACTCGCCGCAGTAGTGGCACACCAGGCGATTCTGTGAGCGGTGGTAGGTGAGGCACACGTCGCAGTCGCCGCACTTCACCGACGCGCCGCACACCTCGCACAGCAGGAAGGTGCTGTGGCCGCGGCGGTTGAGGAAGAGGATGACCTGCTGGCCGCGCCCGATGGTCTCCGCCATGGCGTCGAGCAGGGGCTGGGAGAGGATGGGCGCCTCCTGCGTCTGGAGCGGATCCTTCGGGCGCTCCTGGCGCAGGTCCACGCACTGGAGCGTGGGCATGGGCCGGTCATCCACGCGGTGCTTGAGCTCGAGCTTGCGGTAGCGCCCGCGGCGGGTGTTCTCCAGCGTCTCCAGGGACGGGGTGGCCGAGCCGAGCACCACCACGGCACCGGCCTGCTTGCCGCGCACCACGGCGAGGTCGCGCGCCTGGTAGCGCAGCTTGTCCTCCTGCTTGAAGGACGGGTCGTGCTCCTCGTCCACGACGATGAGGCCGAGGTTCTCCACGGGGGCGAACACCGCCGAGCGCACGCCCACGGCGATGCGCACCGTGCCCTTGCGCAGGGCCTGCCAGTGGAAGAGCCGCTCGCGGTCCTTGAGGGCCGAGTGCAGCACGGCCACGTCGGCGCCGAAGCGGCTGCGAAAGCGCCCGACGAGTTGCGGCGTGAGGGCGATCTCCGGCACCAGCACGAGGCTGCCCTTGCCCTGCTCGAGCGCGCGCTCCACGGCGCGCAGGTACACCTCGGTCTTGCCGCTGCCGGTGACGCCGTGGAGGAGGAAGGGCTGGAAGCCACCCGTGTCCACGGCGACGTGCAGTTCCTTCACCGCGGCGTCCTGCTCGGGGGTGAGGTGCTCGGGACGGTTCTGGCCGAGCCCCTCGCGCACGCCGGGGGCGAGCACCACCTGCTCCAGCCGCACGAGGCCGCGGGAGGCCAGCTTGCGCAGCGTCTCGCGGGCGCCGGGGATGGCGTGGGCCACCTCTTCCACGGGGACGCGACCGCCCACGGTGAGCAGGTAGGCCAGGGCGGCGGACTGGGCGGGGGCGCGGCGCAGGGCGGCGGGGGCCTCGGTGACGAGCGCCTCGGCGAACTCCTGCACGTCGGGCTTGGCCTCCTTTTCCTCCTCGGCCTTGGTGAGCCCGGGGGGAAGAGCGCCCCGGATGACCTCGCCGAGCGGGTAGCGGTAGTGCTCGGCGGCGAAGCGCAGGAGCGCGATGAGGTCGGGCGGGAGGGAGGGCGAGTCCTCGAGCACCTTGAGGATGGGCTTGAGCTTGACGTTGGCGCCCTCGGCGGGGGGAGCGGCGGGGCCGAGGAAGAAGCCGAGCGTCATGCTCCGGCCGAAGGGGACGAGGATGCGCTGGCCCGGCGAGAGCCTGCCGGACAGGGTCTCGGGGACGGAGTAGGTGTACTCGCCGCGGACGGGGCGGCCGACGGCGACGGAGGCGAGGGAGGGGGCAGGCACGGTGACTCAGGGGCCACTGTAGCGGCGGCTCCTGACACGGGTAGTTTCCGGCCAGGGGAGCCCCTTTCCCCTCGGTCGGAAATGTTGACATCAGGGAGCGACGGACTGAGGCGACCTCTTGGGTTTGGCGCCCGGCATGTAGCACTTGCCCTGGTACTCGGCCGTATCCGGATCGCAAGGAGGCTCCTGGTCCAACCGCACCCAGCACCCGCCGTTGATCTCCACGACGCTCCGATTGCGCTTACAGGGCGGAACCGCCTGATCGCGGAGGGGCTTGTCGGGCATGGGATAGGTGAGGGCCACCGGGTCCGACTCCGCCAGATCGACGAAGGACGAGGCGTCCTCCTGGGAGAAGGAATCCGAGGGCGCATCGCGCAGGAGAGGAGTCGACGGAGCGGAGAGACTCACCAGCAACCAGACGCCCAGAGCGAGCGAGAGCCCGGTCCAATTCGCGGCCGTGCGGCCCGAGCCCTGACGTGAGGTGGAGGGAGGCGGAGACAGGCCCGAAGCGAGGTGCGCCCGGAGCCGGGAGCTATCCTCCACGCGCGAGACGGCGGCGGAGGTGAGCACGAGGATGTCCGCCAGTTCCGACACAGGCATGGACGCGGGAGCCTCCTCCACCCTCACGGTCACCGAGGTGGGTTGCGGCTGGCACAAGAGGGAGACCCGCCAGGGTCCCTCGGGCTGCCACTCCACACGGTCCGTGGGCAGCAGTTGCAGAACTGGCGTTCCCGTCTCCACGTCCCACGCGTCGTGAAGGCGGCCCAGGCTTGGCCCCACCTCGTCGTAGGCACCGCCCCGTTCGAACGGCCCCCACCCACTCCCCTTCCCTCGCTTCTCGTTCGCCACGTGCACTCCAATCAGGTCGGCGCCCAGCGGAGCGAATTCGACCCATCACGTCAACACAAAGCACAGGTCTTGTCGGGTAATGGGTCCACCTGAACGAAGCAGTGGAGACCCATGCCTCAACAAGCCATGGGTCTCCACGAATGGAGGAGCGCTCGGGCTACTGAGCCTGGGTGAGCCGCAGCTTCAGTTTACTGACCCCATCCGAGGAGATGGGAATTTCGACCGAGCCATTCACGAAATCCGCCTCCTTGAAGGAGTAGGAGGTGGTGAAGATCGGATCATCGAAAAAGGCATCCACATCGATGACATTGATACTCACCGGAGTCTTCAACAACTCCGCTGCCGTCGTCACACAGGCCCCATCGACCCACGTCGGCATATAGCTGACGGACTCGGAGGTCCGCCTGTTGACCACGACACCTGCCATGGGGCACCCCAATTCAATGACGACATCAGGAGCCGAGCCATCAGCATCCCACGACTCTCCATCCAGGGGATCCAAAAGTGGAACCGATGCGCTCTGAGGCTGAACCGACCAGTTCCTGGCCGGGTCCGCAAGACAAACCCAGTCACTGGATGCATCCTTCTGGCAACTCTCGAGCGGCTTACACATCGCGCAATCAGCCCCAAAGCTTCCACACACTTCTCGAGACTGAACGCGGTAGCAGACATCCGCGAGGCAGCAACCATCCTCACAGTTCTTGGGGGAGCACTTGGGCTCCGTAGGTGTCACGACGCCAGGCGTCTCGTCCTCCCCCTCGCCACAATCGGCACCCATCAACGGAAGCATGAGCAAAGCAAACACGAACAAACGCGAAATCTTCATTCATTCCCCTTTAAACTACATCTCCGAAGAAGCACCCAACTCGAGCGCCATTAACAGTTGCCCCTGTTCGTCCTGAATCCTCCCAGAACGAATCCGACCAAAGGGAATACTGACCAGACTCTGGCTTCGACCAAATGGCCTCGACGAAAGAGAGACACTGACCGGCCGACCCGTTGCGACCGCGCGAGCTTCTACGTCCCACACGTATCCCACGAGGTGCATCTGACCATCCGCGAGCTTGTGGACTTCCACACCGCGTCCCTGCGCATCCTGCTCCCGATTGACCTTCGACTGTCCATAGAGGAAGGTCGGATGGGGGCTGATGAACCCAAAAACGCCCGCTGGCACATGATCCAAGGTGCGTTGATCTCCATCCCCTGACGAGAGTTGCCGGACCCGATGGGACTCCCGCAGTTGTTGGACCGTCCCGATACGATCGCTCGCGAAAGCAGTACCTCCAGCCGTGCTGGCCTCTGGATTTTTCGAACGCCCCCCTCCTGGCGCCATCTTGGAAACGGCCTTCGTGGCATTCGGCACGGGGCGAGCATCCCCATTCATCTCTCCCGGACGCACGATCGCAGAGCGGGAACTCTCGGGGGAGACCAGATTCGTCGGAGTGCGAACCACGTTCCCCTGGGGGCTCTGTCTTTGCCCGTCCTTCAAGAAGAAAAACCAGACCAGGAACAACACCACGAGGATACCGGCGGCATCGAGTGGCCGGCCTGTCTTCGTGGAGGCTCGAACAACCCGCTCCGACGGAGAAGGCTCCACCACCTGCCGCTGGGGAGAATCAGGTGTTTTCTCCTGCACCCCGGGTATAACGGCCTCGCTGACGGTCCGCGCGTTCACTTCCTCGACGCGCGAACTCCCACTCTCCGTCTCCCGCGCTGGAGACAACTCGGGCTGTCCACTCTTCACGTCGCCAGCAGAGGCTCGAACGGTTTCCCCAGATGAATCGGGAGTCGGCTGCTCGGAAATCGAGCTCGGCAATCCCGTGGTACGTCCTGATTTCCCATCGAAGAAACCGGGAGGCCAAAGCGGCGAGCGCGTCAGGTCGAGACGGCTCATCGCCCGTAGGTCGGCAGACTTCTTCCAGATATCCTGAAACTCCTGCTTCAGGGCACCGGGATGAGGACCATGGCGGCAAACGATATGGTTGAAGAGTTCTGGCTTTCCCGTCTTGAATGTTACCTCGTATTGCTCACCCTTCTTGACGACGTCGAACTCTCCCGGGCGGTAGGGAAGAATCTTGAAGTGGTAAAGGAGGCGTGAAACCAACAACCGATTGAGGATGCTCGACTGGAGAGTCAGAGGTCTAGGCTTAAGACCGTTCAGAACAACTGATGTACTCTTGCGGAGCCTGGCTTTGATGGCCCGGTCAAGAGACTCGGGGACCGTGAGTGACCGGTACTGCTCGGCAAGATACTCATTGGCCTCGTTCCTCGGGTTCTTGGCCTGTTCCTCGATCTCGAGCAACTTGCTTTTTAGATCGCCCAACGAGGGGTCGCTCAGGAACTCACGGAGGACGTCTTCATGGCGGAAGTCACGGAGACTGACCCGAAGCAAGTCAATGAGTCCTCCGTCTCCGCAACCAGAGATCAGATAACGTTCACTTCCGCCAAGGCTTATTTGATGAAGGGGATCTTCACGCCAGTAAGAACTCCATTGAATACCCTCGACCTTCCGCTCGAAACCGAACCCCACCGTGAGGAAAACCGCATCGAACTGACCCTCATTCAAACCGGGACTGTTCCACGTCACGAGATGCCGCGGCCCCTGACCTTCGCTGGGTACATCCACTGATTCAACATTCAGGTGGGTTCGAATCCTCGACTGCTCGGGCAACGCATCCCACTGCCGCTCGAGTTGCACCACGACATCACGAGCAGGTTCCGCGTGCCATGTGAGCAATGGCAATCCCGCCTCGCTCTGCTCCGCACCGTCTTGGGGCCAATCGTAGATATGAGGGTGCAGCCATCGGGTCATGTTCCCGCGCAAAAGCGGGAGCAGTGCCTCCTCCTTTTCCAACAGTGTGACTTCGCATCCGACTCGTGCGGCCGCCGCGGCGGCGGTCATGCCCGCGACGCCCCCACCCACGACCGCGACCTTGCTGCCTTCAGGCAGACGACCCTTGCCACGAAGTGCGTAGACGAGGTTGAGTGCTCGCACCTGCTGGGACAAGACGGTGACCCGATTTTCAAAGCATCCGACGATGAAGATGCCTCTCGTCCCAGGCACCTCCATCTGCTGGAGCACGTGGTCTTCGGAAATGGTGGGAGACATCAACAGCCTTCCTTAAAGGAAAGTCACGGCACCTGGTGAGCATACTCGGACCCCCTTGAACATGAAGCCCCCCCCTCACTCCCCGGAAAGAAGGAACCTGGACGGAGGGGCAAAGACGGACGCTGGGGATCTCGTTGGAAGAGCAACGAGCCAACTGAGGAAACGAAGTGTCCTGGGGAAGGAGAAGGCACTGACCCAGCAAGGACGTGCCAGACAACTCCCCGGTCACTCCTCACCAGTCACGGGGTCCGGACGTTGGAGGAGACCGGCCCGGTCGAGCAACTCGCGCACACGCAAGGTAAAGGCCACGTGCTCGGGATTGGTCGCGGTCATGCGCTCGGGCGAGAGAACGAGCAACCAGCCCAGGGTCCCCACCGGCTCGATGCGCACCGGCGCGGGCAGGGGCGGCACCGTGCCCAGCCGTCGCGACAGATACGTCAGCCAGCCCACCCGCACCTCCCCATTACGCTTCTCAACGAGATCCACCATCTCGGAGGAACTGGCGATGGCGAAGTCAGGGTCCCAGGCCGTAGCCAGGCTGGTGAGCACCTCGGCCAGCAGCGGGGCGCTTAATATCCGCTCCCGCAGTGGACCCTCATCGGGAGGATTGAGCACGCACATGTTCCCTGACCCAGTGGAGTAAGAACCGCAATGCAATCTAATACGGGTCCATTCACTCCCCTTCGCATTCCAGACGTGCGCGCCGAAGCCAAACTCCTCGATGACTTTCTTGCCAACATCAGTGCGGAGCCTTCCGCGCAGAAACAATTGCTCCCACTCCGCCGCATCGGGTCGGACAGGGTATCCTGGCAGCGTGCGGGGAGCGCCACGTCCCCCCCTGTACCACTGAGTGAACATCGGATCACACCGCGCCAGCATGTGAAAGAAGAGTTCCGCACGCTGGGCACACTCTAGCGGCGTCTCCTTGCGAGGCCCCCAATATCCGCCCATGTAGTACCACTCGAACATGCGTGTTCCTCACCGCGTCGCCACCATGGCCGCCACTCCTGGCCAGAACCGGTGAACGATTAGCGTGAGCGCATGGCGGTGCCAACCAACATGCCACACCGCCGCGTCCTGTCCGGCCGCGCGGCGCGCCTGGTATCCACACCGTAGACCCTCGAGTGGGGAACCGCCGACATCCCGAATCCGCACGGCGCGGGGATGGCTCGGGCCCGCGAGGAGGCGAGGCTCACCAGTGGGGCCCCCGCTTCGCCGGCCTCGCTTTGTCCATCGCCCGCAGCTCGGCGAAGCTCTGCTCGAGCGTGCGGCGGCCCAGCGTGTCGAGCATCGCCTGCTCCGCCTCGTCCGCCAGCCCATCGAAGAAGTGTTCGATGTTGGAGCTGACGAGGCAGCGGTGCGGCACGTTCGACCGCGCCGACCAGAGCTTCTTGCCATCCGTCACGCAGCAATAGATGTCGCGCAGGGTGATCTCCCCCGCCGGCCGCCCGAGCCGCACGCCGCCGCTCTTGCCCATGAAGGACTGCACGAGCCCCGCGCGCACCAGCGGCACGAGCAGCTTGCGCACGAGGCTCGGGTTGGCACCCAGCCCCTCGGCCAGCTGCGACGAGGACATCGTCGCCACGCCCTCCCGCTCGGCCAGCGCCAGGCCCAGCATCATCTGCAGCGCCGTGGGGAAGCGTAGATCCGTCATGCCCTGAATATAGCGCGCCCGTTTTTTGCAACAATGAGAAGAACACTTCCCGGTCTGAAAGTGCAACCGTCACTATTGCACATAAATGAGGGCATCTGTATCTCTCACGAGAACACTTCAGCCAACTGGAGCCCGCATGTTCTCCCAGCCCGCCTCGGATCTCCTCCAGACGCCCGTCACGCTCGGCGCGTTGCGACTACCCAATCGGGTCATCATGTCCCCCCTGACGCGCCTGCGAGCGGATGCGGAGCTCGCGCCGACGAAGCTCGTCGCGGAGTACTACGCGCAGCGCGCCAGTGCCGGGCTGATCATCTCGGAGGCGGTCGCGGTCGCGCCCTCTGGGGATGGCTACCCGGCGATTCCCGGCCTCTTCACCGCCCGGCAGGCCGAGGCCTGGCGCACCGTCGTGGAGGCGGTGCACGCGCAGGGCGGGCGGATCGCCGCCCAGTTCTCGCATAACGGCCGGGCACGGTATGCCACGGACGAGGCCCAACGGGCCGCGGGCTGGTGGGCCGTGGCCAACCCGCTCAAGCCCCACGAGCTCACGCCCGCGGAACTGGCCGCCATGGTCGAGGAGTTCGCGCGGGGGGCTCGCATGGCGCGGGCCGTCGGCTTCGACGCCGTCGAGATCCACAACGGCAATGGCTATCTGCTCGACCAGTTCCTCCGCGCGGGTGCCAACCAGCGCACGGATGCCCACGGAGGCTCGCTCGAGAACCGGACCCGGCTGGCCCTGGAGCTCGTCACGGCGGTGAGCGAGGCCATGGGGGCCGATCGCGTGGGCATCCGGCTGTCACCGAGCGCGACGGTGGACGGGGCGCCGGACCCGAGCGGTGAGGAGACCTTCGCCTATCTCCTCGAGCGGCTGGCCCCACTGGGCCTCGCGTACGTGCATGCCACGCGCACCACCGAGCAGGACCGCAGGCACGGCTCCGGCCCGGGCATCCCGCTCGAGCGCATCCGCGCCCTCTATCCGGGCAAGCTGATCGGCGCCGGCGACTTCACGCGCGAGGACGGCGAGCGCGCCGTGGCCGAGGGGACCGTGGATGCCGTGGCGTATGGGCGGCTCTTCATCGCCAATCCCGACCTGCCCGAGCGCTTCGCCCGGCGCACGGCGCTCAACGTGCCCGATCACGCCACCTTCTACACCCCCGGCCCCGCGGGCTTCACGGACTACCCGCGCCTCGCCTGACGTCCCCCAGGGGCTCACCTCGCGGAGGCCGCCTGGCCGGTCCACGGACGGGTTTCCATTCCAGCCGAAGCCACGGCGCTTGTATGCCCGCTGGGAGTGGATGCATGAAGGGTCCATGTCCAACAGCCTCGAGTTCCTGGCGGGTGGCGGGGAGATGGGCGCGCTCATGCGCGCCAAGGACTGGTCCCAGACTCCCCTCGGGCCGGTCGAGACCTGGTCCCCCGCGCTGCGCTCGGCGGTAGGCATCTGCCTGGGGTCGCGCTTTCCCATCGTCCTGTACTGGGGCCCCACGCGGGCACTCCTCTACAACGACGCCTGGAGTCCGGTGCCCGGCCAGAAGCATCCGTGGGCGCTCGGGCGTCCGGGCGCGGAGGTGTGGGCGGAGATCTGGGACATCATCGGCCCCATGTTCGACCACGTCATGAACACCGGCGAGGCGACATGGTCCGATGACCAGCTCCTGCCGCTGCACCGCTTCGGCTACACGGAGGAGTGCTACTTCTACTATTCCTACAGCCCGGTGCGCGGCGAGGACGGCCGGGTCGAGGGCATCTTCACCGCCGTCACCGAGACCACCTACCGCGTGCTCGCCGAGCGGCGCGAGCGGCTGCTGCGCGAGGTGTCCGAGCGCACGGCCCAGGCCCGCACGGCGGAGGAGTCCTGCGCATCCGCCATCGACACGCTCGCACGCACTCCCGTCGAGGCGCCCTTCTGTCTGATCTATCTCCATGACGAGCGCTCGCGCCGGGCGCGACTGGTGGGCCAGGCGAACCTCGAGTCCCGCGCGGACCTGCGCCCGGCCGAGATCGATCTCTCGGCGCCCCCGGATGGCACCACGCCCTGGCCGCTGGCGGAGGTGCTGGCCAGTGGCGCGGCGGTGAGCGTCGGGGACCTGTCCTCGCGTCTCGCCCGGCGGCTGCCGGGCACGCCCTGGCCCGAGCCCGTCGAGGAGGTGCTCGTCACCCCCATCCAGGGCGCCCGGCCGGAGGTGCCCCATGGCTTCCTCGTGACGGGCATCAGTCCGCGGCGGCGGCTGGACGCCGCGTACCGGACGCTGTTCGAGCGAGTGGCGGGCCACATCACCACGGCCATCGCCAACGCCCAGGCCTACGAGCTGGAGCGCCAGCGAGCCGAGCAGCTCGCGGAGATCGACCGCGCCAAGACGGCCTTCTTCTCCAACGCCAGCCACGAGTTCCGCACCCCGCTCACCCTCATGCTCGGGCCCCTGGAGGACATGCTCGCCACGGCGCCGCCCGGGGCCGGCCCCCTCCAGGTCGAGCGCGAGGGGCTGGAGCGGGTGCACCGCAATGGTTTGCGCCTGCTCAAGCTGGTCAACACGCTGTTGGACTTCTCGCGGCTGGAGGCGGGCCGGGTGCGCGCGGTGTTCGAGCCGGTGGACCTGGCGGCCTACACCGCCGAGCTGGCGAGCACCTTCCGCTCGGCCATGGAGCGCGCGGGGCTCACCCTCGTCGTGGACTGTCCGCCGCTGCCCGCGCCCGTCTGGGTGGACCGGGACATGTGGGAGAAGGTCGTGCTCAACCTGCTCTCCAACGCCTTCAAGTACACGTTCCAGGGAGAGGTGGCGGTGCGCCTGCGCGCGGTGGACGCGGGGGCCGAGCTGTCCGTGAGCGACACCGGCGTGGGCATCCCCGCCCGGGAGTTGTCGCGCGTCTTCGAGCGCTTCCACCGCATCGAGGGGCAGCGAGGGCGGAGCCATGAGGGCACGGGCATCGGCCTGGCGCTGGTGCAGGAGCTGATGCGGCTGCTTCACGGCGCGGTGCGCGTGGAGAGCGAGGAGGGCCGGGGCTCCACCTTCACCGTCCAGGTGCCCTTCGAGCGTCCCCAGGCCTCGCCCTCGCCCCACCCGGCCCCCGTGGTCCGCCCGACTCCGTCCAAGCACGCCGCGGCCTACGTCCAGGAGGCACTCGGCCTGTTGCCCGACCCCCCCGCGCCCGCCGTCCCGGAGGGAGCGCTGGCCGGGGCCGCGCTGGTGGCAAGGGACACGTCCCGGGAGCGGCTGGTGCTGGCGGATGACAACGCGGACATGCGCGCCTACGTGCGGCGCCTGCTCACCGACGCGGGCTACTCGGTGGAGGCCACGGCGGACGGCGTCGAGGCCCTGGCCGCCGTGCGCGCCCGTCCCCCAGCGCTCCTGCTGTCGGACGTGATGATGCCCCGGCTGGATGGCTTCGGGCTCATCAAGGCGCTGCGCGGAGATCCCTCCACCGCGGAGCTGCCCATCATCCTGCTGAGCGCCCGGGCCGGTGAGGAGTCCTCGGTGGAGGGCCTCGAGGCCGGAGCGGATGACTACCTGGTCAAGCCCTTCAGCGCCCGGGAGCTGCTCGCGCGCGTGGAGGGGGCGCTGCGCCTGGCGCGCCTGCGCCGCGAGACGAACGACACCCTGCGCCGCGCCAACGAGAGCCTCGAGGCCCGGGTCGAGCAGCGCACGCGCGAGCGCGACCGCATCTGGAACGTGAGCCCGGATCACCTGCTCATCACCGACACCCAGGGCGTCTGGCTCAGCGTGAATCCCTCGTGGCGGCGCACCCTGGGCTGGCGGGAGGAGGAGCTGGTGGGCCGCACCTCCGAGTGGATGGAGCACCCGGAGGAGCTGACCAGGACACGGGAGGAGATCGCCCGGCTGGCCTCGGGCGTGACCACCGCTCGCTACGAGAACCGCTTCCGGGACGTGCACGGCGCCTGGCACTGGTTCTCGTGGAAGGCGGTGCCCGACCAGGGGCGGATCTACTGCGTGGCGCGCGACGTGACCGAGGACAAGGCGCGTCAGGCGGAGCTCGAGCAGGCCCAGGAGGCGCTGCGCCAGAGCCAGAAGCTGGAGGCGGTGGGCAAGCTCACCGGCGGCATCGCGCACGACTTCAACAACCTGCTCACCGGGATCAGCGGCGCGCTGGAGTTGCTCAAGCTGCGCGTGGCCCGCGGGGAGTACGAGCGGGTGGACCGCTATGTCTCCGCCGCCATCGCCTCGACCCAGCGCGCCTCGGCGCTCACCCAGCGGCTACTGGCCTTCTCGCGCCGCCAGGAGCTCGACCTCAAGTCCGTGGACATGAACGCGCTGGTGGGTGGAATGGAGGATCTGCTGCTGCGCACGCTCGGCGAGCGCATCACCCTCCGGGTGCGCCCCGGCACCGGACTGTGGCGCGTGTACACCGACCCCCACCAGTTGGAGAACGCGCTGCTCAACCTGTGCATCAACGCGCGCGACGCCATGCCCGAGGGCGGCACGCTGACGATCGCGACGTCCAACGCGCACCTGGACGAGCAGTTCGCGCAGCGGGAGGAGGGGCTCGCGCCGGGCGACTACGCCGTCCTGTCGGTGACGGACACGGGGACGGGGATAGCTCCCGAGCTGCGCGAGCGCATCTTCGAGCCCTTCTTCACCACCAAGCCCAGCGGCCAGGGCACGGGGCTGGGCCTGTCGATGAGCTACGGCTTCATCAAGCAGTCCGCGGGGCACCTGGGCCTGGAGAGCGAGGTGGGCCGGGGCAGCACCTTCAAGCTCTACCTGCCGCGCCACCAGGGTGACGCCGGGAGTGACGAGGAGACCCGGGGCGACGCCACGCGAGGAGCGGGAGAGACGGTGCTCGTCGTCGAGGACGACCCGGCGGTGCGGATGCTCGTCGTCGAGGTGCTCGGGGACCTGGGCTACCGGGTGCTGGAGGCCGACCGCGCCGAGGAGGGACTGCCCCTGCTCCAGTCCTCCCAGCGCATCGATCTGCTGGTGTCGGACATCGGGCTGCCGGGAATGGACGGCCGACGGATGGCGGAACTGGCGCGCCAGCATCGGCCGAAGCTCAAGGTGCTGTTCATCACCGGCTATGCCGCGAAGGCGGCGGTGCGCGGCGAGTTCCTCGCTCCCGGCATGGACATGCTCACCAAGCCCTTCGCCCTGGACGTGCTGGCCAACAAGGTGCGCGAGATGCTCCTCGGCCCGGGGTGAGGCGCGGCACCGCCAGGCTCAGGGCCGCCTGTCGTGGACGACGCGGGGCGTCACCTTGGCGAGCAGCGCATGCCGGTCGCGGCGCAGCAGGGTCAGCTCCGAGCTGCGCTCGAAGACACGGGCCTGCTCGTCGGTGTTCCGGATGTTGACGTACAGCAGGTAGATGTCCCGGGGGATGCGCTGACAGGACTCGGAGATCCGGGCGATGACCCGCGCCATCACCTCGTCGCTGAAGGGGTTGAAGAAGAAGCACAGCAGCGGCTCGGCGGGAGGCTCCCACTCGAGCGCGTCCCCCGCCACCACGTCCAGGGAGAAGCAGCGCTGGGTGGGGCTGCGAAACACGGCGAGGTTGCGCTGGGCCACCTCGCACAAGCCCGGAGCGAACTCCACGCCGACGATGCGGCGGAAGGGATAGGCCGAGGCGAGCAGCATGGCCTTGCCCTTGCCGGCGCCGTAGTCGACGAACGTCAGGTCCTCCAAGGACAGCCCGGTGCCGCGCAGCGCCTCGTGGAAGATATCCGCCCAGATGCCCCGGTAGATGCCATTGCCGTCATGCGCCTTGTCGGCCGGCACCCCCACCTCGGTGAGCGAGGACTCGCTCGAGGTGTCCACGCCGAATCGCTCGTCGAACTCCCGCGCCAGGGCGCGCTCATGTTCCAGACGCCGCACGAAGGAACGCCGCGCCGGAGACAGGCGCCAGGCCATGGCCTCCGCCAGGCGCTCCGCCGCGCTGCGCGGGCCCTTCGTGCGCGCGAGCTCCGCGACCCCGGACATCTCCTGGTGGAACTGGCGTGCGGCATGAGAAAACCGTTCGGAGATCCGCTGCATCGACACGTGGTGCCTCCCTCTCCGTTCGAGCCCTGGCCCAGGCGCTCGTCGGAACCAGTTGACGTCGAGATTGAACGCGAGCCCCGAGATGCCGCCAAGGAAGAACGACTCGAACCCTGGGGCCACAAAACAAAACCTACGCCTTCTGCTCACCTTTGAGCAACACCCCCTCTCGTCTTCAGGACCAAAGCCAGACAAGCGGGGATCACCCCCCGAGCCTGGGAAATCGAGACTCCGCCCTGGACGGGTTCAATTTTCTTGTCTTGCTTAATGTCCCCGACCCAACGACAGAGCGGCGAGCCCGGCCTCGAACAGCCCGGCTCGCCGCTCTGGAAAGACAGATCCCGCTCACGCCGTCAGGAGCGCAGCGGGTTCACGCTCCGCGGGCACTCCCAGTAGGTGTACTCGCACGTGGTGGTCGCGGCATCACACGGCACCCGCATCACCGTGACGAGTTCACACGGGTGTTTCGGCGCCTGGGGCGCGGGACCCGCCGGAACCATGAGCGGCAGGACCGACGCCATCGCCAACAGCGCCCCCAGCACGCACAGCCTCATTCGCATGCATCCTCCTCACCGCCGAGACCCTCCCTCACGCACATGGAGCTGGGGTTCCGGTTCAGCGGCAAGGAGAGAAACTACCCCAGGGGTCTGACATCCCCCGTCCCTCCGGCCCCGGTGGAGCCTCCCCGTCGCCCCGTCCGGCGCCTCCACTTCTCCTCCGGATTCCGGACACTTGCGCGGCGCCTTCCCCGCGCGGGCGCGCACACCGCCCTACTCGTCCGGTAGGCGACATCCCCCCGCCCGCCCGCGTCCCGGGCCTACACTCCGCGCAGCAGCGCCAGGGCCCGTTGGAAGTCCTCGGGCAGTGGGGCCTCGACGCTCACCCCGGGCAGCGACAAGCGCAGCGCATGCAGGGCGTGCCGGCCCACCGCGCCCGCCGCCGGGTGCGTGCGCGTCTCGTCGGGGCCATACAGGGCGTCGGCGAGCACCGGGTGGCCCGCCTCGGCCAGTTGCACGCGAATCTGGTGCGTGCGCCCCGTCTCCAGCCGCACCTCCACCAGCGTCGCGCCCCGCAGCCGCTCGCGCACCTCGTAGGAGAGCGCCGCCCGCCGCGCCGAGCGCACCTTCGTGGTGAAGCGCCTCGGGTCCCTCGGATCCCTCCCGTAGGGCCCCTCGAGCCGCTCGCGCTCGGGTGTCTCCCCGAGCACCAGCGCCCAGTAGCGCTTGTCCACCTGCTTCTCCTGGAAGGCCCGCTCGAGCGCCGCCGCGGCCGCGTCCGTGCGCGCCAGAGCCAGGCAGCCGCTGGTGTCCCGGTCCAGGCGGTGCACCACGCCGGGCAGCGCCTGGCCCTCCACGTCGAAGGGCGGCAGCCGCGCCGCCACCAGCTCCACCACCGAGGGCACATTCCCCCCGGCGGGCTCCACGCTCAGCCCCGCCGGCTTGTTCACGACGACCCACGAAGCGTCATCGTGGAGCACCGGCAGCGCGGGTCCCTCGACGAAGCGCCTCGCCGGAGCGCGGGGCTCGGGGCGGCTGAGCTCGATCTCCTCCCCGCCCCACAGCTTGCGCGTGGGCTGACACTGCTTGCCCCGGATGCGCACGTGGCCCTGTTCGATGAGGCCTCGTGCCCGCTCCAACGACAGCCCGGGCACGTGCGCCGCGAGGAACTTGTCGAGCCGCGCACCGGCGGCGTCGCGGGGAACGGTGAGCTTTTGCAAGGACATGGGCCCTCAGCGCCTCGCCACCAGCCGCGCCTCGTGGCGCCCCTCGTCCGTCCACGCCTCGGTGTACGAGAGGATCTCCAGGCCCTGGAGCAACCCGGGCAGCTCCCCGTCCTCCAGGAGGAAGCGGGCCGAGGGGTGGGCGTGCCGCGTCAGGTTGCTCCGGGTGGGCTGGGCGAAGACGAGCAGGCCTCCCGGCGCGAGCACCTGGGGGAACGCGGAGAACAGGGGCCGCCAGAGATAGTTCAAGCAGAGCACGAGCGCGAAGGGGCCCGGCGGCAGGGGCTCCTGTTCGACGTCCAGACGCTCGAGCCCGAGCGCGAGCCCCGCCTCGCGCGCGGAGGCGGCGGCGCGCTCCAGGGCGGTATCCGAGACATCCACGCACGTGACGTCCAGGCCCCGGCGGGCGAGCCAGAGCGACTCCTGCCCCACGCCTCCCGCCACGTCGAGCGCCCGGCCCGTGCGCGGCAGCCGCTGCTCGAGCGAGCACAGGAAGGGAGAGGGCTCACGGGCCCCGGCGCCCTCCTGGTAGCGCGCGTTCCACCGCTGACGATCGGCCTCGGACATGCTCAGAACAGCGTATCGGCGAGCTTCGCCCGGGTGTCGCCCGCGAGCGCGGTGAAGCGCAGCAGGCGCTCGCCTCCGCGCCACACCTCGATGGTGCGCGGCAGCATCTCGCCCGTGGCCGCCGAGGAGTAGTCCTGGAAGCGCACGTCCCACTGCGTGCCCTTGGCGTCCTTGTGGAGCAGGCGGGCGGGACGGAAGTTGTCCTTGAACACCCAGAACTGGGGCTTGCCCTCGCCCTGCGTGCCCAGCACGTACACCACCTCGCCACCGAAGCGGGCCAGCGACGTGGTGCGCGGCTCGATGCCCAGTCCGCTCAAGTATGCCTCGAGCGCCTCGCGGCCGTCCTGCACCGAGCCCCGGCGCTCCGCCAGCAGCGCGCACACCTGCTGCACCGCCTCGGTGAGCGCGGGAATCTCCGTGCCCTCCACGCGCTTGCGGCCCCCGGAGGACACCGAGGCCACCGTGTTGCCCTCGGCCACCTTCGCCTCGAAGCGGCAGCGGTCCGGCACGCGCAGGTACACCGTGCCGTCCGCCTCCAGCTCCGGGCGATCCGTGGGCAGGCCCAGCGCCCCACCCGCCTCCTTCACCCCGGCGCCATAGAAGTGCACCGAGCCATCCGCCTTGATCGAGGAGAAGGACAGCTCATGGCGCGCGCCCACCATGCGGCGCATGATCGAGCCGCCGGGCAGCACATAGGCTCCGGCGCTCAGCGCCGTCAGGAGGCCGAGAAGAAGGACGGGCCGCTTCATGGCGAGGGCACGCGTGCGGCGGAGGGGCTGTGTCGTCGCGGACGGGGTGGGCATGGGGGCGGCGAATGTAGTGGTGGCCCTCCCCTCCATCAAGGCAGTAAGGAGAACGGCATGTGGCACCGTCCAACACTCCTGCTGGCCCTCCTGCTGTCCCTGTCCGCCGCGGCCCAGGAAGACGCCGAGCCGCCTGCCCCCGCCGTCTCCCCCAGGGCCGAGGACCTGCGAAACCTGACGAGCGCGCGTTCGCTGGGCATGGGAGGGGCCTGGCGGGCGCTGGGCATGGGGGGGGACTCGGGCACGGGCAACCCGGCCGCCGTCGCCGCCTTCCGCACCTACCGCGCCGAGCTGACGGGTGGCTGGGACTGGGTGGGCAAGGACGCCTTCGGCTCGGTCTCCGTCGCCGACGCCACCAATCCGCTCGCCGGCGGGGTGACCCAGCAGCTCATCACGCTCGGCAAGGGCAGCGAGCGCGCCACCGCCCACCTCAACACCGTCGCCCTGGCGCTGCCCCTGGGCGAGGTCTTCATGCTGGGCGTCGCCTCGCGCTACCTCGTCATGCGCGGCGCCCGTCAGGCCAATGCCTTCACGGGCGACGCCGGCCTGCTGCTGCGCCTGGGGCTCTTCTCCCTGGGCGTGTCCGCGCACAACCTCATCGACACGAAGAACCCCGAGCTCACCCGCTACTACTCGGCCCACGCCGCGGTGCTCGCCGGCATGCTCACGCTCGCGGCCGACGCGCGCGCGGACTTCACGACGAACGCGAGCACCACGTTCACCTATAGCGGCGGCCTGGAGTACGTCCTCGGGGAGAACTTCCCCATCCGCGCGGGCTACACGTGGGACGGCTTCACCCGCGCCTCGCAGTTGGGTGTGGGCCTCGGCCTGATCACCCCCGGAGGCGGCTTCGACGTGGCCTACCACCAGGACCTCGGCGGCGAGCGCGGACGGAGCGTGGCCCTCACCTTCAAGGTGCAGGTGCAATAGCCCCGGCCCGTCGGCGGGGAACGAGCGACATCGCGACAAGAATCAACGACTTCTGGCCAAACATCCGGCGGCCACTCCGGGTGTCTTGGCGGGAAGTGGGCGCTCATGCATCTTCGCGCCATGCACGTCGTGGCCATCGTCGCGCTGGACGGAGTCGTCCCGTTTGATCTGTCGATCCCCACGGGGGTGTTCCAACACGTGCGGCTTCCTGGAGGCCGGGCGGGTTACGAGGTCCGGGTCTGTGGGGTGACGTCCGAGGTGAACGCCGGAGCCTTCACCCTGCGGACGCGCTGGGGCCTGGAGGAGCTGGCGCGAGCGGACACCGTCATCCTTCCCGGCATCCGGGATGTGAGCGCCCCCATCCCGGAGGAACTCGTGCGGGCGGTGCGCGCGGCGGCGGCCTCGGGGACACGCGTGGCGTCCATCTGCTCCGGGGCCTTCCTGCTCGCCGCGACCGGGCTGCTCGATGGACGGCGCGCCACGACCCATTGGCTGGCGACGGACGAGCTGGCGCGCCGCCATCCGGAGATCCACATCGACCCGGATGTCTTGTATGTCGATGAGGGTCAATTCTTGACGTCGGCGGGCGCCGCGGCGGGGCTGGATCTCTGTCTGCACATGGTGCGGCTCGACCACGGCGCCGCGGTGGCGGCGGATGCGGCCCGGCTCTCGGTGATGCCGCTCGAGCGCGACGGAGGACAGTCACAGTTCATCCTGCACGCACCGCCCGCCCCGGATGGCTCGTCGCTCGAGCCGCTGCTGCGCTGGCTCGACGAGAACCTCCACGAGCCGCTCACGCTCGAGGACATCGCGCGTCACGCGGCGCTGAGCGTGCGCACGCTCAACCGCCGCTTCCGCGAACAGATGGGCACCACCCCCCTGCAGTGGATCCTCCGCGCCCGCGTGCGCCGCGCGCAGCAACTGCTCGAGACGACGGGACACTCCGTGGAGGCCATCGCGGAGCGGGTCGGCTTTGGCTCGGCGACCGCCTTTCGTGAGCACTTCCAGCGCTTCGTCACCACGAGCCCCCAGGCCTACCGCCGCGCGTTCCGCTCCGCCCCTCCCGCCAGCCACTGAGCCAGGAAGGAGGAGGGACGGGCCTCGGGCGACGTGTGGCGTCCCTGGTGCCTCCGCCTCGGGCAAACCTCACGAGGTTCCACGGCGTCTTCGCTCCAGGCGCGCAAGTGCGGCCATTTCTGCTCCCCCACGCAGGAGAGGAGGAGGCGAGCGTGGCGCCCCATGCAGCGGCCAGCAAGCAACCGCTGAAGGAGAGGAGGCCGCGAGTGGACTGGGCGGGGTTGCTCAGGAGGACGTTCGACTTCGACATGTTCGTCTGCGTGAGGTGTGGAGGCAGGCGGCGGGTCTTGGCATACGTGAAGCAAGCCGCAGGGGTGCGAGCGCTTTTGGAGCACCTGGGATTGCCTGCGGCAGGTGCGAGCCTGGCCCCGGCGCGAGAGCCACCCGTAGGTTCTATCGAACCCGCCGTTCGCGAGCGGATAGGAGATGAAGCCGAGCTCCTCGCTGGCGCCGCACTCCGAGCGAGCGCGCGCATAACGATAGCAGGTGCCATATCCCGAGCGGTTCAGGTCGACGCAGACGCCTCGCGCACCCTCGACGCCACAGAACTCGGCATAGCTGGCGGTGCAGGCCTCTCCGATGCGCGCGGAGTCGAAGAGGTCGCCGATGGGCTCCATGACGGACTGCTGGATGCACACTCCATAGACGCCGCACACCGTACCGGTGGGGCAACCCGGATCGGCGGCCATGAAGTCGCATGTGGCGAGGCATTGCCGCCCTCCATCATAGACGCCGGAGCAGGCGTAGCCCGGGGCGCAGTCCGTCGAGGCGAGCTGCGCCTCGCTGTCCGCCGGCGTGTACGTACACGCCTCCCCTCGCGTCTTGGCTCCGAGTGACTTCTCGACGCCCCGACGGTCTGCCGTGGGGAGACCTTGAGCGCGAGGAAGAGCGAGCCCGACTCGGCGAAGAAGGTCTTCTTCGTCGGCCCATCGACATCCTGTTCGCCATAAACGCACTGCTCGCACGTGAACAGGTTGGCTCCGCCGTTGGGTTGGGGTCAGTGGAGGACGTTCTGATCGACGTCCAGGAGGGTCGTGCCGCGAGTGGCCAGACGGCGCCCCGCGTTGACGATCTGCCCCACCCACTCCGGAGCGACGGCCGCGCGGACGAGACAGCCGGCACAGTCGGCGAACGGCAGCGGGAGGAGTGGATCGATGCGCGCTCTCGGGCCCGCGACGTAGTTCGAGGTGGCGGGTGCATCGCGCAGCCCCGCCGGCCGCACGATCACCCATTCCAAACGGCTTTGCCTCAGGGCGCGCTCGGCGATGGCCTTGTCGTTGATCGCCTGCGCGAAGACGCGGCGCAGGACACGGATGACCCAGCGGTTCCACGGGGAGAGTTCCGATCCGTCGCTGAGCGTGATGCCGCTCTGGAGGACGAAACGGCTCACGCCGGCGCGTTCGCAGGCGGCGATCATGTTCGCGACGCCCTCGGACATGATCGTTCCCGGCGCGAGGTTCCTGGTGGGACCGATACAACTGATGACGGCCTCCACGTCGCTCAGGGCGTTGGTGAGGCTCTCCTCGTCGAGCACGTCTCCTCGACGGACCGAGAGGCCAGGGGCCGGCGGGATCCTCTCGGGATAGCGGGCCACCGCCACGACCTCGTGACCCCGCGCGAGTGCCAGTTCGACCACCTTCCGGCCTGTTCCGCCCGTGGCGCCGACGACCGCGATTCTCATGACCCTGGCTCCTTGGCGTCGCGCCGCGACGCGCCCCGGGTGATGATCTGGATGGAGGTCCGAAGCCGCACGAGATACGCCTCGCGTGAGGTGACGGACGATTTGATTCCATTGGCCGCGTCGAAGAGGTGCTCGGCGAGTTGCAGTGCCGTCACGCCGGTGTCCTTCCACGAAGCGGCGACGCCCGCGCGCACGAGAATCCCGGCGAGGAGTTCGACGAAGCCCCGCTCCAGGTTGGCGACGCGCGAACCCGAGGTCTGCCGTGCGACCTCGATCAATTCATTCCTGTGCTCGCGCGATGAGAGGTCGAGCGTTTCGCCCTGGAGTTCCTGGAAGACGCGAAGCAGTTGCTCCTCCACGTCGAGGTCGCGCTGGTCCGCGATGCGGCGTGCCGCGTCGAGCGTTCGCGTGATGAGGTGTTCCAGCGCAGCCTCGAAGAGCTGCTCCTTGGTCGCGAAGTAGAGGTAGAGCCCCTGGCGTGAAAGCCCCGCGGCCCGGGCGAGGTCGTCCATGGATGTCTTCCTGAAGCCATAGCGCAGGAAGACGTTGAGCACGGCCGCCGCGATGGCTTCCGGTTGTGTCGAACGGGCCTTGGGTTTCCGGGTGTCCACTCAGCCCACCTCGTCTTCACGGGGGAACAGCGAGAACCTCACACCGGTCAATCGCTCGCTCTCGCTCCAGAGCTGGCGTGCGACGGCGGGATTCTTCGCCCGCCGCGGAAGATAGGCTTCACCCGGCGGGCCCCGCATCTCGAAGAGCCCCGTGGGGCCCCAGTAGGAGCCATTGCGCGCGGCCGGATCGATAGCGGCCCGGAGCGTCGACAAGGCCCCCTCGGCGGGCGTCGACGCGAGAAGGGGGTTGTAGACCCGCTGGAAGAAGCTGGCGTTGCGCTGCAGCTCGGTCGCGCTCCCTCCAGGATGGGCCGCGGTGGCGATCACGGACGCGCCCGCCGCATCGAGACGGCGCGCGAGTTCCAGCGCGAACATCAAGTTGGCGAGCTTGCTCTGTGTATAGGCGATCCACGCGCGGTACTTCCGGCGCTCGAACTGGAGATCCTCCAGGTCGATGTGTCCGAAGTTAGCGCCCGCGCTGGAAAGGACGACGACACGCGACCGCGGGGTCTTCAGCAGCAAGGGCATCAGCCGTCCCGTGAGCGCGAAATGTCCGAGGTGGTTCGTGCCGAACTGGAGCTCGAATCCCTGCTGCGTCCGCGAAAACGGCGGCACCATGACGCCCGCGTTGTTGATGAGCAGATCGAGCCGCTCGTGCTTCTCGCGAAATGCGCGCTCGAACGTGGCCACGGAGTCCAGATCGGCGAGATCCAACCCGGCGAGCGAGACGTCCGCGGCGGGTGATTCCTGGCGGATGCGCTCCACCGCGCGCTCGCCCTTCCGCGTGTCACGGCAGGCGAGAACGACCTTCGCGCCCTTGCCGGCGAGCATCCGTGCGGTCTCGAACCCGAGTCCCGTGTTCGCGCCCGTGACCAGCACCGTCCTTCCCGTCTGGGTGGGAACTTCCGACAAGCTCCATCCCGTACTTGGCTTCGCGCTCATATGGTCAACTTGACAAAGTGTGCCCACTTCGTCAAGTTGACCACGAATGACTCCTTCGAGACCCTCCCGTAGAGGGAGAAGACGAGCGAGCGCGGCGCCAGGAAAGGTGTCCAGGAAGGGTGTCAGACGATTCGTAGGAGACGAGGTGTCGGAGTCGGGTAGACCGGGGCAGTTGCCCACCCCGGCCCCCCACAGATCCGGACGTGCAGAATTCCCGCATCCGGCTCCTCGGCTCATGGTTTCGCCGCGAGCACTATCCGAGGACGTTGTGTTGAGACGGTTGTAGGGCTCGGTGTCCCCTCCGTCTTTCCCTCCCCCGGTTCCATGTTCCGCTGCCCCCTTCCCTCCACGGGGTCCGCTCGCTGCGTTCCCCCGCTTCATCGGTACTACGAGGCACTCCGACTCCCTGACGACCTTCCCGCCCGGCTTCGTTGCCTTCGCCGGCGCGGTACCACCGCCACCCGTCTTTCGCTCCCGTGGAGGTCGGGCGCCCATCCTCCGCGGACCAGGGTTGTTCACCGGCTTCCCCAACCGGCCACTCAACGTGGAGCCGTCAGGGCTTTGGCTCGGCGACCGCCTTTCGTGAGCACTTCCAGCGCTTCGTCACCACGAGCCCCCAGGCCTACCGCCGCGCGTTCCGCTCCGCCCCTCCCGCCAGCCACTGAGCCAGGAAGGAGGAGGGACGGGCCTCGGGCGACGTGTGGCGTCCCTGGTGCCTCCGCCTCGGGCAAACCTCACGAGGTTCCACGGCGTCTTCGCTCCAGGCGCGCGACTGCGGCCATTTCTGTTCCCCCAAGCAGGTGCGGAGCCGGAGCCGGAGGAGGAGCGCCCGTCAATGGCCGTGACGGTGGAGGAGCCGAAGAAGGAGCGCACGCCACGATTGGACTGGGCCGGGCTGCTACGCAGGACGTTCGCGCTGGACGTGTTCGCCTGCGCGAGCTGTGGAGGCAGGCGCCAGGTGCTGGCGTACCTGACGGCACCCGGTGGGGTGCGCGCGATTTTGGAGCACATGGAACTACCTACGCGGCCTGCAAAGCGGGCCTCGGCGCAGGGGCCAGCGCAGCTCGCGTGGTGTTGAGCGCCAGGCCGCAGTTGCCCACAGGCCCAAGCCCACTGCCTCGCCCCTAAGGGGAGCGCGGCCTGAGCAGGCGTGTACCCAAAGGGGGCTACGCGGCCTCTGCACTGGCCTGGCGCAGTGCTCGGGCGGCCTCCGTCAGCGGCCCTTCTCGGCCCCTCTGCACCAGCCCTCACCCTCAACACGGCCTCTATCCCTCCTATCCGCCGGATGGAGGGCGGCGCCTGGCGCGTGCGGGTGCCGCGCTTCGGCTGGTCCTTCGTCGTGGAGGATCTCTCCATCGCGCGGGATGTGTTGCAGAACGCGCTGAGCACCGCGCTGCTCGGGGAGAAGCCCAAGGGCCTCTATGACTTCCGCCACGAGGGCGAGGAGTATGTCCGGGCGTGGGATCCGCTCGGCGCGCGGCGCGAGGTCCGCGGTGGCGCGCGGCGGCCCCCACCCCCCGAGGTGCTCGAGCAGGTGGGCGAGGAATTGACGTCGCGCGCCCTGGGCGGCCGGCAGCCGGCCCTGGTGTACGACGCCGAGGCGATGCGCGAATGGCTGGAGCTCGCCCAGCGCCGGCCCCCTCCCTCGCTGTTGCTCGTCGGAGGCACGGGCACGGGCAAGACGAGCCACGTGTCGATGCTGGCGCGGCGGATCGCCGAGCGGCGGCGCGAGGACAAGACGGTGCGCCTGCCCGACATCTGGCGCACCAGCGCCGAGCGGATTGTGGCCGGCATGGTGTACCTGGGCATGTGGCAGGAGCGCTGCCTGAATCTCATCGACGCGCTGTCGCACGAGGAGGACTACCTCTTCGTGGATCGGCTCACGTCCCTGCTCGCGCCCCAGCCGGATGGCTCGTCGATTGGAGATCTGCTCCTGCCGGCCGCGATGAGCGGGGAGCTCTCCCTCATCGCCGAGTGCACCGAGGCCGAGCTCGAGCGCTGCCAGCGGCGCTTCCCGGAGGCGCTGCGGCCCTTCCGCGTCCTGCGCATCGAGCAGCCCCCGGCCGCGCGGATGCCCGAGCTCATGCAGCGCTACCAATCCGTGCGGCGCAGCCGGGTGAGCATCCATCCCGTGGGGCTGCGGCAACTCGTGGCCCACCTGGACACGTTCCAACGCGACAGCCTGTTTCCGGGCAAGGCGTTCCGCTTCCTCGACTGGCTGGAGCAGCAGGGCGAGCGCGGCCAGTCCCGGACGCTCTATCCGCGCGATGCCTCCGAGGCCTATGCGCGCTACTCAGGCCTGCCGCTCCAGCTCATCAGCGACGAGGTCCCCGCCGAGCGCCACACGCTCGCGGCGCAGCTCCAGAAGGGCGTCATCGGCCAGGAGCGGGCGTGTGAGCTGGCCGCCGGAGTGCTCGCGCGGTTCAAGGCCGGGCTGAATGATCCGGACAAGCCCGTGGGCACGCTGCTCTTCGCCGGGCCCACGGGGGTGGGGAAGACGGAGCTGTCCAAGCAACTGGCGCGCACGCTCTTCGGCGACGAGCAGCGGATGATCCGCCTGGACATGTCCGAGTACATGTTGCCCGGCTCGGCCCAGAGGTTGATGGAGGTGGGCCCGGGCATCACCAGCCTCGCCGAGCGGGTGCGGCAACAGCCCCTGTCGCTCGTCCTCTTCGACGAGCTGGAGAAGGCACATCCGGAGGTCTTCGATCTGCTCCTGGGCATCCTGGGGGAGGGGAGACTGACGGATGGGCTGGGGCGCCTGGTGGACTTCCGGATGACGGTGGTGTGCATGACGAGCAATCTCGGCGTCTCGCACTCGGAGCCGGCGGGGTTCGGAGCGGAGCGGGGCGCGGAGGACTTCACGCGGGCCATCCGTCAGGCCTTCCGGCCGGAGCTGTTCAACCGGATCGACCACATCATCCCGTTCCGCCGCCTGACGGAGGCGGACGTGCTGCGCATCGTGGACCTGGAGCTGGAGAAGGCGGCGTCGCGGGCGGGGCTGTCGCGACGCGGGCTGAAGCTGGTGGTGGAGCCGGACGCGCGGGCGTGGCTGGCCCGGCACGGGTACGAGCCCCAACTGGGGGCCCGGCCCTTGAAGCGGCTCATCGAGGCGAAGGTCATGGCACCCATCGCCGTGCGGCTCGCGGCCCATCCGGAGCTGGAGGGTGTGTTGCTGCCCGTGGTCGTGGCCGGCAGCGCGGCCGAACGCGGATTGCGGCCCGAGTACCGCGCCCTCGCCACGCTCCTCGACCAACCCGTCGCTTATTGAGCTGACGTCTGCAGCTGAGCCGACCCCGGTTCCGCTACCCCACCGGGGCATACGGGTTGGCGCGCGCATCGTCCCGCGCGAGAAGCGCGAGGCCGGTCCACGCGCTGGACGCGGCGTGGGGCCAGTTGAAGTAGGACCAGTCGAGGCCTGCCCCCGTCTTCGCCTCGACCCCGGGGGTCGCGACGAGCCCCGCGCCAACGGTCCCCGGCGCTTCGAGCTGCTGGCGGACCAGGCTGTCGAAGTAGGGCTCTGCGCCGTCGCGGAGGTCGCCGCCCATGAGGTGAAGAGCCATCACAGCCCCCGCCGTCACCTCGTTCTGCACGCCCTCGCCGGCGAGCGCGAACTTGAACCCCGCGAACCCCGCGGTGGTGGTCGAAAGCCGATCGAGCAGGAAGCGGAGGCTCGACGCGTTGCCAGCCGGATTCACCCCCGCGAGGGCCGTCCACGTCTGCACATCGGCCGGCACGACACCCGCGTTGAGCACATCGCTTACGCCGGTGCCGGTCACGTAATAGCCCTCCGGCACGTAACAGGCCTTCACCAGGCGTTGGGCGCGCTGGGCGGCCGCGACCCAACGCGCCTCGCTGGTGAGACGGTACAGGTTGGTGAAGAGCGCGAAGGCGTCGACGTTGTGCTCGACGGACCGCCACGCGCGCTTCTGCCCCCACGCATCCTCGCCGCCGGTGTACCCCTGCCAGGCGTCCTTGGACGCGTGCTCCTTGTACACCCACCCCGCGATGCTGATGGCGTGGTGCAGGTAGCGGTACTGACGCGTGGCCGCGTACATCCGGGTCAGCGCGATGCCGGCCCAGCACGCGTTGCCCACATCGCGGGTGGCGCCGTCGGCGGGGAAGATCGACGTGGCGTACCCCTCGGCGCGGTCGAGGAGCGCGGTGGCGTGCGTCGCCGCGACGATGCGGCCCCCGCCGATCGGATCGTGCTCCAGGGCGATGCACAGCCCGTCAGCGAGGTCGCCCGCGCGCCGGAGATCGCCGCGCGCCGCGAAGTAGATCGACGCGACGGCCGTGTCGTACGTGTCCGCGCGGTAGAACAAGTTGGATTGGGTGCCCACCCGCGGCTCGCCGGGCACGCGGTAGGTCTGGACGTAGCGCGGACCCGACACCGAGAAGGTATCCATCTGCTGGGCGAGGAACAGGTCGATGCGGTCGAGCGCCGTGGCGGAGGCGTCAGGCGCCACCACACGCCCCAGCGGCCAGGCGCGCACCACCGTCCGGTCACGAGGCTTCCTTCCGCTCTCCCGCCCCTTCCAATCGACGAGATGCAGGAACTCCTGGGTGTGGTTGGTGAGGTGCTCGCCCCACCAGTCGTACACCTTCTTCTTCTGCTCCTCCCCGTAGGCCACGACGCGCGCCGCGGCCTCCTGCTTCTTCTCGAAGTAAGCGCGATCCATCCCGACGGCCTGTACCCAGCCCGTCTCGAGCCCGCCGAGGAACTCCGTCCGGTACTTGTTCGGGCTCATCCACCAGAGCGCCATGTCGTCATAGGCGGAGAACTTCACGATCTTCTGCTCGCCGGTCGCGCTCGGGCGCCGGTCGCTCTCCTTCTCGATCACCTCGCCGACCCCGCCGGCAATCTGTCCCATCCGGTACCAGAGGAAGCGGTCGCGCAGCCGGCCCGCCAGCTCGGAGTAGCGGATGGCCGCCGTGTCGAGCGCGATCTGGTTCTCGTAGCGCTCCGGGTGCTGCTGCACCTGGTCGAGAAGCGCGGCGGTGTGCGCCACGGCGATGACCACCAGCGCATCCGTCAGCAGGTACAGGTACCGGTCGGGCACCGCCTCCACGCTCGCGGCCGAGACATCGGCCTGGACGAGCAGCACGGCAAGCCGGTACCGCCGCTCGTCCAGGTCCACGACGTTGGCGTAGTCGGCGAACGCGGCCCCGAGCCCCTGGAGGTCGGCCTTCACCCGCTCGAATGCCGCCGCCCCCACCGCGGCCTCCACCCGCTTGTCCACGAGCGCGGTGATGCGCGACTCGAGGACCTTGAAGACGTCCTCCGCCGGCACGGGGAACAGCCAGTCCTTGAGGAGCCCCGGGAAGATCGCGCTGTCGAGGATCCACTTCAAGAAGGGGTTGACCCCCGCGCTCGCCGCCACCGCGCCGAGGAGTCCCTTGACCACGTCCGCCGCCACGATCGCCAAAACCACCTCCAGAGCTCCGTAGGAGGCGATGCACGCTATTGGTCACGACTGTGGGCAGTCAACCTCAGCGACGCGGGGCCCTCACGGGATACCGATGCAGCCGCAGACCGAGGAGGCCGTGGACGCATACTCCGTGCAAGAAGCCCCCGCCGCGTTGAAGCAGACACGGTAGCGGTTCTTGGACTGCTTCTGCACACCGAAGTACTCGCACTCCACTCGGCCAACGTCCTCCATGTACTCACAATGCTTGCACTCGGTCCTGGAGGCCTTGCACGTCGACAGGGTGCCGCAATTGAACAGGGGAGACCAGTTTCCGCAGGAGAGAGAACCGGTGCACGTCTTCGCTGGCTGGCAGGCCACCGCGGCCGCCTGAAGCATCTCCTCGGACGGCTTCGGGATCCGCGCGAGCATGGCGTCCCTCAGCTCTGGCGAGAGCACGGTGCCGTCCGCGGGCACCACCAGCTCCTCCGATACGCGGGCCTCGTTCATCTCCACCGGGCCGCAGCCGACCAGCAAACCCAGCACCAGGCTTCCCACCACAGTCATGATGTATTTCATGGGCATTGTCTCCTCTCAGTTGCCGACGGCCACGGTCATCTGCTGGATCGCGGTGACGCCCATGGGAACATTCACCTCGACTTCGAGCTGGATCACCTCGCCCGGGGACAGCGGTTTCTCCAGGCGGCCCCGGTACACGAGTTCGCGGAAGAAGCTGGCGTATGGATTGCCGGGGTTGTTCGGATCAATCTCGTCGTCCGGTCCCCAGTACCCTCCCGCCGAGCCACTGGAGCCATGAATCACGGAGATGGGCGTTCCGGCCTCCAGGACGATCCGGCTCACGTTCTTGAGGGAGATCTGGACCAGGCTGGCCGTGTAGCCCTCCCGCTTGGAGCTCGTTGGATCCACCAGGGACTCACTGATCACCAACGCCCTCGGGTTGGCGCGGGGCGAGAGGATGCGCAGCCAATACCAAGGCTCGGGCTCGGGCTCGAGCAGGCTCTGATCGCCGTCATGGAAGCCGAGGGTGAGGATGTGGTTGGCGTCCTCGCGGAAGAGCTTGCCGGCGGCCTCGACCACGGTGCTCTCACCAGGACGGAGCGTCGGCAGCGTGCCTCCCACCAGGGTCTCCGCGCCGAGCTGCGCCCTCGCGCTGACGGGCGGCTCCAGCGAGGTGGGATCCGCATACCCCTTCGGATCCACCGCCGCGTGCGTGAGCATGAAGTGCATGCCCCCCACGAAGGTCGTCTTGCCCTCGTTGACGAGGGTGACCGCGATGCGGAAGGTAGGGGCCAGCGCAGCTCGCGTGGTGTTGAGCGCCAGGCCGCAGTTGCCCACAGGCCCAAGCCCACTGCCTCGCCCCTAAGGGGAGCGCGGCCTGAGCAGGCGTGTACCCAAAGGGGGCTGCGCGGCCTCTGCACTGGCCTGGCGCAGTGCTCGGGCGGCCTCCGTCAGCGGCCCTTCTCGGCCCCTCTGCACCAGCCCTCACCCTCAACACGGCCTCTATCCCTCCTATCCGCCATTTCTGGTCCCTCAAGCAGGTGAGGAGGGGGCGAGCGTGGCACCCCAGGCAGCGGTCAGGAAGGAGCCGAAGAAGAAGCGGATGCCGGGAGTGGACTCTCGCGAAGCTGCTGCGCAGAACGTTCGCCTTGGATGTCTTCACCTGTGACGGGTGTGGAGGCAGGCGCCGAGTGTTGGCGTACCTGACGGCACCCAACGCAGTACGCCCCATTCTGGAGCACCTGTCACTGCCCACGCGGCCTGCTGCCGCTGGCCGCAGCGCAGGGGCCACCCCAGCACGCGGGGTGTTGAGCCTCGAGCCGTCACGGTGCCAAAGACGCCCACGCCCCTGCTGCCTTCCCCTGGGAAGGCCTCTGGGCCGGCGTGTGCCCCATGGGGCTGCACCTCGTCTCCACCGGCCCGGCGCACAGCCCTCGTGGCACCCGTCCGCAGCCCTCCTCGACCCCTCGGCTCCTGCCCTCTCCCTCCACACCGCCCCCATCCCTCCTATACGCGCGTCCAGGTAGTAGCCAAACTCGCCGAGCACCACGAGCTCGAAGGTCCCCTCGGGCCACGAGTCCGGCAGCAGCCGCTGCTCCACCCGCACATGCGGCCAGGGCGCCAGGCGCCTCCGGGCCACGCGCACCGCCGCCTCGCTGCCGTCACTCACCAGCAGGGCGTCACAGCGCGCCGCCAGCTCCGCGCTCAGCTCGCCAATCGAACACCCCGGCTCGAACGCACGCGCATAGCGGGCATGCGGCAACATCGCCAACGTCAGCGCCCGCTTGCGCCGCTCGTACCAGCGCCGCCGGTACTCCCAGGGGTCCTCGCTGTCGGCGTACATGCGCTCGAAGTGCGCCATGGGCACGCTCATGTGAACACCACCTCGAAGGGCCGCATCAACCGCTCGAGCGCGTAAGGGGGCACGATGGGCGGGTTTCCCGTGGTGGAATCCGGCTCCAACTGGCTCACGTACGCCTCCATGGCCCGGCGCTTGAGCGCGAGCGTGGCCTCGTCCAACTCGATGCGCCGCGCCCGGGACCAGGGCACCCGCGTGTCTCCGGGCCGGGCCCAGTGCCACATCCAGATGGGGAACTCCACGCAGCGGCCGTCCAACGCCGCACACGCCCGCGACGCCGCCCGCCCCACCGCCTCATGGTCCGGGTGTCCATCCAGGCGCCACGTGGCCAGCACCACGTCGTCCGGACGAAGCCGCGCGCCCAACCACTCCACCAGCCGCTCCTCGTTCTCGGTGACGGCGCCATCGGGAATCCCCACCCGCTCCACCCGCGCCCCGCCCAGCCCGAGCCGGTGCAGCGCCTCCTGCGTCTCCCGGGGCCGCGTCCGCGCGAGCCGCTCCACCGGCCAGGAGGTGGACCCCGGATGGCTCGCCGTCCCATCCGTGACGGCGAGAACCAACACGTCCCGCCCGAGCCGGCCAAGCCGCGCGAGCAGCCCTCCGGTCCCGAGCACCTCGTCATCCGGATGGGGCGCGACGATGACGGCACGCCGGCCCTCGGGCACCAGCAGGGCGGGCTCCAGGGAAGGCAGGACGTCCAGGCCACTCCAGGCCTCCCAGTGCGGGCGTGGTGCTGAACCTGGCGCAGCCGCTGTCAATACGCCCCAACTCCCTGCCTCTCTCCTCAAGCGAGGGCGGCCAGGGCAGGGGTGTGCCCCAAGGGGTTGTACCGTCCCGTGTACCGGCGCGGCGCGCGGCCTTGCTAGCCCCGGCAGCGGCCCTTCTCGGCCTCTCCGCTCCAGCCCTCACCCTCAACATGGCTTCTATCCCGCCTATACGCCGAGGCGCGATAGAGGGTGGCGGCTCAGCACAACCTGCCGCCGCAGCGTCACTTCTGCGGCGGCAGGCTCTCTCGCAAGTTTACTTGCCGAATGGAAGGCGCGCAGCTGGGCCGAGCGCCTCTGGGGCTGGGCCGCGAGCTTGTTGCCGACCCAGCTCTGAACCGCAGCATGCCCGATAGGCATGCTAGTCCCTACCAACAAGTAGTGTTCCGGGATTTTCTTCCGTACGAGACTCTCACCCAAGGCAGATCACTTGGCCCTCTGCTGGCCTCCCCATGCAACCCTCTGCCGTGAAAAAGGACCCATGTCTGCACTCCGACTCCTGGCTCTCTCGCACCTGTTGCTCGCCGGCCTCCCTGCGCGTGGAGACGAGCTTCGTCCCGGGGCCGATCTGATCGTTTTCAACGCGAAGATCACCACTCAGCACCTGGCGCAGCCGGCGGCTTCCGCGGTCGCGATCAAAAGAGGGCGGATCTACGCAGTGGGCGACGACGCCGAGATCCTCGCCCTCAAGAACAGCAAAACCCAACTGATCGATGCGGAGGGGCATCGCCTGATCCCGGGCCTCAATGAAGCCCACGTCCACGTGCTGAATGAGAACAACTACAACTACAACGTGAGGTGGGACGGGGTTCCCACCTTGAGCCGCGCCCTCGAGATGTTGAAGGAACAGGCCAAAAGAACGCCCAAGGGCCAATGGGTCAAGGTGATCGGGGGTTGGTCGCCGTATCAGTTCAAGGAGAACCGGTTCCCGACCCCGGAGGAGCTGAACGCCGCGGTACCTGACCGGCCGTACATCGTTCAATACGCCTACAACCAGGCGTTCTTGAACGAGTTGGCGATGAAGGAGATCGGCGTGGGAACCCCCAAGTTCCAGATGCCGCCCGGCACGGAGTTCGAGAAAGACAAGCAAGGCAAGTACACCGGCGTCGTGCGAGGGTTCACCTGGACCTTCGTGGCGCTCGAAGCGGTGGTCCCGTTGCCTTCCTTCGAGGAGAAGGTGAACTCGCTCGCCTACGCGATCAACGACTTGAACCGGTTCGGAGTGGTATCAGCGCTGGAGTCCGGCAGCATCATCCCCTACCCGGAAGGGCACAAGCCCATTGAAGCCCTGATCAAGGATCAGCGTTTGAACGTTCGTTTGCCTTTCATGGATCTCCAGCTCGTCGAGCCCGGCGCTTCGATGGTGGACGCCGAGATCGATGCCATCACCCAGAAGTCTCCGACCAGCCCCGGGGACAACACGCACCCAACCCTGGCGCATGGTCACGAATACCAAACCAACGGAGAAGTGCTGAACGCCCAACTCCACGACCATGAGAACTTCGACCGGCCGGCGGTGGTGATCGATCGGGAACTCATGCGAAAGACCGTCGAAGAGGACGTGGGCAAGCTGGTGAAGCGGCGAAGCCCGTTCCGGATGCATGTCAGCTACGACGAGAACATCTCTCCATTCCTGGATGCTCTGGAATCGCTGAACAAGAAAATGCCTTTCGACGGCCTGCGGTGGAGCATCGAGCACGCCGAAACGATCAGCCCGAAAAACATCGAAAGGATCAAGAAACTGGGCGGCGGAATCGCGCTGGACGACAAGATGGCGCTCCACGGAGACGGCTTCATCAAGACCCACGGCCGCGAGGTGGCCCTGCAGACGCCTCGCTTGCGTCAGCTCGTCGACAGCGGGATCCCGCTGGCCATGACCACCGACGGATTCAGGGCTTCTTCTTACAACCCGTGGGTGGCTATCCAGTGGATGGTCACCGGCAAGTCGGTGTCGGGCTCGGAGATCCTGGCCAAGGACAACCGCCTGAGCCGGGAAGAGGCGCTCAAACTCTATACTTTGGGTGCCGCGTGGTTCACCAAGACCGAGAACGAGAGCGGGAGGATCGCGCCGGGCAACCTAGCGGACTTCGCGCTGCTGAGCACCGACTACTTCTCGGTGCCGGAAGGGGAGATCCAGCACATCACTTCCGTGATGACCGTCGTGGACGGGAAGGTCGTGTTCGGTGCGGGCAAATACAGCAAACTCGCTCCGGAACTGCCGAAGATCATCCCGACGTGGTCCCCGATCAAGTACTTCGGCGGCTACTCTGGCGCGAAATGACGAGCTGTTCCGATGAGAGGCGTCAGACGATGAGCAGACCTGCCGCCGGACGAAGCGACTTCAGCTTCACGGCGGCCAGGGTGGCCAGGAAGTCGGTCCCTGCCGAGGACAGCTTGGCTTGATCGTAGATCACCACGACGGGCAGCCTGGGCGGGGCCGGCAGCACCGGACGGAAGTTGAGCCGGCTGCCCGCGAGCTTCGCCATCGTCTCGAAGCCGATCGCGACGCCTTTGCCGGACTCGACGGCCGCGAAGAGACTGGAGATCCCGTCGCACTCCATCACGATGTTCGGCTCCTCGGTGAACCCGGAGAGGATCTTCCGGATCGCCGAATGAGCCTCCGGGTGCTCGCTCTTCGTGAAGGTGATCAGCCCTTCCTTCGCGACTTCGGCCAACGGCACTTGCTTCAGCTTCGCGAAACGGTGCTCTTTGGGGAAAGCCACGGTGACGCCGTAGCTTCCGAGCTCTTTCATCGCCAGCCCCTCGAATGACTGGGGGGCGACGCCGATGGTGATTCCGAGATCCAGCTTCAGATCCCTCACGCCGCGGACGATCCCGTTGCTCGACAGGTCTTTGAGCTCGATCTGGATCGATGGATGCTGCTTGTGGAAAACCCGCATCGCTTGCTTCAGGATTTCCACGGCCGGCGTGGCGGCGAATCCGATCCTCAGGATGGACCGATGCGAAGGCGATTTCCGTCGCACCTTCTCGACGGCGTCTTCGACCCGACGGAGGATGACCTTGCATTCGGCGAGAAACACCTTGCCCGCTTCCGTCAGAGCGATGGAATTGGGATATCGCTCGAGGAGATCGACTCCGAGTTCCTCCTCCAAGTCGCGGATTTGCCGGCTGAGCGCAGGTTGAGAAACATGAAGCAGTTGCGCCGCGCGGGTCACGCTGATCTGCTCGGCAACCGCCGCGAAATACCTCACGTGTCTGAGTTCCATGATCGCAGCATAACCAAAAGGCATGCTAGCGGCACCCAAAAGGTATTTACCGGCTCAGCGCGTGAGGGCCATGACGAAGATGCGCTGGCTCTGGGGTGTCTCCTCGCACGTGCCATCCACGGCAGGCACGTAGCCTAGCCCCACCACCCGCACTCCGTATCGGGCGTGGGAGGCCACGGAGTGCACCTTCGGCAGGCACAGCTCCGGGACCATGTCTTTCACGGCGCGCTCCCACTGCTTGCTCCCCGTCCAGGACAGGGCCACCACCGAGTTCGCCTCGCCTCCTGCCACAATCATCCCCAGAGCGTCCGTGGTGATGGCTCTGGGCTGACCAGGGATCTCCCGGGTAGGAATCCCGGTGGCCACCGCGCCGAGCGGCTTGCCTTGGCCCGAGAACCGCACCATGACGAAGTCATCGCCGAGCGGGATGACACTCGTTCCGAAGGTGAAGCCCTCGGAACGGCTCCGGCGTCCCACCACTCCCAGCTGTCCATCCGGAAGCTCCGCGGGATTCTCCTGTCCGAAGATGGGGAGGACGTGCGACCAGAGCGGCTCGAAGGACTCGGACCGCCGGCTGAGCTTGCCGTCTCCCCAGCTCAGCAGCGTGGACTGGCTGACGTGCGTCAGGTACGGCGGAGGAGGATTCACCATCACATCGGTCAGCACCTGGTTCATGGCGTCGCGGCGCTGCATGGAGGGCCACTGGACTCCCGCGCCATGATAGAGGCAGCGCGAGATCCAGAAGTCCTCGCCCGAGGTGGCGACTCCTGTAGGCACGTATTCGATGCCCAGGCTGCGGGTGCAGGCGCCCTGCCCATCCATCAGAAGCAGCCGGTTGGCTTGCTTGCCGTCGAGCACCTCGGCACAGCCGAAGTCGATGCTGGTGGTGCCATATTCACGCTCCCAGGAGTTGACGATGAGGAAGCCCTCACCCCGGGGATGGACCTCGTAATACCAGGGGAACTCCCCGTTGCGGACGTTGGGCGCGACGCCGGGAGCGCGGTGCTGCCACAGCATCTGGCCGTCGGGACTCCACCCCCTCCACTCCAGGGTGGACAGAAAGCGCGTATCGGGCGCGATGTTCAGATCGATCTGCGTGAGCACCCCCGTCTGCTGTCAACACGCCCCAACTCCCCTGCCTCTCTCCTCAAGCGAGGGCGGCCAGGGCAGGGGTGTGCCCCAAGGGGTTGCACCGTCCCGTGTACCGGCGCGGCGCGCGGCCTTGCTAGCCCCGGCAGCGGCCCTTCTCGGCCTCTCCGCTCCAGCCCTCACCCTCAACATGGCTTCTATCCCGCCTATACGCTGCCGGCCGTGATGGAGCTCTACCAGCGGGCCTTCCATCAAGCGGTCCAGGCGGGTGACTTCCAGATCGCCTGCTTCTGCGGCCTCTTCATCACCCTGGTGCAGTTCTTCTCGGGCATCGAGCTGGCCGAGGTGTCCCGGGAGATGGCCGCGCGCCTGGACTTCACGCGCAAGGCGGGCTTCCAGCAGCCGGAGAACATGCTCCGCGTCTCGCAGGCCTTCGTGGAGCAGATGCGGGGGCGCACCGCCTCGTTCGAGTCGCTGAAAGAACCTGCGCCTGAAGGAGATGTCCACGGACAAGACGTGGCTGTCCTGCACGCTCGTGCTGGCACTCAAGGAGCGCGGAGGCTCGGGCTCGGCGGTCCGGCCCGTTTCCTACGGCCCGCCCCGGGGCTGAGGCGTCCTGGCCTCACGGAGCCCGGATGCACCCCGCCGTGCATCCGGTGCACCCGCGCGGATCGCGTCCACGAAGCCGCGCCGGGTGCGGTCGAGTGGAGGCGCTCTGTGGTGTCCGGCACACGGACCCGCTGCGACCTCGGAAGGAAGAAATCCGGGCGGACGGCCTGGAGCTCGCGGCAGGCTCCTTGCACGGGGGGCGGCCTCTCCCTCCCCTTTCGGAGCCAACCCCGATGCGACTGCTCGCCTTGCTCATCCCGCTCGTCACCGCTGCAACCCCCTCCGTCCCGCCCGACACCGCGCCCATCGAGTGCGGCGACTGCGCGGAGTGGAACCGGCCGCAGGCGCCGTTCCGCGTGTACGGGAACACGTACTACGTCGGCGTCGCGGGGCTGTCGTCGGTCCTCATCGACAGCGGGGAGGGCCTCATCCTCGTCGACGGCGCACTGCCCCAGTCCGCGGAGCGCATCGCGGAGGGCGTGCGCGCCCTGGGCTTTGAGATGCGCGACGTGAAGTGGATCCTCAACTCGCACGCGCACTGCGACCACGCCGGGGGCATCGCGGCGCTGCGGCGGATGAGCGGCGCCAAGGTGGCGGCGAGCCCAGCCGGGGCCAAGGCGCTGCGCCTCGGGTCGGTCACCCCGGATGATCCCCTGGCAGGCTACGGGGCCTCCATGCGCTACCCGGCCGTGCGGGACGTGGTGACGGTGGCCGACGGCGGGACGGTGACGCTCGGCAAGGTCGTCGTCACCGCGCACCACACGCCGGGGCACACCCCCGGCGCGACGACGTGGACGTGGCGCAGCTGCGAGGGGGAGCGCTGTGTGGACGTGGTGTATGCCGAGAGCCTCACGCCTGTGGCCGCACCGCGCTTCCGCCACGGCGCCGACGCCGCCCGCGTGCAGCGGTTCCGCGGCAGCATCGAGAAGATCCGAACCCTGCCGTGTGACGTGATGATCCCCACCCACCCGGGGGCAGGCCGCTTCTTCGAGCTGCGGGCCCGGAGCGAGCGCGAGGGGCGACAGGCCTTCATCGACCCGGGGGCGTGCCGCGCGTACGCGGACCGGGCGGACCAGGGGCTCACCGCGAGGCTGAAGAAGGAGGCGGAGGGCAAGGCCGAGTAGCGGCTGACTGGGCACAAGACGTGGCTGTCTTGCACCCCTGTCCCCTCACGGAACCCGGATGCGCACCACCGTGCATCCGGGTTCGGGGCCCGCCGCGAGCCTGTCGCAACGCAACCGCTCGCGCCTATGCGTTGTGTCCTTCAGACGCCTCCAGCGCGGTCGGAACCCGTCAACGTGGGCCCACCGGGGATCCAATCCGCCGAGGTGTGACCAGAGGGGCGGCACCGCCTCTGCTCCGGCCCGGCGCACAGCCCGCCCGTCACCCTCCAGCGGCCCTTCTCAACCCCTTTGCACCAGCCCTCCCACTCAAACAAGGCCCCCATTCCGCCTATAGGCGCATGCGCCCGACCTCTCGTCCGCCCCCTGCCAAGTCGCGCGTGCGACGGGCTCGTGGATGTTGCGCCGGAAGTGAGCATCCAGCGACATGACCTCGTCGGCAAGCATGTCCATCGGGATGAGGAGCAGCATATCCGCGGAGACCTCGTGGATATGCATCCAGAACAGGGCGTTGTCCCTCCAGCGACGCAGCGTCCTGCCGTCCTGAGCGATGCAAGCCTTCGCTTGTACCAGACACACGAGGAGATGATCGAGGCTCGGGACTCCCTCCGGAATGTCCCGCAGTCGACCTCGCAGGAAGCGCAGAGCGGACGCCAGGCTCTCGACCTTCGCCCGGAGTTCCCCCTGCTGAACACCGGGAGGCGGGTGGGCGGCTCTTGGGCAGAAGCCGGGCCGGCGGCCTCCATCGGTGGAATCCTCCATCCTGAAGGGACTGGACAGCCTCTGGATGCGAACCGGAAGTGCCATGCCCCCGGGAGAAGGAGTCAACCCGGCGACGGGGCACCGGTCCGCTGGCCGCCCCCACAGTGGCCGCGGCCTACGGTGACGGGGCTCGGGCCGTGCGCACCCTCGCCCTGAGGGCACATGGGGAAACGAGGGCAAAGAAAAAGCCCAGCAACCCGGTGAGCGTGTTTCCCTGGCGGAGACCTCCTGCTGGACACCGGCCTCCGTAACTCCCTGCCGCTCTCCTCAAGCGAGGGCGGCCAGGGCAGGGGTGTGCCCCAAGGGGTTGTACCGTCCCGTGTACCGGCGCGGCGCGCGGCCTTGCTGGCCCCGTCAGCGGCCCTCCTCGGCTCCTGCGCTCCAGCCCTCACCCTCCACATGGCTTCTATCCCGCCTATACGCTGCGGCGCCTGGCGGCCAGCAACGCACCGGAAGGCTGGGCGGCGATGGTGCGCGACGTGGTCGAACTGGACCAGGCCAGCGCCACCCGCATGTACGGCGACGCCCTGCCGCCGGGCCTAACGCTACTGCGCTGATGAAGACCTCAAGGAAAACCATGAACCAACCCATCCCACTCGAGCGCCTTCTCGAACGCGCGATCTCGATAGCAGAGCAGCAGCACGCCGGACAAACGGACAAGGCAGGCCGCCCTTACATCGAACACCCGAAGCGCGTCATGCAGGCCATGGAAAACGATGCCGAGCGCATTGTGGCAATCCTGCACGACGTCATCGAAGATACGGGCCTGACGCTCGACCAACTCGCGGCCGAAGGCTTTCCCGGCTACCTGCTCGAAGCGCTGGATTCGGTGACGCGCAGGGATGGAGAAACCTACGAAGCTTTCATCGCCCGCGCGGCGGCGAATGCGATTGGCCGCCGCGTCAAGTATGCGGACCTCCGGGACAATGCCGACTTGTCCCGCATTGCGGCCCCCACGGCTGCCGACGTGGCCAGGACGGAAAAATATCGTCGCGCGCTGGCCCAGTTGGATGCCGCATAAATACGGCAACCTCGCCTGGACGCGATAGCCGGGTATCAGGCAGGCGCCACGTCTGGCGCCGCCGTGGCGGCACTGGCAAGGGCCGCCTGGTCAGTCCACCCCCGCCGCTGCAGGTGGCACACGCTGACGCACGCCAGCGCCGGCACCACCAGATTCAGTACCGGCACCATCATCATGAGCAGTCACAGCAGGCCGAGCATGAAGATGGCCGGCTTTTGCGCCGCAGCCAGGTCGCCCCGCTGTTCCTTCGACAGCACGCCCGCAGCCGCCGGTGCGTACAGGAAGCGCACATTCCAGGCGGCGAGCAGGCGCAGCAGGAGTACGACGCTCCAGAGCGGAATCAGCAATGCCAGCAGGCCCAAGCCTCTCTGCACCCAGTCCCAGGCTGTCAGCGCGGGACGTGGCGCGATGGCGTGGGGCCGCCAGGCCGGATAATGCCGCGCGACGACCCTGCGCTCGCGTTCCAGCCCCTGGCAGCGCGCCGGCAGGCAGGCGGTGAACAGCGCGCTCATGAAGAATACCAATGCATAGACCACGGCGGCCAGGGCCAACGCGAACAGCGCCACCTGGGCGATGCCCAGCAGCCCTTTGGCGAGACCGCCCACGCCCTGCAGGCCGCCCATGTTCGACAGCGCCGCCGGACCGGATGCGATGCCGGGTCCGAAATCGAACGCGCCCAGGATCGACAAGCCGACCACGGAGACGAGCGTGATCCCGCCGTTCAGTTGCAGGAAGAACGTCCCGAAATGGTAGTACAGCCAAAGCCACAAGCTGGACCGCTCCGATGCTGCACAAGGAAGAGCGCCACCAAAGGCCGCCATGGCGCACGTCGCGCAGGCCGAGTCCGATGCAGGCGAGCGCTTCGCGTAGCGCGAGGTAGCGTAGCTGGAAAAACGATTTGATCATGGGTGTATTGCGTGATGACGATGGCACTGCCGTTGCCTGATTCCAAACACTGCCCCATCTGTTACTTGAAATGTGGCAATTTATAGATATTGCCACGACAATACTTCCCCATGGGAAAAATTAAACGATGACGAGTACTTACAACGGAAGTTGCCACTGCGGAGGCATCCGCTTCCAAGCCGACATCAACCTCGGCCAGGGCACGACGCGCTGCAACTGCTCGATCTGCTTCAAGACCCGGTTCTGGGGCGCCGTCGTCGCCCCCGCCGCGTTCCGCCTGCTGGCCGGCAGCGAGATGCTGTCGACCTACCGCTTCGGCCGCAAGCGCGAGCAGCATCCGTCTTGCACCGTGTGCGGCATCCGCCCGTTCGTCATCGGCGATTCGCCGCGCCGCGGGACCTTTTATGCGGTGAACGTGGCTTGCCTGGATTGCGTGGACGATGCGGTGCTGGCGGAGGCGCCCATCACGTACGTCGACGGGCGCAATGACGATTGGGATGCGGCGCCGGCCGAGACGCGGCAGCTTTGAATAGCTGCGGCCGTTGTCAATCTCAACTGGGGCATGTTTCCAGTACGGATAGCGCGACCGGCTTTCCAAGGACCTCACGTTCTAGCAATTCAAGACTCCCTAGGAAAAGCGCCGCGTGTGCCCGATTCTGACTGGTCGAGCAGCGAATGATGTGCAACTGTGGAGGAAGTGAAGATGGCTGAAACAAGATCGACAAGGAGATGCCTGCAATGGCCATGAAACTGTTGCCAGCCCTGGGTTTGGCGTTCCTTCTAAGCGCGGCGCTGGCGGCTTGCGGGGGGAGCGCGGCTGACTCGACCGCGGTCCAGTCTCGTAAGCTCACCCGAGTCAACGATGCCGCCACCGCGAAGGTGGAGTTGCTGCAAGCGCCTTACAACTGGAGCCAGTTCTCGGGCACGGGCTGGGACGGCAAGACCCTCACGGTCGTTCCCCTCGACCGCAAGATCCGCCCGAAGACCAGCGGCAAGTGGTATCTGAATCCGCCGATCAACCTGATGGGGCCGCGCCTCGATTTCACGGCGAATTTCTCCGTCGAGATCGAGGTCGACGCAGCCGTCCATCCGGACAAGGGCGCCTTCGTCGACCTTTACGGCAGCCTGCCGATCGGCTACGACGAATGGCGCATCGACGGCCGCAACGTGCGCCTGGGCCTGACTCGTGGCGTGGCCCAGGTGTGGGTCGACATGATCAAGCAGGACTTCAGCGCCCAAGGCCTGGGCCCGCGCGTCACCTTCGGCGTTAACCGGCAGGGAACGGCGCTGATTTTCAGTGTCAACGGCAAGGAGATCGGCCGCTTCAAGGAATCCGACAACCACCCGGTGTTCAGCAAGGGCAAGCTGTATTTCGGCGCTGACGCCGAATTGGGGGGCGGCTTCTCGATCACCAGCATCCAGGCGCAAGACGCGCAGATCGCCGACAACGGCGCCGATATGCTGCGGGCCTACACCCCGCCTGCGGACTCGCTGCGCTCGCTGGCGCAAGGTCTGCCCAAGCCTTTGTGGATCGGCGCGGCCGCGAACGCCGACGCGCTGCTGTCGGATGCGAAGTACGGCCAGGTCCTGGCCGAGAACTACTCGATGATCACGCCGGAAATGCACTTCAAGTTCCAGGCCATCCACCCACAGCCTGACCAGTACGCGTTCGCCGAGGCCGATGCGCTGGTGGCGTTTGCGGCGAAGAACAACATGCGCGTGCACGGCCACACGCTGGTGTGGCACGAGGCGCTGCCGCAGTGGATCTGGAGCCTGTACGACGCCCGCAACTACCCGGCGCTGCGGCAAGCGCTGATGGACCACATCACTACCCTGGTCACGCGATACAAGGGCAGTGTGCACGAATGGGACACCCTGAACGAGATCTTCTCGTACGAAAGCGACGAACCCTACGGCCTACGCAGTGGCGCCGAAGACGAGAACAACCTCTCGGTCTGGTACAAGGCGTTCGGCCTGCAGATCTACATCGACGCGCTGCGCAAGGTGAAGGAGATCGATCCCAGCGCCGAGAACTGGATCAACGAGTTCGGTATCGACCAAGCCGGTTCGGCTGACAAACTCGACAACATGATTGCCTTCGTGCGCTACATCAACGGCCTGGGTTATGGCAAGCTGGTTGACGGCATCGGGTTCCAATCACACAACTACGACCCCGACGACGATCCGGCCCTGGCCGCCGATCTACGGGCGGCCATGCAGAGGGTGATCGCGCAGGCGCATGTCAAGGTGCGCGTGTCGGAGCTCGACGTATCGGACGCTTCCAGTCGGCCCACGCTGTTCTCCGACAAGCTCGCCGTGTGCCTGCAGTTCCAAGCCAGCCCGGGTTGCGAGAGCTTCGGCACGTGGGGCTTCACCGATCGCTACGGCTCCATGTCCGGCCCGGTAAACGCAGGTGGCAAGACGAACTACCTGTCGCCCAACTGGGGCGCGGAACTGGCGGACTCACTGCCCTTCGACGAATCGTACGGGCGGCGCTCCGCGGTGGACTACATGCGCAGGGAGCTGAAAAAGGCTGGTCCCCCAAGCCGGAGCGGAGGAGAGGAGCGTGGCGCCCCAGGCAGCGGCCAGCACGGAGCCGATGAAGGAGAAGACGCCGCGAGGAGACTGGGCCGAGTTGCTCAGCGCTGGACGTGTTCGCCTGCGCCCGCTGTGGAGGCAGGCGAAAGGTGCTGGCGTATGTGACGGCCCCGGCAGGGGTGCGCTCGATAGTGGAGCACCTGGGACTTCCAACGCAGGATCTGAAGCGGGCCCCGGCCCGGGCCCTCCTCGGCTCCTGCGCTCCAGCCCTCACCCTCCACATGGCTTCTATCCCGCCTATACGCTGAAGGCATCTACGGTTCGGGCAATGTCAACGTGAGCCGGGAGATTGGCTCCTTCATCAAGAACAGCCGGTTCGAGCGGGGCTATGGCTGCGGAATCACCGTGAGCAAGGGCACCCGTCCCGGCACCGTGGCCGTCACGACCAACTTCTTCGATCCCGCCAACCAAAACACTGTCGACGCGGCCACGGGCGCGCCCCAGTGCAAGTACTGAAGACGTGAAGAGAAGGCTCGGGGTCTCCCCTCTCTCAGGCGCTCCACCGCCTCATCGGCCGGGAGCCCCCGGCGGCGCGCAAGCTCTCCAGGCGCGAAACCGCGGCCATTTCTGGTCCCCGCAGGAGCGGAGGAGGCGAGCGTGGCGCCTGAGGCAGCGGCCAGCAAGGAGCCGAAGAAGAAGAGGACGCCGCGAGTGGACCAGGCGCAACCCTGCGGAGGACGTTCGGCTTCGACGTCTTCACTTGCGAGCGGTGTGGGGGCTGGCGGCGGGTGCTGGCGGACCTGACGGCTCCTGGTGGGGTGCGCGCCCTTCTGGTGCACTTGGGGCTGCCCAGGTTGCAGCCCGTGCATCCCCAAGCGCAGCTCGTGTCGCCCGCGAGTCCGTTGAGAGCGGAGCCCCGCTGCTCGAACGCATGAGCAGCGTCCACTCGCTTTGACAGCGCGCTTCCGGGTGTGTTGACCCGGATTGTTTCCCCTGCCGCGCAGCCCTGTATTTCCCGATAAGAAACGCCAGGCCCCCGCACGCCAAAGGCTCACGACCGGCCGAAGATGATGCGCTCGTCCCCGAGCAGGCGCACGGTCCAGGCAAGGAACGCGAGCGCGCCGCAGCTCGCCACGCCCAGCAGGTAGGGCATGGCGCTCAGGGTCTCGCCGCGCATCACCTTCCGAAAGGGTGTCAGACGACTCGTGTGCGCCAGGCAAAGCTTGGGTGAGGAGGAAGCGATGTAGGAGCGGAAACTTCACGAAGGGACCCTGCGGGTTCAAACCCCGCCCGGCAAAGGAGGCCACCAGCCGGAAGCGAGTCTTGCGTGGTGCCGGGGCAACCCGGGCTGCGAAGCGTAGACAGCGAGTATGTGGGCCGCGTGATTGAGCCTCGAAAGATCTGAATCGTCGCGAGAGCCGACGCCGTACGAGTAGCGGAAGGCAGCAGCCCAGGGCCGAAACAGGCCAGGTCCTGGGGTCTCGCCGGGGTCTGAGAGCGGGGCACGCAGACAAGAGGGTCCTCCAGGAACCTGGGGTAGTACCGCCGAAGCAGGGGAACGCACCCGGGCGGACCCTGTGGAGGGAAGGGGGCACCGGAACATGGAATCGAGGGAGGGAAAGATGGCGGGGACACCGAGCCCTACAACCGTCTCAACGAAACTCCAACGGATAGCGACGCTGGCGAGGCAGGGGCCGGACATGGCGTTCACGACGCTGGCCCACCACATCGACCTGGAGTGGCTCCAGGAGGCTTACCGGCGCACGCGCAAGGACGGGGCAGTCGGGGTCGACGGACAGACAGCGAAGCAGTATGCGCAAGCACTGGAGGCCAACCTCCAGTTGCTGCTCAACCGCGCGAAGTCCGGAGACTACCGAGCGCCGCCCGTCAGGCGTGTGCACATCCCGAAGGGGGACGGGAAGTCGACCCGGCCTCTGGGCATACCGACCTTCGA